>CBDUCK010000043.1:0-15862 GCA_965365635.1 uncultured Muriicola sp.
TTGGCTTATTGCAAGGTGAATTGTACGATGCATTTTTCTTCGTAGATGTTTTGCATTGTATAGGCATCTCTATCCTCACAATCATTGGGATCTTTTGGATATCTGCCCATAGAAATAAGTGGTTGTTTCCAACACTATTGCTAGGATCAACTTTACTGCTTTTTATATTTGAACCGGTCTACAAAGAGTGGTCCTATACTTCGCTTCCGGAAGCTCTGGCAAATTATTTTACCAAAAGCAATGGTTCCGTTTTTACCATAATCCCGTGGGTAGGGTATACTACTTTTGGGGCTTTTCTCTCTGTATTGTTCACCCGTTTTAAGGATCATTCGGACCTTTATAAGTGGGCCACAGGACTATGTATCTCCTTAGGATTAAGCCTTATGTTCTTGTCTTCTCCCTTATTTGTTCAGCTTTATGAAGCCACCGATATAGATTTATTTTTTGCGCTTTTCACAAATAACTATTTATTTATACGCCTGGGAGATGTACTGATCGTCTTTGCGATTTTTATGATGGTACGGCCACTCATAACACATCCTACCATACTGCGGATTGGCCAGAATACCCTATCTATCTACGTCATCCATTTCATAATCTTATACGGTAGTTTTACCGGGGCAGGTCTTTATCGCTTTTTCGATCATTCACTTTCCCCTGCGGTGGCAATTGCCGGGGCCATTGTATTTATGTTCGTTTGTTCTTTTACGGCTCTAAAATATGAGCGCCATGAGGAAGCCATCAAAAAACAAATAGGTATTATGTTACGCAAAATACGGCGGGCATAGAACGATTTACACCGAAAATTGCAAAATTAATAAAGGATTTTCCAAAAAAATTACACGGGGTTTTTAGCGTAAAAAAAGCTGGTTTTTAGAATCAAGAAGATTCTGTTATTAAATGTGTAACGCCCTGTCATCTGTAGCGGCAAGTGCAGCTTCCTTCACTGCTTCTGCGTACGTAGGATGTGCATGGCTCATTCTAGAAATATCTTCGGCCGAGGCTCTGAATTCCATCGCCGTTACTGCTTCCGTGATTAAATCAGCACAACGAGCCCCAATCATATGAACTCCAAGTACCTCATCGGTTGTTTTGTCCGCTAATATTTTTACGAAACCATCAATATCTGTACTGGCACGTGCCCTTCCAAGGGCCCTCATAGGAAACTGACCTGTCTTATAGGCAACACCCATTTCCTTCAGTTGTTCCTCCGTTTTACCAACAGAGGCAACTTCTGGCCACGTATAAACCACATTGGGTATTAAGTTATAATCTATGTGTGGTTTTTGTCCTGCTAAAAGTTCTGCAACCATGGTCCCCTCTTCCTCCGCTTTGTGAGCCAGCATGGCGCCTCTTACAACATCTCCGATAGCATAAATGTTAGATACATTGGTCTGTAAATGAGCATTGACTTCAATACACCCTTTATCATCCATTTTTACACCGGCAGCTGCAGCATTAAGTCCATCCGTATACGGTTTTCTTCCTACAGACACCAGACAGTAATCACCTTCTAATACCAACTCTCCACCTTTACTATCATCTGCTTTTACAGTAATATTCTTGCCTTTTCGCACTACCGATTTCACTTTGTGTGAAAGATGAAATTTAACCTTTTGCTTTTTAAGCACCCTAGTTAACTCCTTGGAAAGACCGGCGTCCATTCCGGGAATAATTCGGTCCATATATTCTACAACACTTACCTGAGCTCCCAGTCGCTTATACACCTGACCCAATTCTAGTCCAATAACACCTCCACCAATGATGATCATATGCTTAGGTATTTCTTTCAATTCCAGTGCCTCGGTAGAAGTAATAATACGCTCCTTATCTAAAGAAATAAAAGGAAGGGAAGCTGGCTTGGAACCTGTGGCAATAATGGTATTTTTTGCCCCAATGGTAATTGCTTTTCCCTTGGTTGGTTGAATAGTAATATGTTCTGCGTCTTTAAAACTTCCCACCCCCTCAAAGACCTCAATCTTATTCTTGTCCATTAAAAACTGAATCCCTTTGGTGGTCTGATCTACGACCGACTGTTTTCTGCCGATCATTTTAGCCAGATTTACTTTAATCTCCCCTGGTATTTCTATGCCGTGCTCTTCAAAATGCTTTACGGCATCCTCATAATGATGGCTAGAATCTAACAATGCTTTTGAAGGAATACAACCTACATTAAGACATGTTCCGCCGAGGGTAGCATATTTTTCTATGATGGCTGTTTTCATTCCTAGTTGTGCGCAACGAATTGCGGCAACATAGCCTCCGGGGCCAGAGCCAATTACGGCTACATCGTATTGAGTCATAAATCTGTTTTTAGTATGGTCAAATGCTGTTTAATTTCTTACGGATATTACTGCGTACGCAAAAGTACAAATGTTTTTTATTCTCCCATAACCCAAATACACCCGAACATATGTAACGTTGCCCAGAATAGGTTTAATACAGTGGTATTTTTTTTTGGGTAGCTCCAAGATGCATTAGATATTCCTTCACCTCCAGCGCCTCTTCCCCTCCTTTGTCAGCATGATGCAGGAGAGTGAACCCGTGAGGCCCCTTGGCATGTAATGATTTTGGAAATGTCTTTAGTATGAGCTTAACGGTTTCTGTTTCACCAAAAAGGCAGGCAGTAAAAATATTCGTTTGTGCCCCCTGGTCTATAAAGAATTTTACAAGCTCTTTATATCCCACATGACTGGCAGCTCCCAAGCCTGTCTCAAAATCTCCGTTTTTCCAGTCGTGTGCTGCATTTAACAAGGTGGGGTGTTCTGCCAACAGTTCCTTTACCTTATCCATATCTCTGTGCGAGGCACCTACAAATTCCTGAACAAGTGCCTGATTCAGCTTTTCTTCATCTTGTTTCTCAAATGAAACTAAAGCACTCCCTACGGTCAGCAAACCCAGACCCCCTGCAAATTTTAAAAACTGTTGTCGTTCCATAGAATAACTAATTTAGCTATAGAAGGTACGTAAATTAGGCTAGTTGGCTCTTACAGTTGACGGTAGTTGAATTAAGAATCCTATAATGAGACCGCTGTAGTATTCTTCACTTCGCTAATCATAAAGGAACTTTGGGTGCTCCCAATGTTATTTAACGCCGTTAGTTTTGTGACCATAAAATCTCTGTAGGCTGTCATATCTGTAACATGAATCTTCAGTATGTAATCGTAATCACCGCTCACATGAAAGCATTCCGAAACTTCTTCTAGTTTTTGAACCTCCCTTTCAAATTGCAAAACATACTCCTTTATATGTTGAATTAATTTTACATGACACAACACTGTAAATTCTTTATTGGCCTTGCTTTTGTCTACCAGTGCAACATACTTTTTAATAACACCCGTTTTTTCTAACCGTTTAATGCGCTCATAGACAGCCGTGGTAGACATCCTTAATTGAAGGGCATATTCTTTGGTGGTTTTTTTACAATCTTCCTGCAAGAATCCCAGTAGTTTTTTATCAATAATATCAAGGTTCATAGGAATGTTTTTCTATTATTTGATGTAATCTGCTAATTAAAAAGTTTAATTAACTATAGTTAATAACAAATATAGTTTTATATTCTATATTACTAATTATATATTGACTTTTAATCTATACAACTGTATTTTTATACCTTAAAATGTATATTATGACTTACAAGGCTTCAGACAAGATTCAGGAACTCCATAATTTTGGTGAATTTGGTGGTGTAAATCCATCTATTTCAGATTCTTCTACCTATACCTTTCTTTCGGCCAAGACGATGTTCGACACCTTCGAGGGAAATACTGAAGGGTGCTATTTGTACAGCAGGCACTCCTCCCCTTCCAATCTATATCTGGGAGAGGCCCTGGCGGCTTTAGAAGGCACAGAAACGGCAAATGTCACAGCAAGTGGCATGGGTGCTATAACAGCAGTAATTCTGGAACTCTGTAACAGCGATGATCACATAGTAAGCAGCAGAACCATTTATGGTGGCACTTATGCTTTCATGAAAAACTTTCTAAAAAAATTTAATATTAGTACCTCTTTTGTTGATACTACAAAATTGGCCGCTGTTGAAGAGGCAATTACACCTAAAACAAAAATGATCTATTGCGAAGCAGTAAGCAATCCACTTCTTGAGATAGCAGATATTAGAGGACTTGCTGCCTTGGCTAAAAAACATAATATTCCCCTGGTGGTTGATAATACGTTTTCACCTTTGTCTATAGCTCCGGCTATGCTAGGAGCCGATGTGGTTATTCATAGTCTTACCAAGTTCATTAATGGTACCAGCGATTGTGTAGCCGGGGTTGTTTGTGGCACTAAAGACTTTTGCTTGGCTTTGAAGGATGTGAATAGCGGTGCCGGAATGCTTTTAGGAAGCACACTAGATAGTTTGAGGGCATCTTCTATCCTTAAAAATATGAGAACGCTTCATATCCGTATGAAAAAGCATAGTGAAAATGCATTGTATCTGGCGCAACAATTTGAAAAAGACGGATTGCGGGTAGTTTATCCAGGACTCGCATCGCACACGGGTAATGCAATAATGAAAAAACAAATGGTAAAAGAGTACGGCTTTGGCGGTATTCTAACCCTGGATGTTGGCAGTCTCCACAATGCCAATGCGTTAATGGAATTAATGCAAAAAAAGAATCTGGGGTACCTTGCTGTTAGTCTTGGTTTTTACAAAACACTCTTTAGTGCTCCCGGAACTTCTACTTCTTCTGAAATACCTGAGGAAGAACAAGTGGAAATGGGATTGTCTGACGGACTTATTCGTTTTTCTATTGGATTAGATGATGACATTCACAGAACGTACACCATGATGCGCTCGTGTATGAAAGAATTGGGAATCCTTGCAGACGATACCGTAGCTATATAAGTTGGGCCAAAAGGAAAGGTTTGCAGAACCGTAATCAAAATTGTAATATTACGAGCAAACTAATCCAAACTTCATGGCCAAGAAAAAATCCAACGCTTACAGGGAGAACGAACATATTGTAGAAAACAAAGAACTCAATATTTGGGAAGCACTTATACCTGTTGTTGCTTTGGTAGGCATGCTGGCCTACAATGTCTATGTTTACGGAGATGACGCCATTGGCGGATCTAACCAGTTCATTTTACTTATGGGTGGTGCTGTAGCTGCTGTGGTGGGCTTTTTTAATAAGGTCTCATACAAACAAATGCTGGCAGAAGTTGCCGAAAATGTAAAATCGACCACAGGGGCTCTGCTTATTTTGTTAATGGTTGGAGCATTGGCCGGAACCTGGCTTATTAGTGGAATAATCCCCGCCATGATCTATTATGGTCTGCAAATACTAAATCCCACTATTTTCCTGGGGGCCTGTGTGGTTATATGTGCCATTATTTCGATTGCTACAGGAAGCAGCTGGACAACCTCAGCCACTGTGGGTATAGCTCTGATAGGCATTGGGGATGCATTGGGTATATCGCTTGGGATGACGGCTGGCGCTGTGCTGTCCGGAGCTTATTTTGGAGATAAATTGTCTCCTCTAAGCGACACCACAAATCTTGCACCGGCCATGGCAGGGGGAGAACTTTTCTCACATATTCGTTATATGACCATTACCACCATCCCAACCATTTCTGTTACGTTACTGGTTTTTATAATCATAGGACTCAATTTAGAAACCACAGGGATAGCAGATACTGCAAGTATAATATCGTCTATAGATGCTACATTTAATATCAATGGGTGGTTATTTATAGTACCACTTGTTGTCATCTTATTAATAGTTAAGAAGGCCCCTCCTCTTATGGCATTATTGATAGGCACATTACTTGGTGGTGTTTTTGCACTCTTTTTTCAGCCAGATCTTGTAGCTGGCATTACTAATGCTAAAGAATTGAATTTTGAAACAGGGTACAAAGGTATTTTAAACGCAATTACCATAAAAACTTCTATCGCAACAGATAATCCGGCACTGAATGACCTGTTTTCTGCTAAAGGAATGGCAGGAATGCTGGGAACTATTTGGCTTATCGTATGTGCGATGGTTTTTGGAGGTATCATGGATGGCATTGGGGCACTTTCTAGAATAACCAAGGCCTTATTAGGAATGGCAAAAACCACTTTTGGTTTGTTTGCAAGTACCGTGGGGAGCTGCCTTGCCTTAAACGTTACCGCTTCTGATCAATATTTAGCGATCGTTGTTCCTGGAAAGATGTTCGCAAAAGCATATAAAGACCGTGGACTGGCCCCTGAGAATCTAAGTAGAACCCTCGAAGATTCCGGAACCGTAACCTCGGTGCTCATTCCATGGAATACATGTGGTGCTTACCATAGTGGAGTTCTCGGCGTAAGTGTGGCAGACTATTTTTTCTTTGCTATTTTCAATTGGCTAAGTCCTTTGATGACTTTATTATTCGCGGCCTTGAACATAAAAATCCGGCAACTTGCCGCATCAGAAAAATAACCTCCTTTTTTATTGGCCTTTATAAGTGGTTCCGCCATAAATTTTATATTTTTCGGGAGTTAAAACCCAAAACAAGCTATGGCACTTATTCAACTTACCGGAACATCCTCTAATACCATAGGAGATTTGCCAAAACCTGGCGAACCTGCGCCAGATTTTACGCTCACAAAAAATGACTTTTCTTCGGTATCGCTAGCCGACTATAAAGGCAAAAAGGTGGTACTCAATATTTTTTTATCGGTAGATACAGGAACATGCGCCAGTTCTGTTCATGCTTTTAATAAAGCCGCTTCGCAATTAGAAAATACCGTCGTGTTATGTATTTCTAAAGACCTCCCATTTGCCCTCAGTCGTTTTTGTGGGGCGGAAGGAATTACAAATTTGGAGATGCTTACAGACTATAAGGATGGTAATTTTGGGAGAGACTATGGGGTAACATTTAAAGATGGGCCGCTACAGACGCTCTTTTCCCGAGCCGTGGTAATCTTAGATAAAGAATCGAATGTTATCTACACAGAACATGTGCCAATAATAGCAGATGAACCTAATTATAAAGCCGCCCTGGAAGCCCTAAAACATGCCTAAAGAATCCTTTTTAAAAAATAGATTAAATGGAGTTGCCTACGCATTTAAAGGTGCTTTTCTATTAATTCGCACCGAAGGCAGTATTAAACTTCAGATTGTATTGGGGCTAATCATAACAGCCGCAGGGTTTTATTTTGACATCTCCAATATAGAATGGATACTACAAACCATGGCTATCGGATTGGTTTTGGGTACCGAAGGGCTTAATACAGCCATCGAAAAATTATCGGACTATATTCAACCAAATCATGATCCTAAAATAGGGTTTATTAAAGATATTTCAGCAGGGGCTGTGATGATGGTAGCTATTGCGGCAACCATCGTAGGTCTTATAATTTACCTTCCTAAAATTTTTTAAATCCCTTCTGCCTTACGCTTCCTCCTTAAATTTGTATTTTTACGCACAAGAAGAGAACAATTTAATGGCTACTAAGAAAAAAAAGTCAAAACCTACATCCTCAAAAAAAAGCTTTTCCCTTAGGTTGTCTAAGCAAAACAAAATTATTCTGGGTAGTTTACTCATACTACTTAGTATTGCCTTATTTTTCTCTTTTATTTCATTTTATTTCACTTGGCAAGAGGATCAGAGTCTTCTAACAGAATTTGCTAACAGAAATGAACAAGCAAAGAATTTGTTAAACAAATTTGGAGCAAGCGTTAGCCATTATGTCATGTACCGTGGATTTGGCATAGCTTCTTTTATTCTTCCTGCGCTACTTTGTATTACCGGGCTGTATATGTTCTTAAGTCTGCCCAACAAGAGATTACTGAGCAAATGGATTTGGGGACTACTAATACTAATCTGGATTTCTATTACCCTTGGTTTTTTTGCAGTAGAACAACCCTTATTAGGTGGTTTAGTAGGCTACGAAATGAACGATTTTTTACAGGATTATGCCGGTAAAATTGGCGTTTTGCTACTACTGATCTTTATGCTGACTATTATAATGGTTCGCTTATTAAAATTAACCCCGGAGGGAATAGCCAATTATTTTAAATCGAAAACTTCATCTATTGCATCCGATTTTAAGACAACAGATAAAGGAGATACCGTTACAACGTCTAAAGAAGACGAAACACCTGTAATACTAGATACCTATACTCATAAAGAGGATATTCCGCACCTGCAGGAAGAAGCCTTAACTGATAAAAAAGAAACTTCCACTGTTGTAGAACCATCGGAAGATATTGCGATGGAAGTAAGCACAACAACAGAAGAAAAAGAGGAAAAAGACATCCTATCAGACAAATTAGTGGCCGATTTTGGTGAATTTGACCCTACGCTGGAACTCAGCAAGTATAAATTTCCTCATTTAGATCTGCTAGATCAACACGGTTTTACCGGCGGCATTACTATTAATCAGGAAGAACTAGAGGAAAACAAAAATAAGATCGTAAATACATTAAAGAATTATAAAATTGGGATTGCGCAAATTAAAGCAACTATAGGACCAACGGTTACCTTATATGAAATTGTACCCGAAGCCGGGGTTCGTATTTCTAAAATTAAAAATCTTGAAGACGATATTGCCTTATCTCTTGCCGCATTGGGAATCCGCATTATTGCCCCTATTCCGGGTAAAGGAACTATTGGGATTGAAGTGCCTAACAAAAAGGCCACTACAGTATCTATGCGTTCGGTAATCGCCTCAAGTAAATTTCAAAAGGCAGAAATGGAATTACCCATTGCCTTTGGCAAAACTATTAGCAATGAAACCTTTGTAGTGGATCTGGCCAAAATGCCGCACATGCTAATGGCTGGTGCAACCGGTCAGGGAAAATCTGTTGGACTCAATGCCGTACTTACGTCCCTATTGTATAAAAAACACCCGGCGGAGGTTAAGTTTATCCTGGTAGATCCAAAAAAGGTAGAACTTACTTTATACAATAAAATAGAACGTCATTATTTGGCTAAATTACCAGATTCTGAAGAGGCCATCATTACCGATAATACCAAAGTAATTAATACCCTCAATTCGCTCTGTATTGAAATGGATAACAGGTATGAGTTGCTGAAATTGGCAATGGTGCGGAATATTAAGGAATACAACGTAAAGTTTAAAGCACGTAAACTTAATCCTAACGACGGACATAAGTTTTTACCTTATATAGTTTTGGTGATCGATGAATTTGCAGATCTGATTATGACCGCCGGGAAAGAGGTGGAGACTCCAATTGCACGGTTAGCCCAATTGGCACGGGCTATTGGCATTCATCTGATTATTGCCACGCAAAGACCTTCTGTGAATGTTATTACCGGAATCATTAAAGCGAATTTTCCTGCCAGACTGGCCTTTAGGGTAACATCAAAAATAGATTCCAGAACCATCCTCGATTTTCAGGGTGCCGATCAACTTATTGGTAGAGGGGATATGCTCTTTACACAGGGGAACGACATGACCAGGATACAATGTGCTTTTGTAGACACACCTGAAGTGGCTAAAATAACAGAGTATATTGGATCGCAAAGAGGCTATGCAGACGCACATTTGTTACCGGAATATGTGGGTGAAGACTCTGGCACAAGTATTGATTATAATGTTTCGGATCGCGATGCTATGTTTAGGGATGCCGCTGAAGTTATTGTGACCGCTCAGCAGGGTTCTGCATCGCTTATTCAGCGTAAACTGAAATTGGGGTATAACCGAGCCGGTAGAATAATAGATCAGTTAGAAGCCGCAGGTATTGTGGGTCAGTTCGAAGGAAGTAAAGCGCGTCAGGTATTGGTATCCGATCTAACCGCGTTAGACAAATTATTAAATGAAGAAATATAGCAAGCAATGAAAATAGTAACATTAGTGGCAATAAGTTTTTTAAGCATCTCTGCCTGTCTGGCACAAAACTCAGAAAAAGCGAAAGCACTTTTAGATGAGGTCTATAATAAGGTACAGGGATATGAAAACATAGAAGTGGTATTTAGGTATACTCTTGAGAATGCAGAAGCCAATATTAATCAGGAAACCCGTGGGGACGTTACCCTGCAGGGAGATAAATATATTTTTAATTATCTTGGATCACAACAATTGTACGATGGAAACAAAGTATATACTATTGTTCCTGAAAATGAAGAAGTTACTATAGAAAATCAATCGGAAGAGGAAAATACCATCACCCCGTCCAAAATGCTTACTTTTTACAAAAAAGGGCATAACTATGCCTGGGATATTCTTCAAAACGTGCAGGGCAGGAAGATCCAATATGTAAAACTAATTCCGATCGATACAAATTCAGAAATCGCCTCTATATTGCTTGGGGTGGACGTAGAAACCAAGAATATCTACAAGCTTATAGAGACTGGCAATAATGGAACTAAAACCACTATTACTGTTAATTCTTTTAAAACAAATCAGCCGTTATCAAAAACCTTATTTACTTTTGATGAAGCCAAGTATAAAAAAGATGGCTACTACATCATAAGAAACTAGCACTTTGCGAATACTAGACCAATACATTTTAAAGCG
Source organism: uncultured Muriicola sp. (assembly GCA_965365635.1). Taxonomy (GTDB): domain Bacteria; phylum Bacteroidota; class Bacteroidia; order Flavobacteriales; family Flavobacteriaceae; genus Muriicola. The sequence goes on from CBDUCK010000043.1 coordinate 10,454, forward strand.
GTTTTTGTACAATTTTATAAGTTCGTTTGTGATATTGATGTTCATCTTTATCTTCCAGACGATATGGTTGTTTATAGATGATTTGGCAGGTAAAGGGCTAGATATCATTATCATTGGCAAGTTTTTGTTTTACCTAATGCCGAACCTTACCGAAAAAGTACTTCCCTTAACTGTATTACTGTCTTCCATCCTAACATTCGGGGCATTTGCAGAGAGCTATGAGTTTGCAGCCATGAAGGCTTCGGGAATATCTCTCCAACGCTCTATGGTAAGTGTTATCGTGTTTGTTACCTTTCTGGGAGGAGTTGCCTTTTATTTTTCCAATAGTGTTATCCCTGCTTCTGAGCAGAAAATATATAACCTTAGAAGAAATATTGCCAAGGTAAAACCTGCTGCTGTAATCGTAGAAGGGGTATTCAGCGATTTTGAGGGAATGAACATTAAGGTGGACAACAAATACGGCGACAATGATAAATATTTAAATAATGTCATCATTCACAAGAAATCTAATCTTCAAAGAAATAATACTGTCATTAAGGCCAACACCGGGGAATTAATTTCTAGCCAAGGATCTGATATTATTCAACTTGTATTGAAGGATGGGCACTATTATGAGGACCTGGTTCCCAAGTCGGCCGATGACCGGAAAAGGTATCCTTTTGCCAAATCAGATTTCGAGACCTATATCATTAATATAGAAATTCCGGAAAACACACAGGATCTGGAAGAGGAACGAAATGTACGGACAGATAAAATGAAGAATATTTCCAGGCTAACCAAGGATATAGATTCTTTAAAAGAAAATAATCTTACCGTAATTGCTGCTTTCTCTAAAAATATAACAACCAGAATGGGCGCTTTTGTACCCCTTTCGCATGTAGATACCACCCTTCTTGTTGACAAAACCACCAGGTCAAAAGATACTGTCTTACAAAAAAAGGTGGTAACTAAGGACACGTTGAATGATATTGAAGACCTTTTAAATTTATACCAGGTATGGCAAGGACAAATCATGAGTTCGGCCTCCAATTCTATTTCTAATATCCTAAATTCTGTAGCAGGCAAAAAGCAGGATCTGGAGCGTCGTTACAAGATCTATAACATGCATATTCTCTCTTTGCACAAAAAATATGCCCTGGGACTCTCCTGTATTATTTTATTTTTCGTGGGCGCCCCCTTGGGAGCCATAATAAGAAAAGGTGGTCTTGGCCTGCCAATGGTAATCGCTATTGTATTATTCCTTACCTATTATTTTATAGGGGTTTTTGCAGGGAATTATGCCAAAGAAGGTAACATACATCCCATTTTGGGCGCATGGCTTTCTACCTTAATAATGTTACCTTTGGGCATTATTTTGACTAAAAGAGCTACCGCAGACAGAGGCTTGATGAGTTTTGGGTATGTTTTTGACAAAATACGAGACGTTTTCAGAAAGAAAACAAAAACAGCTACAACATGATTGCTAGTAAAGAGAATAAAATTCAGTTGAATACCATTGAAGAAGCTATTGCTGATATTAAAAATGGTAAGGTGATTATCGTGGTAGATGATGAAAATAGGGAGAATGAAGGCGATTTCATTGCTGCGGCAGAAATGGTTACTCCGGAAATGATCAACTTTATGGCCCAACATGGCCGGGGATTAATTTGTGCTCCTCTTACGGAAGAACGCTGTGAGGAGTTAGATCTTTCTATGATGGTCCAAAACAATACGGTGCTGCACCATACACAGTTTACAGTCTCTGTAGATTTAATTGGAGAAGGGTGTACCACAGGTATCTCTGTACAAGACAGGGCGAAGACAATTAAAGCGCTGGTAAATAAAGAAACAAAACCTCATAATTTAGGACGACCAGGACATATATTTCCATTACGAGCCAAAAACGGAGGGGTGCTAAGAAGAACCGGGCATACAGAGGCTGCTGTTGATTTTGCTAGACTCGCCGGATTTTCAGCAGCTGGAATTTTGGTGGAAATATTAAATGAAGATGGTACCATGGCACGGTTACCACATTTGGTGGAAGTAGCCAAAAAATTTGATCTTAAATTAGTCTCTATAGAGGATCTGGTGGCTTACAGAATGCGTCATGACAGCCTTATTGTGAAAAAGGAATGTTTTGATGTGGAAACCAGATTTGGAAAATTTACGCTGCATGCCTTTCAACAAACCACCAACGATCAGGTACATTTAGCCTTAACCAAGGGAACTTGGAAATTACATGATCCTGTGCTAACGCGCATTAATTCCACCTTGGTAAATAATGATATCTTAGGTACCCTTACAAATAACCCGGAAAAAAAATTAGATGACATGTTCCGTGCCTTAAATGAAGAAGGTAAAGGAGCTATCGTATTTATAAATCAGGCCAGTGAATCTTTTAATTTACTGAAAAGATTACAAGGTCTCCGAGAAAATCAGGCAAAGGGGGTTCTCAAAGCGCCACGTATAGATATGGACGCCAAAGATTTTGGAATTGGGGCACAAATTCTGCACGACTTAAACATCAGCAAAATGCGCTTAATGACCAATACCAGTCAGACCAAACGTGTTGGGATCGTAGGATATGGTTTAGAAATTGTTGAATACGTACCTTATTAAGCTGATGTGACAGCTGCCCTGATTACCTTGGCCATAATTGCTGCCCGCTGTGCAACCTCTGCTTCTGTCCAACTTAATTTAATCAAACAAGACACGGATCTCCCCATCCAATGATCCGATGAAGAAAAATCTGCGTTATTTCTTGTACCAATACTACTTCTAACATCCTCAGATAACGGCGCTAAACTGCGCAGGTTTTTTAAATGTCCCCATTTACGGTGGTAATGCCAATTATTGTCATACCAATAGAAACAACCATCTACCCCTTCGGACAACAAAGTCTTATGAGTCTTTCTGGCAACCTCCTCCGTGGGCAGGAAGAATGATAGAAAAGAATAATTCTCTACCCCAGTGTCAGGAACTCTTCTAAAGGTAATCTCACTAATAGATGCCAATTCGTTTTTTAAAATACTATAGTGCTTTTTCTGAATGGCTATAAAATCATCTAGCCGTTGAAGTTGTGCAATACCAACTGCGGCATGGAGCTCGGAGATCCTATAGTTATAACCTAAAAAAGGATGGTCTTCGGCTCCCCTATCCGAGCCAATATGGTCATGGCCATGGTCCGAATAATGATCGGCATTTTTATAAAAGGTTTCATTATTGGTGATTATACCACCCCCCTCTCCACAAGTAATAGTCTTTACAAAATCGAATGAAAAACAACCCACATCCCCATAACTGCCCAATGGTTTGCCGTCATAACTTCCCCCTATAGCCTGACACGCGTCTTCTATGAGCAATAGTTGGTAATCCTTACATAACTGCTTTAGAGCTCCCAGATCGGCCATAGAGCCACACATATGGACAGGCATAATAGCTTTGGTTTTCTCTGTGATAGCTTGTTCTACGGAAATAGGGTCTAACGTAAGTGTGTCGTCTATATTTACCAAAATTGGAATGGCTCCCAGGGCTAATACTGATTCAAAACTGGCCACAAAGGTAAAATTTGGAACAATTACCTCATCTCCTGCACCAATACCGGCAGAGGCCAGAGCCACTGTTAAAGCAGCGGTTCCGCTGCTCACCAATTGTGCGTAGTGGGTTTGCATTCTTTGTGCAAGTGCATTTTCGAGCTCTTTGGCCTTCCAATGGCCCTTACGCATACCGTCAAAGCCATATCTCATAAGGACTCCGGAGTCCAGGACATCTTGCACTTCAGCTCGTTCTTTTGCTCCAAAAAATTCGAATCCAGGCATTTTTAGTAAGGTTTGGTATTAATTAATATGTATAACCGTTTCATTAAGGTCTTTCCGTACTTTCTTTAATTCAGAAAATTCATCGTCTCGGGCCCTAAATCCAACTGGCATTACCAGCACCGAAGATAGTCCCAGGGCATCTAATTCCAGGAGTTCATCATAGGCCGAAGGCACAAAACCTTCCATAGGGCAGGCGTCTATCTCTTCTAAAGCACAAATGGTTAACAGGTTCCCCATGGCCAAATAGGCCTGATTGGTGGCCCATTGGTTGATCTCTTGTTCTTCTTTTCCGGAAAAACTTTTAACCAGGAATTCTTTAAAGGGAGTAAGGATCTTTTCGCTGGTACCTCTAATTTGTTTTACACGTTCGAAGTACTGCGTTATATAGGCACTGTCTATATTCTTTTCGATCCCAAACACCAATACATCAGAGGCCTGGCCTACTTGTGGCTGATGATAGGAATGGGGCACCAGGGCAGCTTGTAATTCTTTATTGCGAAGTACCACCATCTTTATAGGTTGTAAGCCATAAGACGTGGCTGTTAAGTTGAAAGCCTTCTTTAATTTATCTACCTGTTCCTCGGAAAGATAGCGGTCCGAATCGAACTTCTTTACGGCATAGCGCCATTCTAATTTTTTTATACTGTCTCCCATATTTTTTATGTAAAAAACCAAAGTTTTATAGACATCGCAATTACCATGATGACCAGAAATGTTTTAATAAAGCCATCTCCTTTCTTTACAGAGACTCTGCTAGATACCCATGCCCCTGCCCCATTCCCAATGGCAAGGACCAAGCCTACTTTCCAAATGATCTTATCGTTGTAGATAAAAACCGCCAGGGCAGCCAGAGTATATATACACACTATAGCCACCTTGGTAGCGTTGGCACGCACCAGATTCATACGATGCACATAATGCAAAAATAACAAGATTATAAACCCAATGCCGGCATTGATAAACCCGCCATAAATACCGAAGAAGAAGAAAGCAATCATTCCTATCCATAGATATTTCCCGGTGAGTCGTTCTTCCAGATCCTCCAGATTTATCTTTGGTTTAAATACAATGATCAGCACTACGATGATCATTATGATCGCAAGGATCCTATTAAACGTCTCGCCCTTAATATCTACGGCAATATAAGCACCAATAATAGACCCAAAGAGGGCCGCAATTCCCAAATAAACATTAAACGGAAAGGTAGAAACCCCTTTACTTTTAAACCCGGCCACCCCTATAGCCGTTTGAATGGCAATGGCTACCCTATTGGTACCATTGGCCACACTGGGAGGCAACCCTAAAAAGATAAGGACCGGTAACGAGATGAGAGATGCACCACCTGCAATGGTATTAATAAAACCAACAACAAAGCCTACTACAACCAGTAGAACGTAATGGTACCATTCTTCCATGGGGCAAAAATAGGTCTTGGAATAGAAATATTCCCTACGAATTAATAATAAAATACCTCGCAAAGGGTTTAGTGAATTGAAAAAAGGTTATTATATTTGCGCTCGCTAAAGGGAGGAATGGCAGAGTGGTCGAATGCGGCAGTCTTGAAAACTGTTGAGGGTCACACCTCCGGGGGTTCGAATCCCTCTTCCTCCGC
>CBDUCK010000044.1:0-15627 GCA_965365635.1 uncultured Muriicola sp.
CAAGAGGTATTGGCATGGTTACATACTTTGGTAGATAGGTACGAAAAAGGAGTGAAACAGCCTGTTTCATTAAAGAGTATGTCCTCCAACACCTTGCGGCAGGTAAAAGGTGTAGTTGGATTTCAAATTGAAATAAGTGCTATTCAGGCTGCTTATAAATTATCTCAGGGGAGAGAGACAGATCATGCCCAAATAATTCAGGAACTTGCCGAAAATAAAGATTCAGGAAGTCAGGAAATTTCCAGAAGAATGCAACAAGCCTCTGAAAAAGGAAAAACTGATCCTTTTCTTTAATGGCAATTCAAATAGAGCTTGCTTTAACCTGTTAAATAGTCTGTAAATGTTTTAAAAGTGCCTCCTTATAGGATTTACTTAATGGAATAACTTTTCGATTTATTTCAACATGCCCTTCTGCCACCACATCCAATTTGGAAATATTTACAATATACGATCTATGTACCCTGACGAAAAGATTATCTGGTAGTTTGTCCTCCATTTTTTTTGAGGTACAGGTTAATACATATTGCTGCTTAGGTGTCACAATAATACAATAATTCCTATCCGCTTCAATATACTGTATCTGATCTAACAAAAGCTTTACCATGCTCCCTTTATATCGAATAAAAATACGATCCTCCAGAATTTCAAGTCCCTCATTTTTAAGTACATAATTATCCGAATTTTTCTTTACTTGTTCCTCTACCAACGATATAGTTCTGTGCAAAACAAGCCCATTAATCGGTTTTGAAATAAAGGCATGAGGCTGCGTTTTTTTTGCTCTAACAAAAGTAGGGTCGTCACTATTCGCCGTAATATAAATCACAGGAATATTTACTATTTGCTGAATGGCCCTAACGGTTTCAATGCCATCAATGGAACCCTTAAGATTCACATCCATTAAAATGATATCGGGTACATTCAATTTAGCGTGAATAATAGCCTCCTCGCCCCGCGATTCGATACCGGTAATTTCGTAGCCTAATTTTGTTAACTGCAACGATATATTCGCCGCAATAATCATGTCGTCTTCAACAATTAACAAACGAGTCTTTACTTTCATACTTAGGCGGCTTTAGGTAGTTGAAAATTGAAAGAGACTGCCGTACCTCCTTCAACTTGTAATGTCATATCTCCTTCTAATTGTTGGGTCAACAAGCGTATCAGTTGGCTTCCAAAGCCTGTACCTCTAGCATTTGAGTTGGTACTTTTACCCACACCATTGTCCGAAACCTCTAAGTGCAAAACCGTTCCTCGTTGCTGAAGACCAACCCGTATTTGTCCTTTTTTCCTATCAGGGAACGCATATTTAAGAGAATTAGAGAGCAATTCGTTCACGATAAGGCCAATAGGTATCGCATAGTCTATATCTACTTCTATTGGGCTCATATCGCATATTAGTGTTATTTGATCTTCCTTCCCGTAAGTTTTAATAATATAGTCTCCCAAGCTTTCGAAATATTCTTTCATCTCTATATGAGACATACTTATCCCCTGATATAGTTTCTGATGAATCATACTCATACTATGCACTCGTTGTTGACTATTAAGCATTGTCTTCTTGGCCTCTGGGTCCTTGATCTGCTCTGATTGTAAGGCTAGTAAACTCGAAACAATCTCCAGATTATTCTTCACCCTGTGATGAATCTCTTTTAATAAGAATTCCTTTTCTTCATTTTTTTGTTGCAACAAACTATTTTTCTTTCGTTTATTCTTTACAGAATTAAATAACAAGATAAGGTAAAGGAACAGCAAAATTGAAACTATCATAATAAGGGTCTGTGTAGTACGTTGCCTCTTAATTTTGGTTCCTTGTAACTGAATCGTATTTTCCTTTTGCGCTACTTCATATTCCGTTTGGAGTACAGACATTTTTTGAGCAGCTTCTGAAGTAAAAACCTCTTGTTTTAAACGATCATATACCTCAAATGCCAAATAAGCATCTTTATAATTATGACTTCCTGCATGTGCCCTCCCGAGATTTTCATATGCCTCGCTTAAGTAATAAGCATCTCCAAAATCCTCTGTCGCTATAGTGATACTTTTTTGCAAACTCGCTACGGCAGAAAGATACTTCCCTTCCAAATTTTGCAATTTACCAAGAGAGAGCCAGGATCGCATTAGCATAAAGTTATTATTTAATAATTCGCTGTACTTAATAGCCCGGAACCCTGCAAACTCACCCTCTTCAAATCTGTTTAAGCGACCATGTAAATCTGCAAGAGAAATATATATGTCGCTTAAATTATTATAAAACCCATAGCGTTCTCCAATAGCCATTGCATGATCGTAATAATCCTTAGCCTTATCATATTGTTCCAAAGCCACATAATTATTGCCTACCACATATAGCGTAAAATCATAATCAAGATCGTTTAATCCAATTTGCTCAAACAAACTTAAAGATCGTAATCCATGTTCTAAACCTCTTGCATATTTTTCTTGTTTCCAATACAAATTACTTAGATCGCTATACGCTAATGCCTGGGCATGTAAATCATTTAATTCTTTCCCTAGGTGAAGTGTTTGCATGGCGTAATCTGCTGCTTTTGAGAGGTTCCCCTGCCGTTCATAAACATATCCTAGTTGGGTCATCAAAAAAGGCAAATGCTCCTTATCTACTTTAGAACTAGCCTCCTCTAGTACCACCAGAGCACTGTCTAACTTTTCCATTCGCAACAAAATAGCGCCCTGGGTGATTTGAAAACGACCATGCCAGGAAATACAATCTTTAGCCAATGTCTCTTTTAGGCCTATTTCAGTGAAGCCATAGGCTTTGTTTAGATCTCTGGTATGCCAGTAATACGCAAGATCATTCAGGATAGTGAATCGCAAAGAGTCTGTTGGTGCCTTAACATAGGTGTCTTCTAAAACATCGAGGTATGATGGGCCGAAATTATCTGTGGCAACAAAAACTTGTTTGTAGGAATTTTCTTCAGTGAAGTCGATAATCTGAGCTATACCAATAGACCAATTCAATATAGAAAGAATGGCAACAAATACTAGTTTGTTATGAAGTCTGCTCATTTCTAATACATGCTCATTGAGGGGAAATGAGGATAATAAATATACTAAAAATTCTATAAGCTGCATTCTAGCTAAAAAATACCACCCTTTCGGACATAAAATAGGGGTGTTCGTCCCTATTCATCCGGATTATCGGTAATAAATTCGTTTCTTTTTAATAGGATTCAGGGGTGGCATATCTCGAATCTAGCAGATGAAATTTTTAAAGAATGAAAACTATACCATTTGTAACGGTAGTACTGCTCTTATGCATATGGTCTTGCGATACCATTCCGAAAGAAGTTGAATCAGCAGCCGAAAATTCATTAAAATATCATCTCAGTGTGTACATAGATACTTGCTGGAATGGGAAAAATCTAGGAATGCTAAAAGAGATTGTAGCAGAAGATTTTGTTAGAAACTTAAACGGGGTTACTGTTGCCAAAGGAGCTATTGAGTTAGAAGCACATATTAATATCTATATCAAGGCCTTCCCTAATTTGCAAATTACAACGAATGAATCCTTAATAAAGGAAAATAAAATTATTACCACCTGGACATTTACGGGTACCAATACTGGTGAATTCACCGAATTTGATGCCACAGGCAAAAAAACAAAAGTAAGTGGCGTAAGTATTATACAATATAACAATAAGGGTAAAATGGTCAGAGAAGATACCTATTACAATGAATTGTACTTGTTGCAACAATTGGGCTATGGTTTAGAACCCCCAAAAATGGAATAAAGATTGTAAACACAGATTTATTAATCATTCACTAACATTTAATTTTTACACATTATGAGAACACTAAGAATTGCAGTATTACTAACTATGCTTTTGATGCTTTCGCCTTTTACTGGTATTTCACAAGAATCGGAAAAATCACAGGCCTACTGGGTTCATGAAGATGTGGTGAAACCGAGTATGGTTGCTGAATATGAGGAAGTTTGCAAAGACCTTATCAGTAACATGAAAACCCATAATATCCAAGAGACCGCTTTTATTGTTACCAATACAGCAGATAACCGCTATCTCTATGTTTCACCTATTAATACTATGGCCGATCTAGACAAACCTGTTTTTGCAACATTAGCCGAAAAAATGGGCAAAGATGCTATGTCAGCACTTTTTGCAAGAATGGACAAATGCTATGATATTGAGCATGATTATATCATTAACCTTGAACCGGAATTGTCTTATATGCCGGGTGGAATTACCCAAACTCCTGAAGGGCAGAACTACCGGAAATTTCATTACCTCCATATTTCTCCTGGTAACCGGTCGGTTGTGAAAGAGAAGATGAAGGCGGTGAAGGCCTTGTTTGCAAGTAAAGGGTCAAAAACACATTACAGAGTTTATAGCAGTGGGTTTGGCACCAAAGGAGAATTTTATATGGTTGCTGTAGCTGCCAAAGACCCTGTAGATTATGCACAAAAGGGCAAGGAAAATAACGAATTATTAGGAGAAGAAGGACAAAAAACGATGTGGGAACTCATGAGTAGTCTCTTAGATTACGAAGAAATCCCAGGAAAAATGCGCCCGGACATGGCCTATGCTCCATCTAATTAATTGAATTACTGGTAACTAATTAATAAAAATGAATAACATGAAAAGAATTGTAATTGCATTATTGGTTGTGGGCTTTTTTTGGGCTTGCAAAGAGCAGGGACCTGCAAGGTACACAGTAACCTCGGCTGAAATAGATCAGGCCAAAGCGCTCATAACTGAATACGAAAATGGAGATTGGGAGGCATGGATGTCCCATTATGCGGACACGGCCAAGGTCTACCATAATTCGAATAATGCGGCTACCGCAGCCGAGGCACTTGATGTTCATAAAGGAGCTTTAACCAATGTTTCTGCCTATGAATTTACGGATGACGATCAGTTCATCGAAATGATCATCGACGATAAAGGTGAAAAATGGGTCTATTTCTGGGGTACCTGGGTTGGAACCCTATCCGCGAATGGTTCTAAAGTGGAACTTCCGGTACATCTTGCCATGCAGTTTGTTGATAACAAGATTGTGAAAGAATATGGCTATTGGGATAATATGCCTATGCGAGACGCATTAAGTGCCCTCGAAGCAGCAACAATGACAGAAGAGGAGTAATTAGCTAAATTAAACAATTAACTTCTTAAAAAGACCGGGAAATCTTCCCCGGTCTTTTTTGCTTAAGGCCTAGTATACAACTGCAAAAACCCTTAATTTTAAAGGAACAATCTAAAATCTAACTCGTTATGTTACAAAATAAATTTTGGCAAGGTTTCTTTGCACTGGCCCCTATAATAATGTTCGTGGTATTCTTTATAGCATATTTTGCATTCTTGTTCATTATTTTTAATGACATTGAAGCACTGGAAAGCTCGGAAAATGTACCAGCATCCTTAATACTAGGTAACATAGGTGTCTTTCTTTTTTTCATATTCTTTATGGTACTGATCTCCCTGGGAAGTTTGGTTTATTATATTGTACATGCAGCAAATAACCCTAATTTAAGAGAGAACAATCTGCTGCTGATTTGGATCCTATTATTCATTTTTGCAAATGGAATTGGACAACTCATTTACTGGATCATAGAAATAGTAAACAAGAGGCCAAAGGAACAGATAAGGCAACATTAATATGACCTCTAGAAGATCCTTTATAAAAAAAACTACTCTGGGGACCGCCGGGCTCACTACAGCTGCTGCCTTTCCCCTATCATTAAATTCATTCCAATTGAACCCCTTATCACTCCCGAAAATTTCCCTGGCGCAATGGTCCTTGCATAGGGCGTTTACCGAAGGTAGCTTACAGGTAGAAAATTTTGCTTATATCGCTAAAAACTCTTTTAATATAAGTGCTGTTGAGTATGTAAATCAATTTTACGTACAAAAAGCCACCAATGAAAGTTTTTGGAATCAAATGAAAAGAAATGCTGATAATGAAGGGGTACAAAGCCTACTCATAATGGTTGATGACGAAGGGTTTCTTGGCGATACTAATTTGACCGAACGTAAAAAAGCGACAGAAAATCATTATAAATGGATTCATGCTGCCAAAATTATGGGATGCCACTCCATCCGGATCAATGCATTTACGAATGGCAATCACCCTGCCGAGATAAAAGCTGCATTGTTAGAAGGTTTGGGTTCCTTAGCTATGTACGGTTCAAAAGAAGGTATTCATATTCTCATTGAAAATCATGGATTTCATACCTCAAATGCAGATTTTATGGTAGGAATTATCAAAGAAGTAAACAATCCGTATTTAGGTACCTTACCCGACTTTGGCAACTGGTGTTTAAATGCCGAATGGGGAAGTACACAAGGCAATACATGTACCCAGGTATATAATCCGTACGATGGGGTTTCTAAATTTCTACCTTATGCGAAAGGCGTTAGTGCCAAGTCTTATAATTTTGATGATGCCGGATATGATACTGTAATTGACTATCCTAAACTATTAAAACTGGTAAAAGAGAAAGCGTATGACGGATATATTGGAATAGAGTATGAAGGCACCAAACTAGGTGAAGAAGCCGGAATACGAGCTACCAAAACCCTTATAGAAAAGGTTTGGCAGCAAGTATAATCTGTCCGGTATTCTTTTAGTACAGAGCAACTTTATAAGATCAGGAATTACTTACTCTTCAAATTTTAAAGTAGCCATTCTTGAACTCCGAGTATTCTCTACATGCATTATCCACAAATGATCTGTATACTTTTCCTTAAACCCGGATTTAGCCTTTTGCAAATCCTCACGACTTCCTTCATAATGTGCTAAATAGACATACTTTAGACCATTCATTGGATTTACAAAGTAATCTGCTTTAATGCCCTGGTCATCCAAATGTTTTAGGAATTTATCAAGATATTCTTGAGTTTCAAAAACATTAGCAATTACGTAATGTCCTTCAGGCACACCAATAAGATTAGAAAATTTCTTTGTTTCCAGTTTCTTATTAGGCCCCAGGGATAACTGACTTAATCTTTTTAAACTGTCTAGATTCTTCAGCATTACCAATTTGGTTTGCTCATTTAACCTGCTGGTTTCAGTAGGTGTGGATGTGTAGCCTGCTTTTGCCAATCCATCGCGTTGTGCTTCTTGGTATATAGAGGATTTTGCATCATTGATTTCTCTCCTGGCACTTCTGATAGCCATAGCAAACCTTTGCTCCATACCGTATTGTAAATTTCTTTCTAAGGAGTCTACTTTATAAACAAGTTCGTTGATAACGGCATAGTTATCCCTGTTTAGCTTGCGGAGTTTTTCTATTTCAAGGTAAAGTGGATTGTTTTTCTTTCGTACCCTCCTCTTGTCATCTATATAATCTGTTTCTTTTTTGTCTAGATGCTGCTGTACCATATCTTCAGTTAGCTTTGGAACAAAATTATAGGCAATAGAAATTTCATGAGTTATACCAAAATTACCAATATCCTGAGACAGTCCTTTTTCAAAATTATAACCAAGAGATAATCGTTGATTTATGTTGAATCCGGCCCCGGCAGATCCTCCGTAAAAACTGTCATATCCGGCCTGAATCCAACCTAATTTAGGGAGGTCGAGTATTAATCCACCCCCAATAGTTGGTGTTTCATCACCTACCAAACGCAGGCGGGCTAATGGCATAATCTTGCCTCCTTTAAGCACTCCATTGGCATATTTAAACTCTCTTGTGTATTGTAGATGCCCCGAAAATGTTTTTTCATTCATTTCGGTCAGGGTATTGCCTGTTTTCAGATTGAAATCGAACAGATTTTCGGCAAATATTCCAAAATCGAATGACCCCATAGAAATATTTATACCTGGTTGAAATGCGATAATAGAGTTTTCGCTAAAGGTTCCTAACAAAGGATCATCCTCGTTCGTAATAGCACGTCCTTCATCAAAACTACTTCTGTAGTAAGGAATGTTTATGCCAAAAGTAAGGTTGCTTTTATCAGATAATTTAACGCCATATGCATAATTTGTAAGTATCCCGGTATTAGAAATAAGACCTTCCTGTTGATTGTAAACACTTACACCCAATCCGCTTCGGTCATTAATTCTACCGCTATAACTTAGAAAATAGTTTTGGTTATTATCCTGAAAATAAGCCGACTGGCTTCTGTGGAAAAAGTTAATGTACGACTTGTCTTCGCGTACAGTAGAAAATGTAGGATTAATTAAAAAGCGGTTAAATTTTAGTAGATTTTGAAACGGTACGTTATAACTAACATACGGTGTATCTTCCTGGCTGTAAAGGTGTCCCATAAATGACAGACTCACAGCTAAAACCACCCAGTTTTTACAAAGGGCAACAACATTCGAATCATGGAAAATAGATAGTTTATTGCAGAACATGGCACATGTATTTTCTGCACTAAATCATAGCTCCTTTCACAAGGTGGGAACACCTTTAGCCAAGAATAATCAACAAAAATTAAGAAGGAGTAATTGTTAGCACATAGATTAATATTTACGTAAGATTTGGAAGACCAATTTAGGCAATACCGATAACTGGCCAACTTTTTTCGTCCAAATACATTCGATCTGCCTTTATTTCGATGTAATCACACAATTATGTTAATATTTTGTTAAAGAACTATGTAGTACATCGAGAGACGATTTTTGAATTTCTTCCTAAAACGACAAAAAAGTCATCTTTGATACCTCTCAAAATATACCCTAACCGGGTGTATATTATCTATATCTGTACTGCTAAAAAAAATAAACTTTAAAATATTGATACCTACTATATGTCTAATTCATGGAAGACATTTCCTAAGCTCAAAGAAATTATGCGTCTCCTGTAATGTATCAGGGCTTCTTTGGGTAGATCATGGATTCTTACCATCCAAATTTAATTTTAGCTATTGAAAACGACAAGTCAGCAAGGATACTCTACATACGGGTAATTCAATTTTCACAGTAGAGGGTTTTCTAATCACTTTTGATCTCAGATAACCTTAAAACAATTTTCTTATGAAATTTATGATTCTTTTATTCACGGCTCTTTTACTACATATAGATCATATACAGGCCCAGGCCAGTAAAGGAATAACCATAGAAGTAACTGTTGAAAATGTATTGGAAGATGGAGGAAATATCCTGGCCACATTACATACAGAAGAAACCTTTATGAAAAATAAAGGTGTTGCCTCAGCCTTTGTTGAAGGTAAAAAAGGAACCGTCAGTTTCTCATTTAACAATGTACAACCCGGTACCTACGCTATTATGGTGTTGCATGATTTAAATGGAAACCATCAGATCGATTTTGAAGCTAATGGTATGCCTAAAGAAAATTTTGGGATATCTAGTGATGAGATCCTTATGGGGCCACCTATTTTTGAAAACTGCAAATTTGAGGTAGCCGACAAAGACCTGCATCTACAGATCCGCTTTTAAATAGCGTCTATATTTAATGCCCACTGGCAGTGGGCATTAAAATAAATCTGTTCATTAGATTTCTTCTGTCAGCCATGCTTTCATCATCCAAACCGTCTTTTCCTGTTCGGTGATAAAATCGCTCATCATTGAATTAGTTCCTTCATCATTTGCGGCTGCTGATGCGTCCAAAATTCTCCGTTCAATTTTTAGCAATTCTTTCAGTGAATCTACTATTAGTCTGATAGCCTCTTCATCTATGGTAATATTCTTTCCGGAAGGCACTTTAGATGCTTTGCTATAATCCTCAAAGGTATGCAGTGGCACCTCCCCCAGTGTTAAAACCCGTTCTGCCACCATGTCAACTTTTAGATTGGCATCATTATACAGTTCTTCAAATTTTACATGAAGATCAAAAAATCGCTTGCCTTTGATATTCCAGTGAATACCTCTTAAGTTCATATAATAGCACTGAAAATTGGCCAATAAAATGTTTAATTCTTCACCGAGCGCTCTTGATTGTTGCGTATCTAACCCTATACTGTTTACTTTCATATTCTTTATCATTTATTCGTTAGTGCTATAAATTTATTAAATAATAATAATCATTTTGTATAAGTTTTATTGATAGTTTTTATAAATTTATAATTCAAATTTATAGGAATGACAATTACACAATTACAGTATGTTTTAGCGGTGGCAGAGTACCAAAATTTTACGATTGCTGCAGAAAAAAGTTTTGTAACCCAGCCTACCTTAAGTATGCAGGTTCAGAAGTTAGAGGATGAATTAGATGTCCTCATTTTTGATCGTAGCAAAAAACCCATATCTATTACCGAAGCAGGCAAAAAGATCGTAGCACAAGCGAAAAACATTGTAAATGAAGCAAAGCGCATAAAAGATATAGTACATCAGGAAAAAGGATTTATTGGAGGCGAATTTACTTTGGGTATTATTCCAACCGTAATGCCCACGCTATTACCCATGTTCCTTAAAACCTTTATTACAAAATATCCTAAAGTTAATCTGATAATAAAAGAGCAAAGTACGGAGAGTCTTATCCGAAATTTACAAGATGGACACTTAGACGCGGGGATCGCAGCTACACCATTGGATATAGAATTCATAAAAGAAAGACCCTTGTATTATGAGCCTTTTGTGGGGTATGTGCCTCCAAACCACCGTTTAAATGGGGCAGATAAAATACTCCCGGAAGATTTAGATATCAAAGATATTCTTCTACTCAAAGATGGGCATTGCTTTAGAGACGGCGTTGTGAACCTTTGCAATGCTCCTAAAAAATTTGAGGAAGAGCATTTTCAATTGCAAAGTGGAAGTTTTGAAACACTAATAAATCTGGCTAATGAAGGATTAGGGATGACGCTGCTACCGTATTTAAATTCAATCGCTCTGGATAACAACAAAAAAACAAATTTGAAATACTTTAAAGAACCCTCTCCTGCCCGAGAGATAAGCCTCATCTATCACAAAAAAGAATTAAAAGCTCATATTACTGAAGCACTCAAAGATGTTATATCTTCTGTTGTACGGGGAGCAATAGCTTTCCAGGACGTTAATATTATAAGTCCGTTAGGGAAACGCTAGGTAATACTGCATACTACTATTAAAAAAGCAGCCACTTGGACTGCTTTTTTTATGCTTTAATAAAGATTAAACTGCCTTGTAATTGAGGTTTATCGGTTATAAAATGCTCTAACCAACGTTTCAATTCTTCAATTTCATAAGGTAATAACTTCGAAATTGCCTTCTTAAGTTCTTTGCTGAATAATTTAGCATCAAAACTAACCTTTTTGAGTACTGTTTTATAATACTCCAACGCAGCTCTTGCCATATGTTATATGTATTAAGTTATTCTGTCTACTCAAATTTAACTAAAAAAAGGTAGTTATTATTATGGTTAATAAGTTAAATATTAGATAATTTCACATTAAAATCGTTATACTGCCAATTATTTATAACTTCAATATCTTTGAAATCGCTTCTTAAATTCTTCGTCCTTCCCCTACTACTCATTGCTTTAGGAAGTTGTGGGGCTTCCAGAAATACACGGTTAAGAAAGAACATCTCGAAGGCTTTGAAGACAGGGAATTTCAATAATCATTTTACAGGAATATTTGTATATGACCCCCAACTAAGGGATACATTATTTAAAAAAAACAGCGGGCTCTATTTTACCCCGGCAAGTAATACCAAAATATTTACCCTTTATGCTTCAATAAAATTAGTGCCAGATACTGTTCCTGTATTGAAATATTCGGTTCAGGGCGATACTTTATTTATGGAAGGCACAGGGAACCCTACTATGTTGCATCCATATTTCAAGGATAGTACAGGTATTAATTTCATTAAGCAGTATGACCCTATTATTTACAATCCCAATAACTTCAGGGAAAATTACTTTGCACCTGGTTGGGCCTGGGAAGATTATGATGGGTATTATTCTGCAGAGCGCTCTGGTTTTCCGCTTTATGGTAATGTTCTTCACATAGAACAATCAGATTCTTTGATCGTATATCCTGAATTTTTCAGAGATAGCCTACTTCTGGAGGCAAATAACTGGAATAGAAAGTCAGGAGCCAATTTATTTTATTTTGAAGACGGCAGAGTAGATACCTTAGAAATTCCTTTTAAAAATAGTCCTCAGCTCACGAAGGAATTACTTGAAAACATACTACAGCGAGAAATCCAACTTACAGACTCGCTACCTATGACACAAAAGAAAATTTTATATGGCATTGCGACCGATAGTGTTTATAGGAGGATGATGTTAGAAAGCGATAACTTTTTAGCAGAGCAATTACTTATTATGGGCTCCGCTATGCTTTCGGATACTTTAAAAAGTTCTATAGCAAGGGAATTCGTATTAGAAACCTATTTATCTGATCTGAAACATCCTCCCAGATGGGTAGACGGTTCCGGATTATCCAGGTATAATCTGTTTTCTCCGGAATCTATGGTGCATGTTTTAAACAAAATGTACCAGGAAATTCCGAAGGAACGTCTTTATGCATTCTTTCCCAGAGGAGGTGAAACCGGCACATTAGAAGATTGGTTTGAAGGCACTCCGAATCCTTACATCTTTGCAAAGACCGGAACCCTTGGAAACACCTATTGCCTTAGTGGTTATTTGCATGCAAAATCTGGCAAAACACTCATTTTTAGTTTTATGAATAATCATTTTATGGGGTCTTCAGCCGACATCAAAGAGCGTATGCAACCAATTCTTGAACAGCTACGAGATTCGAACTAAAAGTTGAGTCAGGGTGCCACCACGTGTTGCAGGCTTGCATATTGTAATAGCATAATGGTTTTAGCATCGGTTATGTCCCCTGTTTCAATCATTCCCAGTGCTTTTTTGAAAGGCATTTCTAGTACTTCTATGTTTTCAGATTCATCTTCCGCACCGCCCCCATCTCCAACTTTCATAGAATCATCATAAGAAGCAATAAAAAAGTGAAGTTTTTCTGTAACGGCACCAGGTGACATGTATGCCTCAAATACTTTTCTGACCTCTTTTAAATAGAACCCCGTTTCTTCCTCTGCCTCTTTTTTAATGCACGCAACCGGATCATCACCATCCAAAAGCCCGGCACATACCTCGATCATCATCCCGGTCGGATTATCGTTTACATAGGTGGGCATTCTAAATTGTCTTGTCAGGACTACCGTTTTCTTACTAGTATGGTATAGTAAAATGGCAGCACCATTGCCTCTGTCATAGACTTCACGTTGTTGTATTTCCCATTGCCCGTCTTCCTTTTGATATTCGTATGAATACTTGTAAAGCCTGTACCAATTATCAGATAGTACGTCTTCTTTAATATTCTTAATGCTTCCGTATTTCAATAGTTGGCTGTTTTAGTGCCCTATGGCTTCGTTAGTATTTTCTGTGTAGCTATACTGTAATGGCCTTGTTTAAGTACCTTCTAAAAGGTAACATTTCTGTATATACCGCAACTATATGGTCCTCGAAAGAACTAGATAAAATCTCTTTCTCTGATATAGGATGTACTACTGCAAATGTTTTGTTTCTTAAAAATTCTATATGTGGATGATCCCTGGAAAAGCCTTTAGGAGAAGTTGCCAATTTTTGATCTTCATAAAGGGTCCCGAACATATTCTTAAATGTTTCTTTCTCTAAGATATCATTAAAATGGTCTCCGTCATAATCTATTGCTTCTCGAATGCTCTGCAAGGCTTTGGAGTTGGGCCTCCATAGACCTCCTGCAATTAATGACTCGTGAATACCTATTTGAATATAAAAATCCCCCGTATTTGGAGCCTTGTCTAAACCGGCACCAAAATGATCTTTGTAGACCGGCTTATGGGGATGAAACATAAGATTGTTGTTAATTCGGTTGATCCCTTTTCTGCCGGGAGTCGGATAGTAATCAGGATCAGTCTCGGCCAGTGTTCTGTCTAAATCATCTAACCATTGGATAAAATTGTTGCGATGGCGAATATACCTAGGTCGGTTTTTATCCATCCATTCTTTGGAATTGTTTCTATTCAGATCCCAAAGAAAATCTAATAACGCTCTAAAATCCATATGATTTAACCGCTCTTTATTCTAAAAAATAGGACATTATGAGATAACAATCGGAAATCAAAAACGATTATCCCCATCTAAAATGTCCCCTAAGCCACCGAGTATGCTGCCCTCTCCTCTGTCTTTGCCACCGGTTTTAGGCGCAGCTGCCCAAACTCTGCTTGCCAATCTGCTAAATGGAAGGGATTGTATATATACGGTACCAGGACCCCTTAACGTAGCGAAGAATAACCCTTCTCCACCAAACAACGTATTCTTTATACCACCAATAAACTCCACGTCATAATCTACATCTTTTGTAAAACCAACAATACATCCTGTGTCTACTTTAATTACTTCGCCGGGACCAAGTACTTTTTTAGCGAGGGTACCACCAGCATGCACAAAGGCCATGCCGTCACCTTCTAATTTTTGCATAATAAAGCCTTCTCCTCCAAAAAGACCTCTGCCCAAACGCTTCGAAAACTCGATACCGACCGAAACTCCCTGAGCAGCGCATAAAAAGGCATCTTTTTGACAAATAAATTTCCCATGCTCTTCCGATAAATCGATTGGTAATATTTTTCCAGGATATGGCGACGCAAAACTCAATAGACGCTTGCCTTGGCCCACATTTAAAAAAGAGGTCATAAAAAGACCTTCTCCTGTTAATATTCTTTTCCCTGCAGAGAACAGGCTACCCAGCACCCCTTTATTTTGATTAGAACCATCTCCAAAAATAGTATCCATTTTAATATCCGGATCCATCATCATAAAGCTACCCGCTTCAGCTACAACAGATTCCTGAGGATCTAATTCAACCTCAACGTATTGCATTTCTTCACCATAAATATGGTAGTCTATTTCGTGTGCATTCATGATATTAAATTTTTAGGTTTATACTGTTAGTTGTGATCTGCAATAAAATGTTACAATTTATTTATAGCACTTTTAATTTTATGGTCCATTCAAAATTAAAGACTGATACCACTACCCCGTCTTCATTAACCCCTGTGGCTTTCATCCATATAGTCTGCCCCTCGCCTGATTGGATGGTCCGCTGAATTGCCTCATCAATCAGATCTCCATCTTCACAGGTGAAAGTGATCTTCCCTGTAGCCTTTTTGGTAAAGGAGGCATTGTTATTCGCAACCAACATCGAAATTTTGCGGCCACTAGCCCTTATCTGATCTATCATTAAAGCGCCGGTAGTCAGCTCTGCAGCCATTCCCTGCACTGCCCAAAACATCGACTTGAATGGATTTTGATTTATCCATCGATGCCGAACGGTAACCACCGCCCGCTGCTGATCCATAGATCGTAACCGCACACCACACCACCATGCGGCTGGTAATTTAAAAAATAGAAACGTATTGAATTTTCCTGCTCCAGTAGCCATAGTTGTTAGCTTAGACTTCAAAATTATCGAAAATAGTTGGATTCTAATTTGTTAATCTTTTGTTAAATTTTAGTACTATGTTTTGCATAATACCATCCTTTAGCTATATATTTGCATAAGAAACTAATATGCCATGACAGAAACATTATCCAAACACGAAAGAAATTTGTCGGCTGCCATTCATGCATCCACATTTAGCAGGTTCTTTATTCCTTTCGGAAACTTTCTTTTGCCATTAGTACTATGGTCGGCCAATAAGAAAGAATATTCCTTTGTGGATTACAACGGGAAGCAGGCTTTGAATTTTCAGATCAGTCTGTTA
>CBDUCK010000045.1:0-15539 GCA_965365635.1 uncultured Muriicola sp.
TCCCACCGCACAGCCACGAAACGGTCTGCATCAACTGGATACCCCCTACGGGCGGCCATTTCTGCGTCCAGGTCGAAATGGAAATCCTGGGATCGCCTTATTTAACGGAACATTTTGTAAAGAGCAAGGTCTATTTTGGGGAGGAGTTAATTGGCGATTATTATATACGTTATAATGCTCTTAATAGTGAAATTGAAATAAAAGAGACAGATCTAAAAGAGGAAGCACCCAAACGCCTGCTCGCTAATCAGGATTTACGGGTAAAATACGGAAACAGGGAATTGCGGTTTACTACCTATATTACTAAAAAGGATGAAACAAAGAACGGCTTTCTGTCTATTATTGAGGATGGAGAAAATTATACCTTGTATCACCGGCTTGCTGTTAAATACAGTGAAGGGAAAGCAGCTGCCAATTCTATGGTAAATCCTATCCCCAGCAGGTATGCGCATTTTGTAGAATACTACTACCAAAAGAAGGGTGTGGACAGAATAGATCAGCTGGTTCAAAAAAAGGGAAGTCTTTTAAAAGTATTAGATAAAGAACTACGGGAAGAAGTATCAAATTTCCTGAAAGAATATAAAATAGATCTCAATGAAGAACAAGATCTTATCAGGACGTTTAATTACATAAATTCTTTGAACACAGCATCATGAAACCCATAGTACTCCTTTTAATGCTCTTTAATGTCGCTATCCTTTTTTCTCAATTGGGTCCGGCACCGCAAACCACAGCCTTTGAAAATGATCCTATGGCCAATTTCAATAAGTGGACGCCTATGATGCAAAAATTGTTTCAACAGGTAAAAAATGATAGTGAGACGGTATCCTATTATGTAGGGGCCCAAGTGGGTTCACCTTATGAATATGAAGAATTCAGGAAAGGGAAGGTGTACTATGAAAAAGAGTATTTAGGCGATTTTTTCTATCGATTAAATTTATTTAGAAATGAAGTTGAAGTAAAAAGAACCTTGTTGGAAGAAGAGAAATATAAGGCCCTGGTTGCAAATGAAAAAGTCTCTCTTATTGCCAATGGAAAAGAATATAGGTTCTTATCCTTCCAAAACGAAAAAAAGAACATAGAATCTGGGTATTTAACAACGTTATTGAATGGCACAGATTACAAACTCTACAAACGGGTAGTAGCCAAATTTACGGAAGCGAAAGCTGCTGCCAATTCTATGGTAAACCCTACGCCCAGTAAATTTACTCAGTTTACAGAGTATTACATTCAACACGGTGCCGGGAATGAGATTGTTGAGTTACCTACCAAAAAGAACAAAATGCTTAAGCTATTTGACAGCACCGTAGCAAAAGAAATTAAAGAATATATCACCGGAGAAAATATTAATCTCGCTCAGGAAAATGATCTAATTAAGACCATTGCCTTCCTTGATTCGTCTAACCTTAATTAAGGTTATTATTTTTCTTAACGCGAATAATAAATAGTCCTTATAGTTTAAAACCATCCCGGCTACTCAGGATGGTTTTTTTAATACCTTTGCTGCATGCAAAAAACAACCCAGATTTACGGAATAAGATCGGTCATAGAAGCTATAAATTCAAATGAACCCATCGACAAGATATTTATACAGAAAGGGTTGCACGGAGAGCTATCTAAAGAGTTGGAGAGTTTGGTTCGGAAGAAAGGAATAAGTGCGTCTTATGTTCCTTTAGAAAAAATAAACAGACTTACCCAAAATAATCATCAGGGGGTTGTTGCAACCATCTCCCCTATTGAATTTCATGAGTTTGAAAAACTAGTGGAGCAGGTAATGGCTGCCAAAGAACAACCCTTGTTTCTTCTGCTGGATCAACTTTCGGATGTGCGAAATTTTGGAGCTATCATAAGAACAGCCGAATGTACAGGTGTTGACGGCATTATCATTCAGAAAAAAGGGGCGGCACCCGTAACAGGAGATACTATTAAAACATCGGCAGGCGCTGCTTTTAAAGTCCCTATCGCCAAGGTAGATCATATAAAAGATGCCATGTTCTATCTGCAAGCATCGGGTGTAAGTATTGTGGCGGCTACTGAAAAAACCACAACTGATCTTTATGATATCCCATTAAATCAACCAGTGGCCATCGTAATGGGATCAGAAGACGCGGGTATTTCACCTTCTTTGTTAAAAACAGCAGATCATACGGCTAAACTTCCATTATTGGGTGACATAGATTCTTTAAATGTTTCTGTGGCCTGTGGAGTTTTCTTATACGAAGTGGTTCGGCAACGGCGGGCTAAATAAAGGGTTATTCTGCCTCTTTTGAATCATCTTTTTTATAGTGATACGTAATCTTAATGGCTGTTTCTTCAACGGTACTATCGGGTAGCGGTTTCTCAATAAAATTACCTTCTTCATCAAAGTGTTTAAGGAATTCATCCTCTTCCTCATTATAATCTTCCTTTTCCCATGCAAATTTTTTAACCACAGGAACCTTTGCTTTGAAAAATAGTGCCATAAAAAGTCCAATTACAAATCCTCCCAAATGGCCTTCCCAGGATACGCCATCTTTAATTGGGAATATGTACCATAACATGCTTCCATAGATAAAAGCTACTATGAGTGAAACTGCTACCAACCTATAATGCTTTGTAAAAATACCCTTAAAGAAGATAAAGCTGGCCAAAAGATAAATAATACCACTCGCACCAATATGGTACGCAGGTCTCCCAATAATCCATGTTACGAGGCCAGTAAGTAGTAGTCCTAAAACTAAGACCCTTAAAGCAATATTTCTGTAGAAATATACCAAAGACGCCGTTAAAATCGCCAATGGGATGGTGTTATTGTACAGGTGCTCTGCCGAACCATGTAAAAACGGGCCAAAAAATATCCCCCGCATACCTGTAAGTGTTCTAGGGTATATCCCGAAATCATTCAGATTGATTTTAAATTCTATTTCCACCCAAAATACAGTCCATATAAGTAGTACCGCCATCATTGGTAGTACCAATACCCAATTTGAGAATTTATAGTAAGCCTCTTCTGACATAGTTTGAAATTACATATTATTTATACAATTTTCCAACCACAATCTAAAAACCTGAAACATTGTCATCCATATAAAAAGATTATTTTTATCATTATGAATGAACCTCTTGCAGAACGCGTACGTCCTAAAACACTGGAAGCCTATATTAGTCAACATCATTTAGTAGGAGAACAGGGTTCGCTCACAAATCAAATAAAAAAAGGACAGATACCCTCATTGATACTCTGGGGACCTCCCGGTACCGGGAAAACTACCCTGGCTAATATTATCGCTAACGAGAGCGGTCGGCCTTTTTATACATTAAGCGCTATAAACAGTGGTGTTAAGGACATTCGCGAAGTTATTGACAAAGCAAAAGAGCGCGGCCATTTGTTCACTACCAAAAACCCCATACTCTTCATAGATGAGATACATCGGTTCAGTAAATCACAACAAGATTCCTTGTTGGGTGCTGTTGAAAAAGGCTGGATCACCCTAATAGGTGCCACCACAGAGAATCCTAGTTTTGAGGTTATTCCTGCTTTGCTATCGAGATGCCAGGTATATATTCTCAATGCATTTGGAAAAGAGGATTTAGAAGCGCTTTTAAAAAGATCTATTAAGGAGGATGTGGTATTGCAAACTAAAAATATCATCTTAAAGGAAACAGAAGCTCTAATGAGATTATCTGGGGGAGATGCCAGAAAATTGCTCAATATATTTGAACTAGTGGTTACTTCTGAGGATTCAGATACCATTACCATTACGGATAGTCTTGTAATGAATAAGGTTCAAAAAAACACGGTGCTTTATGACAAAACAGGGGAGCAACATTATGATATCATCTCCGCTTTCATAAAGTCTATCCGCGGTAGCGACCCCCAAGCAGCTGTATATTGGCTGGCACGTATGATTGAGGGTGGAGAAGATGTTAAATTTATAGCACGCAGATTATTAATTGCCGCTTCCGAAGATATAGGTCTCGCAAATCCGACAGCCCTGGTTATGGCCAACACAACTTTTCAGGCGGTAACCACTATTGGATATCCGGAAGCACGTATACTTTTAAGTCAGTGTACCATTTATCTCGCTACCAGTCCTAAAAGCAATGCCAGTTATATGGCTATTAAGCGAGCTCAGGAAAAAGTGAAAGAAACGGGAGACTTATCTGTCCCAATTGCACTGCGGAATGCACCAACCCGTTTAATGAAAGATCTGGGGTACGGAGCAGAATACAAATATGCGCACGACTATGTCGCTAATTTTGTAGCTGAAGAATTTCTTCCGGAAGAATTATCGGGTAGCACATTTTATGAACCCGGGAGCAATACCAGAGAGAAAGCGTTAAAAGAATTTCTTACGCATCGGTGGAAAGACAAATACAACCTTTAGAATTTAATGAGCAATACCTCTTTAATTCGTTTGTTACCATTGTAATATTCAAAAACCCACTGATTGTCTTCCAGAAATACCAGTCCTTTTTTATTTTTACCGTCAGCCAAATAAACGTCTTTCATAGAAGTTTCCATTAAATAATATTGCACACTTGGAGTAGTATCAACCAACTGGTAACCGTTGATTGTTTGTTGGGCGTACAACACCAATGCTGTACCTTTTTCTTTACTTACTTCTTCTGACGCTTTGGGCACTATTAGTGACTCATCCTCCACCTCGTTCTTCATTTGCGCACTCGTTTCTTTTGCTTCATCAGCAATTTCCACCGGTTTTGCTGCAACCTTTGGTTGTACTTCATTTACTGCTGGAATCATTTCTTTTTTCGTATTATCACCTAGCTCCAGATGCTTCACATCATCTTTAAAACTTATGGTTACGGGTGCCTCTTTAGTTTCTTTCGGTATGTACTCATACCTAAATCCATTAAATGAATTAAACGCTTCGCTGATTACCTCCCTATACGCGACATTGTATTCTTTTACCTTACTCATCCCCTGCCCTGTTCTGTATACTTCATTTCCCTGGCAATCTTTCAATACAATAGTAACTTTGGTAGCAAACATGGAAGAATCATCCTCCAGACTTACTTTCAGTCCTAAACACTGATCCTTAATTAAATCCGGGACCAGGGCATCGTCGTAGACAGCATTAAACCCATTTTGCGCAAAATAGTATTTTATGAGTGTACTGGTCTGATATTGATTTTCACTTCGGAATCCATCAAACTTTTTGGGAACAACAATGTACTTGTATTCATTCAATTCCGACTGTGAAAAAGCCTGAAGTCCTAATACCATGATCAGGATTACTGAAAGAAATTTCATAAGTAATATTATATTAATTGTTGCCCCAAGATAGGATATTTAATCCTATCTGAAAAGATGCGTAATTGCTATCGGCCAGATTGCTATACGACAATAAATTATTGGCGGTAGCATAAAAATTAACAGGACCAGCCTGTATGTTTATCCCCAAACCAACATTAGAGAAAGAGAACTTATCTACTGTGTAGGTTGTTTTAAGCGAAAAAACAGAACCCAGTCTTCGCAAATAAAATGCCGTCAATGCGGCTTGCGGACCTCTTGGCCTATTAATGATGTGTAGTTGACCCCCTACGCCATTATTGTATTGAAATCTATTTGATTTAAGTTTGCCACTTATATCACAATCACAATCCTCTATCGCATTATTAGGAACCCCCCAGTTGTAGCGCAATGAGCCATATAATTGCGTGGGTCTGTAAGTGATATAGCTTTTGGTATTTTCTTCGAACGGAATTAATGCTTCTATTTCATCTACCAGTTCTTGCCATAAATCTGCATTTGGGTCACTAAAGGCATCTGGTAAAATAACCTCAACACCCTCTATTGTGGCACTTCCCTGCAACGTATAATTGCGAATGTCTCCACTGTGGTAAATAAAGCCAAGATCTAACAGACTTCCGGTTACTACGGTCTGTGCATTTAGTTGATACGTAAATCCCAGGTCAACGCCAACTCCAAGATCTCCTCCAAATAGTGCCCTTTTGGTTAATACATTAGCCACAGACCCGCTCGATTCATCACTAAGAATACTTCTAATTTCTTCCAAACCAGATGTCCGTAATCCGAGATCTGCAACCATGGTATTGGCCAATATATTATTCTGCCCTGCTGTAGTGACAAAATAACCATCATTGTGCGAAGAATTAAAATCAAAAATTCCTGAATACATCTTTCCTCGCATTCCTACCTTAAGTTTTTGAACTATTCGCCTGTTTATCCCGAAATGAAATACCGTAAGACCTTCTCCTTTGGTTTTTAAATGTCCCAGATCAAACCTTCTTCCTAACTGATCTGCATTCCCATCAAAAGCCAGGTAGGCCAAATCCCGGGGCCAATAGAGAATCGTATTTGTTTCAAAATAAACTCCGAATGAATAGAAATCCTGTGGGTTTTTTATGCTCCTGAAACCACCATTGAACAGATCTACCTGTACCGTCTCCCCAAATTCATCTCGTTGTGTCATTCCATTGAGTGCCCTTGTTCTTACCTTATCATTAATGTCGAGTCCGTCATTTGCAAACAAATCATGAACCGTAATCCCACTTGTGCCGGCCTGTCCGTATATACCAGATGTAAAAGGAATTCCTGCATACCAGGAAAAGGCAGCTTCCATACCCGGGTTTAACAGCAATGCCTGAGGTATCTCAGTAAAGTCGTATAACAATTCCTTGTTTTGGGAACATAAGGTGGTGTATCCCATAAGAATGACTAGTAAAAATAATTTTGACCTGATCATTTTAGTCGCACCCTAAATTTAGCACTCGATCTAAATATAATCATGGGATCGGGAAGGTTAGAAACACTTGTGTTATCTCCAAAGTTGCTGGCACTAACACGGATAGAGGATGTGTTTCGTATAATATCCAAACTACGTCCGGTAGCATTTCCATAGGCAATTTCACGC
The DNA here is from genome assembly GCA_965365635.1 of uncultured Muriicola sp. Lineage (GTDB taxonomy): Bacteria > Bacteroidota > Bacteroidia > Flavobacteriales > Flavobacteriaceae > Muriicola. Next base: position 6,879 of record CBDUCK010000045.1, read on the forward strand.
GTTAAAATAGCCGTGGGGGCAGGATCTATTCGGAAGTTTTCTGTGTCGAGTACGGTACCCGCCTCGTCTAGATATTCAAAAATGATTTCGAGCTCTTTACTCGTAGTGTTTTCTAGCTCGTAGGTAATTACACCATCTACCACATTATCGGCGAAGAAAGCCTCGTTAAAGGCGTCAAAATTAAAGGTGTTTATATACCAGATTGGTCCTACAGCATCATTTATAACCTGTTCGGGGCTTTCCACATATAAAATACTGGCTTCTATGGTAGGGATAATATTCAGATCATCGAACTGATCAAAATTCTGTTCCTCTACACAGGAATAGCATCCTATGATGATAACCAATAAAAATGTATAGATCTTCTTCATTTAAGGAACAACAGTTACCGAAAGAGGCACTATAGAGCTATACACCCGGAACTTGTTGATTATAATGTTATCTACTATATAACTTTATAAATAGGATTTTATTTCACGAAGGTCATGAATGATTTCACCATGCTGATGCGAAGGTTCCTTATGAACATTATAGTGGATGGTATGAAACCCCACAGCACGGGCTCCTATAATATCTGCTTCTATACTATCCCCTACCATAATGGCATTTTCGGCCCGGACATTTGCCTTTTTTAGAGCCAGGTTAAAAATATACGGGTTAGGCTTCTTAACACCCGCCATTTCAGAGTTAATAACAAGTTTAAAATACCCGTGAATTTTGGCATTTCTCAATTTTTTCTCTTGAATTTCCTCAAAACCGTTGGTGATGATATGTATTTTATAATTCGGTTTTAGGTATTCCAATATGTCTATAGAATAAGGCAACAAATGATTAAAAGATGACAAATATTGGATATAAGCCTCAGACAGTTCATGGATAAGGGCATCTTCAATTTCATACTCCAAGGCGTCGAACACAGTCCGCAATCGCTGATAACGCAATTCTTCTTTTTGTATTTTTTCTTCGCGATACAACTTCCAGAATTCCAAATTTATTGGCACATATTGTTCGAGGAAATTAGTGAGTTCAACATCTATATGATAGATTTTGAATATTTTTTGAAAAGTAAGTGCGGAATTTTTTTCAAAATCCCACAGGGTATGATCAAGATCAAAAAAAACATCGGTCACAAAGTTTTTATACATGGTACTTCTCTAAGATTTTTTTATACAGTTTAAGCCAGTTAATTTTTTGATGACTTCCTAAAAGTTCATTCGAAAATACCGTCATAAAATGGCCATTAACTCTCTTAACCTGTTCAAATAACAGGTCTATTTCTCGTATTGCTTCTTCCTCTTTGGAAAACTTCAACAAAGCGTAATCATGTACCGCAAAAGGGTGCAATTTAATTGGCTGTTGCACTTCCAATGGGATGTCATAAAAATAAAAAGAAGTACACGTGCCTGCTTTAAAACCAATTTCGTGGGTATATCCCATGGTATAATCATCAGTAAATTCTGCTTCAACCAAATTTCTGTAAGTCTCCGGGATATCAACCCTGTTATATCGAAGTCTTGAGTAATTTACGGGCCGATTTATCACAGTTGAAAGATTCTTTTTTTCTAGCTTCAATAAATTAATATTACTAAAAGAGCTAAAAGAAGCTGCTAAAGATACCCCATGATAATCCGCTACAGACTTTATTAAATGCTGAAATTTATTATTCTCTGTCGATATATTTTTATCATATCTGGAATACTGTGCAAATTGAAAGAAAAACATACAGGTAGTCTGGTACTTTTTATGAAGTTCTATTAAGGTTGAAAAATTATCGAAAGGGTCTTTTGCAAGATTTAACCAGACCATAATCCTTTTCCCTACTCTTTTTAAATGGAAGGTACCAAAGTCTAAGAGCAACCCGCTAATTCCCCGAAAAAAGCCTCTCATAGCATAACTATGGGAGGAAGTAACATCGATAATGGACGTGTAACGTACTTTTTTAGGTTTTTTATCAATATCCGGGAAACGTTCTTTTAGGAGAAGCCATAATTTCTGGGTCCACAGATCTATAACTGGCAAGTGAAGAAAGTTATGCTGATGCGCCAAACTTTCTTTATAAGAAAAACGCCCATACAGATCCTTTACGTGGGGCATATATTCCTCGTATCTGGACAGAAGGTAAAAACTTGCAGCAAATATATCATACGGCAATACACTACCTTCCCCTGTAGAAAAAAAACAGGGGACCCCCTCCCATTGCCCCATATTTATGTTAATGTCATTTATTCCATTTTCGAATAATAAGGTATTACTTCTGATAAAAAATTCGTTCTGTAGTGGTTGTTTTGTGTAGGTAATTTTTGGACCCGTATGTTTTATAAAATCTTCTACTTTCGTGGTAAATAAAATCTCCACACCCAATATCCTGGTAAACAGTTGTTTCATTATGTAGATGAAACGCGGGGTAATTTTATGAGTGTAAATTAACAGCATCCTTATAATATTTTTTGATCGGCAAAACTGAAATAGTCCTTTTCTGTAATGATTACATGGTCTAATACCTTTATATCCATCGCATTGGATGCCACTTTTAATTTGTTCGTTATGAACTTATCTGCTTCACTAGGTTTTAATGTGCCCGACGGGTGATTATGCGCCAGAATAAGAGCTACCGCCCCCAACTCCAGTGCCTTTTTCAACACCAACCTAACATCTACCAGTGTCCCTGTAATTCCGCCTTTGCTTAATTCAGCTTTGTGAATAATAGAATTTGAATTATTGAGATACAAAATCCAGAATTCTTCATGCGCTAATTCCCCTAAAATAGGCTGAAGCACTTTAAACACAGTTTTGCTGCTGGTAACTGTGGTTGCCTTGGCTGCCACATCCATATCTCGCCTTCTTCCAACTTCTAAAGCCGCCGCTATAGTAACGGCTTTGGCCTCTCCAATACCCTTAAACTGCATTAACTGTTTTATTGAAACCTTCCCTAGTTCATTAAGATTATGGTTAGCGCTGGCTAAGATACGCTTTGCCAGTGCTACAGCACTTTCATCTTTGCTTCCCGACCCTATCAAGATTGCTAACAATTCTGCATTAGTAAGAATGCGCCTGCCTTTATGCAATAATTTTTCACGGGGTTTATCATCATCCGACCAGGATTTAATAGGAAAAGAAGATGGTTTATTTTGCATGTCTAAAGATAATCAACTAAACTTTTTTATGTACATTTCATTAACAAAATCAATTAGAAACCTCATGAAATCTTTATTGGAAACTAATGCTTACGAAGAGATCTTAAAACGTATAGATGCCCTGGAAGAAAAATCCCAAAGACAATGGGGGAAAATGAGCGTTGGGCAAATGATATGGCATTGCCAATATCCTTTAAAACTGGCCATTGAAAATAAAGAACGTCCGAAGAAAGGAAATGCTTTGATAAAATTGTTCTTTAAAAAATCGCTTTATAATGATAAGCCCTGGAGAAAAAATCTTCCCACGTCACCCATGTTGAAAACGAAAGAAGCTAAAGATTTAACAAGTGAGCGGATCCTATTAAAGAGTTTGGTAACCAATTTCCATGAACTAAAGGCACGCACGGAGTGGCAGCCGCACCCTATTTTTGGAACATTTACTCCTGAACAATGGGGACAATTAGAATATAAACATTTGGATCATCACTTAAAACAATTTGGGGTTTAACACCGTATGTTTTTTACTGTATTAAATATATCTACTTACGAATGTGATCTATTAAGATTTCTAGATTTAAACCTCCGTAATCACCAGAACTCATTAACAGTAATACTGTCTCACTATAATTTTGTGCGTATAAAAATGATTCAAACGAAGCAGGATTTGTAAATATGTTCAAATCATTTCGCTGAAAGGCGTTTTTGATCTGAGTTTCTGTAACTTCCTCTAATTGTTTTATTTCCACAGATTTTGGCGAGTAAAAGACACTGGCAATATCTGCAGCATTCAAGGCATCCTTATAATGCGTTAAAAATTCAGCATTAAGGCTGCTGTAGGTATGTAATTCTAAACAAGCAATTAATTTTCTGTCTGGATATTGTTCTTTTACTGCTTTCGTAGTTGCAATTACTTTGCTTGGAGAATGGGCAAAATCCTTAAAAAGCAAGGTATTCCCTACTTCGGCTATCTTTTCTAGTCGTTTAGAAGCTCCGGAAAAAGTGGCAATAGCTTCAAAAAAATCATCCTCATCTATCCCCATATTCTGACAGATCCATTTAGCACCCGCAATATTATTGATATTGTGCTTACCAAAAACTTCAATAGGCATAGGTCCTTCAGAAGTATCTAAATAGGTGCGCCCGGCCTTAATCTCATAGGCAGGTGTATGATAAGGAAATTTTCGGATAGTACTTACCGAGGCCTCCACAACCTTCACAACTTCCTCATCTTCGGCATTATAGGTAATACTACCCCCGTTTACTATGCTATCTACAAATATTTGAAACTGAGAGACATAGTTTTCATAGGTTGGGAAAACGTTGATATGATCCCAGGCAATGCCACTAAGAAGTGCAATATTGGGCTTATACAGATGAAATTTGGGCCGTTTGTCTATTGGAGATGAAAGGTATTCATCTCCTTCGAGTACAATAAAATCATTTTCCTCTGTGAGATGTACCATTCTATCAAAACCGTCTAGTTGCGCACCTACCATATAATCTACTTCTTTTCCGTGATAGTTCAGCACATGTAAGATCATGGAAGTAATAGTAGTTTTTCCATGACTCCCGCCTATAACGACCCTTGTTTTATCTTTAGATTGCTCATAAAGAAACTCTGGATACGAATAAATTGTTAATCCTAATTCCTGAGCCCTACGCAATTCAGGATTATCTTTTTTTGCGTGCATCCCCAAGATGACAGCATCTAACGTAGTGTCTATTTTATCGGGAAACCACCCAAACGGTTCCGGTAACAACCCTTTAGACAATAATCTACTTTTTGAAGGTTCAAAAATTATATCATCACTTCCCGTTATTTGATATCCTTTATGATGTAGGGCAAGCGCCAAATTATGCATGGCACTACCTCCTATGGCAATAAAATGAATTCGCATCAGACTATGAATAAGTGTCAAAGATAGGCATTGAAAAGTGCATCTCAAATCATAGTTTACATCATATTCTTTATATCTTAGTGTATATAGGCTAACAGTTAATGCATCAAAAAATAACCATCCACGGTACTGCTTTTGTAACCTCTTTATTTAGAGCTGGTGATGTGGAACTTAGTAAGGACAGATTTGCTCATTTATGGGCCACTCCAACCGTTGAGGACCATGCATCCGGATACTGTACCGCCGTGTCTGCATATGAACCCTATGCACATTGTCTTCGGAGCAGGTATTTCCACGATAAAATGGTACAACTCATTGAAGAAGAATCTGTGGAAGTACTAATCAATTTTGGGTGTGGCTTTAGTATGTATCCATATATACTTGATAAAGATATTCTCTACATAGAGGTAGACCAAGAAGACGTAATTACCTATAAAAAAGACCAACTCGAATATTGGCAGAAACAAGGGCTGTTACTTCCAAAAAACATTCACTATCTGGCGGCCAATTTTAATCAAACAGATTTTACCCCGCTGTTAGAAGTCATTCAAAAACTAAAAGGCAATAAAAAATCATTGATCTTATTGGAAGGCGTGCTGTTTTTTTTGGCAAAGCAAGATACCTATCGTTTATTTGACCTGTTTCGTACACTTCAGAAAAAAGGCGACTATGTGGGGAGTGTCTCTTTTACTCCCAATCTGGAAAAAGCAACTGTTTTCGCCAAACTCATTAGTTTTGTTGAAAGCAATTTGGAGAAAAACTATCAATTTCAATATCAAACAGTGGCAAACGAATTTTATGAAAATCTGGACGGCTATGAATTAATAGATCACCAGGATACTTTTAGCCTATCCAAACAATATAGGCCGGCAAAAGTTTTGCCAGCATCGGAGATATTAAATGAGCACATGTATTTATTAAAGAAAAATGTTGACAACTACTAACTATGGATTTAAAATTATCTGAGATTACATCAAAAGAAATTATACCCGGGTATCATGGCAAACTAATTCATGGAGATACCATGACCATTGCTTTCTGGGAAGTGGAAAAAGGGGCCGAAGTTCCTGAGCACGCTCACATTAATGAACAAATTATGCATGTTTTGGATGGTGAATTTGAATTTACCGTTGGAGAGGTAACCAAAGTATATCGCCCAAATGAATTGGTAATTATCCCATCGAATATGCCACATAGTGGGAAAGCGCTCACTCCCTGTAAACTTATGGATGTATTTAGTCCGGTTAGAGATGCATATAAATAAAATTGTCTATGGAAATAGTACTGAATGGAAAAAGAGCGCTCGTAGGGGGCAGTAGCAGAGGAATAGGATTAGCCATTGCACAACAATTGGCAGCCAGTGGCGCCAGCGTTACAATTATGGCTCGCAACGCCGTTAAACTTAGGAATATTGTAGAGAAATTACCTGTTACAAACCCAGAACAGCTACATCAGTTTCTTGTGGTTGACTTCACTGATTTTGAATCGTATAAAGAGACTTTGACAGCCTATTTCGATAAAATGTCTGTAGATATTCTCATAAACAATACGCAAGGCCCCAAAGCAGGTACCAGTTTAGAGAAAAAGGTCAGCGATTACCAGGAAGCTTTTGATATGCTTTTTAAATCGGTAGTGTTTACCACTCAATTGGCATTGGAGCACATGATAAAACAGCAATGGGGTAGAATAATTAATGTGGCTTCCGTATCTGTTAAGGAACCTTTATCCTATTTAGTCTTATCTAATACCATACGAGCGGCGGTGGTAACCTGGGCGAAGAGTTTGGCTACTGAAATAGCCCCCTATAAAATAACCGTGAACAACGTTTTGACAGGTTATTTTGATACAGAACGTTTAGCAGAACTCAATCAAAAGAAAGCCGAGCAATTAGGAATACCCGGCACCAAAGTAAGAGATCATATGTTATCACAAGTTCCGATGAAGCGCATAGGAGATCCTGTAGAATATGGCTTTTTGGTAACTTTTTTAGCATCCGAACTAGCTGCGTATATAACCGGCACCAGCATTCCCATTGATGGTGGTCTCCTAAAAAGTTTATAACAGCCTGGTTCTGTTTATTAAAATTGAAGAAGGAGCTTTCAACATAAAACGAACCTATCCCTTAGACCTATGTAAAATTGGTTTAACCCTAATGTAAATTTTTATTCCTACTTTTAAAGTACTAACAAACAAACTAATAGATATGAATTCTAAAGTTTTTATGATCGTAAGAATACTTCTAGGCCTTTTCGTTCTGGTCTTTGGATTAAACAAATTTTTTCATTTTATCCCTATGGAAGCACCTACTGGAGATGCCGGTGCCTATTTCGGGGCATTGATGAATACCAACACATTAACATTGGTTGCCGTTGTTGAAATCTTAGCAGGGATTAGCCTGGTATTTAATAAGTATGGTGCCCTAATGGCTCTTATATTAATGAGTGTCTCAATAAATGCAGTTCTTTTTCATGCTGCTTTAGACCCGGGTGGTATTGGAGGGGCAGCTGCATTAATCATACTTAACGCGGCAGTGCTTTTAGGTTATAAAGACAAATACAAAGATCTTCTCAAAGCATAACTGTAGGAGAAATAAAATTTCATAAAGCGGGTCTATTACTTAAATCGATCCGCTTTTTGCTTGCTATAAAACGCAGTGCGAATGATGTTTTAAAGGAATTGAAAAATCTTTATTTTTTTCTAATGGGAGGGTACTTTGAAAACACTTTGGCTACAATCTCCTGCAATACTTTTTCTTTTGTACTAGGTGAGGCATTATCTCTTAAACTGCTCTCACTTATAGCCTGCCAAAACAAGACGTCTTTCCTGCTGTCTACAAAATCGAATATTATTTCCATTTGCCGGTTAGCTGCACCAATTGGCAAACCAATAGAAACTCCTCCTCCAACATTACGGCCAGTGCCTCCTACTCCAACACCTACAGTGTTTCTCCGTGGCAACTGTAATTCGCGACTTTCAATATTGATTAGGAAATCGGCTTCTTCCGAAAATTGTATTCCTTTGGTCTGAAGCACAGAATCCATTGCTCTTAATAACCTTTTAGTATCTAATTCATTCAGCCCTGTTTGCATATCGGGGTAGTAGTTGTACGTATTGTAATTGGAATAATCCGTGCCCCTGTCATAGTCGTATTGTACCCGTATACTGCTACAGGCGCTGCTGATAATACATACTATAATTACCCACCTTTTCATCCTTGCTTTTAATAAAACTATTGCATTTTTACGTCCTCTATGGAAATATCAACCATGAGTAGCTCTCTAAATTACGGAAAAAAGCAAATTGAAGTAAGGTAATACCGGTTTAATCGTTCAAAAGAGACCATAAGGCATCCTTGAGTTCCTGCAGTCCATACTGCGATACCGATGACACAAAGAGGAAAGGTGTTCCTTTGAGGTCCTTTTGTAACTCTGTTCGAATTTCATTCATTAATTCCTCGTCTAGCATATCTGCCTTTGAGATAGCTACCAATCTATTTTTATCTAATAATTCAGGATTGTATTTACGAAGTTCGTGTAACAATATTTCATATTCTTTCGAGATATCATTGCTATCTGCCGGAATAAGAAAAAGAAGGATAGAATTACGCTCTATATGTCTTAAAAAATAAT
>CBDUCK010000046.1:0-15286 GCA_965365635.1 uncultured Muriicola sp.
TACTCCGGATTAAATTTATGTGAAAGGCCTTCAATTGTAGTTTTATAACCCCGTTTGTTTTTGTATTGAAAATCATACCGCGAGGTACCATCTTCCTCCCTGTTTTTAATGATCAATCCATTATCTACCCAACGCGGAATTAAGATCCCATCCTCATCGTCTGCCAATCCTGTAAAAATTTCATACGGTTGATCTCCTAGTAAACCAATAAAAGCAATCCATTTTTCCTTGTTGTTTTGAAAACGAACCACATCGGCCTCCAGGATCTGTGGGCGTTTGGTAGGAAAGGCCGTAAGCGTTTCTTCCGTATCGGTATCATTAGAAATAAGCACCCCAGTTCTAGATCCGTCTCTATACACGGTGACCCCTTTACAGCCGACCTTCCAGGCTTCCAGATACAACTTGCCTACCAGCTCTTCCGACACATCGTTGGGGAGATTTATAGTAACACTTATAGAGTGGTCTATCCATTTTTGAACAGCACCCTGCAAGCGAACTTTACTCAACCAGTCTACATCATTGGAAGTAGCTTTATAATAGGGAGATTGGGTCACAATTTTATCGAGTTCTTTCTGCGTATAGGTTATATCTGTAGCTAACCCCTGAGTGCGCATCCATTGTTTAAACCTATGGTGGAAGACTACATACTCTTCCCAAGAATCGCCCAGTTCATCAACAAAATCTACCTTAACATGCTGATCGCCCGGATTTACTTTTCTTCGGCGTTTGTATACCGGGAGAAATACCGGTTCTATTCCAGACGTTGTTTGGGTCATTAGGCTCGTAGTGCCGGTAGGTGCTATGGTCAACAAAGCAATATTTCTTCGCCCGTATTCCAGCATTTCATAATACAGCTTTTCATCGGCTTCTTTTAAACGAAGAATAAAAGGATTATTTTTTTCTCTCTCGGCATCAAAAAGTTCAAAGGCTCCACGGTCTTTTGCCGCATGTACAGAAGCTCTGTACGCCTCTATGGCAATTGTTTTATGCACTTCTATTGAAAATGCCGTTGCTTTATCGCTTCCATATCGCAATCCCAAGGCGGCCAGCATATCGCCTTCGGCGGTAATGCCAATGCCGGTACGCCTTCCCTGTATTGCCTTCTCTTTAATTTTCTCCCATAATCGGATCTCCACTGCTTTTGTTTCCTCTAATTCGGGATCTGCCTGTATCTTTCCAAGAATGCCCTCCACTTTTTCAAGTTCCAGGTCAATAATATCATCCATGATTCGCTGGGCTGCGGCAATATGTTTTTTGAATAAGGTGAAGTTAAAATGGGCCGAACTCTGAAAAGGTTCTTCCACATAGGAGAATAGATTAATGGCCAACAATCTGCAAGAATCATACGGGCATAAAGGAATTTCTCCGCATGGGTTGGTAGAAACGGTTTCGTAACCCAGGTCGGCATAGCAATCGGGGACCGACTCTTTAATGATGGTGTCCCAGAACAAGATGCCAGGCTCCGCAGACTGCCAGGCATTATGTACAATCTTATTCCATAATTTTTGGGCATCAATGGTTTTTTTAACCTTGGGTTCCTTACTTTGAATAGGGAACTTTTGAGTATAGCTGGTGTTGTTTACAACGGCCTTCATAAAATCATCATCGATCCTAACAGAAACATTGGCCCCGGTAACTTTCCCCTGTACCATTTTTGCATCTATAAAACTTTCCGCATCGGGGTGGTTAATAGACACAGATAGCATTAAAGCGCCCCGGCGACCATCTTGCGCTACTTCGCGTGTAGAATTAGAGTACCGCTCCATAAACGGGACAAGGCCAGTAGAGGTGAGGGCAGAGTTTTTAACTGCAGACCCTTTGGGACGTATGTGTGAAAGGTCGTGTCCAACACCTCCGCGGCGTTTCATTAATTGTACCTGTTCCTGGTCTATTTTCATAATGCCTCCGTAGGAATCGGAATTCCCCTCATTGCCGATCACAAAACAGTTAGATAAAGAGGCAATCTGAAAAGGGTTCCCAATACCTGCCATAGGACTTCCCTGGGGCACAATATATTTGAAGTTTTTAATCAGGTCAAAGATCTCAATTTCGGTAAGGGGGTTGGGATATTTTTGCTCAATGCGAGCCAGTTCCCTGGCAATCCTATGATGCATGTCGTCCGGATTTTTTTCATAGAGATTCCCCTCAGAATCTTTAAGGGCATACTTGTTGATCCAGACTCTTGCCGCCAGATCATCTCCTTCAAAATAGGTTAAACTAGATGCAAAGGCTTCTTCTTGAGTACATGTTTTTCTTTGGGAGGGTACAGTTTTTACAGACATGGAGGGTTTTTTATGTTAGGGAGTTCTTAGTGAAGTAGCAAAATTGCAGATAACGGAAAAGCTATTTTATGATATTTGTCATAAGGTCTACAAGAGAATATAGTTAACAGTTAGATAATCAGGTAATTATAATCTTATCAACACTTAAAAGTTGACAAATAAATTCAATTTATACTTTTATTAATAGGTGAAGTAACTGTTATATGGCCCCCGTAGATAAGGCATTCTGAGTAATTAGCAGACAATAGAAGAACGACCAACTATTTTGTTATCCCGGCTATAGTTAAGGATATATGTTATTTTTAGGTGTAGATAGTTGTAACCAATTGAACCAGGATAAAACATTTTATTAATGGATAAAGAAAATGTTCACCAAAATGAACAACCCAATAACCCAATGCATGGGGTGAAATTAATAACTATACTAGAGTTGTTAGTGGAACAGTATGGCTGGGAAAGATTAGCCATGAAAATTAACATTAACTGTTTTAAAAACGACCCTTCAATTAAATCGAGCCTTAAATTTTTAAGAAAAACACCATGGGCAAGAGAAAAGGTTGAGCAGCTTTATCTCGATTTGGTAAAGAAAAAATAATAAAACAGGCTACAACAAAACCTGCACTGCATTAAAGCGCAGTTTATTAGTCACCATTCGGTACAACCATGTAAAAACAGCTCAAGCCCAAAATCATTACTTTATTAGGACTATTTTAAAGTTTAACGAAAAGTGTAATTTAGAGCAATCAAAAACATACGTAAACCACCAATACATAAGACAGATAAAATGCAGCAAATTCCTCCTCCCCATGATCGCAAATTTGAGAACGGCATTTGTCATCCGGCACTTTACCTTTGGGATGCATGGTCCTATTTGGAAGCAGATGTGATGCATCTATATTGTTTAGCGGTATCAAGACTAAAGATAGATGGCACCCCACTTATGCCAATAGAGCGAAATGACTTTCCGTTTCACATTAGGCATTTTACTTCTGAAAATGAAGGGAGAAGTTGGAAGGATGAAGGATGTTTTTTTAAAACAGCACCCTGGTCGGAAAAATTTAACTTCTATACTATTTGGAGCGGTTCTATTGAAGCCTTACCCAGTGGTAAAAAGTTAGCAGCTTTTACGGCACTTGAGAAAGTTGACCCAAATCACAACTTCCTTCAAAACATTGCATTAGCAGTATCTGAGGATGGCTATGCAGTAGACGAAATCCTAGATATAGCGTTGTCGTCGCCTCGCAGAGATTGGGAAGAAATTACCAAAAAGGGCTATTACCTGGATGTACCGGAGAAACTTGGCGACAATGAGGGCGAAGGCGGTGGCCCCATACTTGCATGGCGCGATCCTTTTATTTTTCTTGATAAAGATGAAAACGTAAATCTCTTTTGGGCAGGCAAAGTTAGTCCTACAAAGAGCGCTTTGGTTAGGGCAGAACTTAAGGAAAATGGGCAACACTATACGGTTGCTAAATTATTCCCTCCAATGACTGTTCCAGATGGGAATGAATTTACCCAGTTAGAACTTCCAAAAGTCTTGTATGATAAAGTAAAGGATTTGTACTATCTCATCATCTCGAGTTGTAACCGATTGTATGAAGGGCAGTCAGATGAAGAAGTTGACAAAGGAGTCAGAATCTACCAATCAAATTCTATCGAAGGGCCATGGAAATCTTTGGGTGGAAAAATTCTTGGTTCTGAAAACCTTTTTGGACCTACAGTTTTAAAATCCGACTTCAAGAACAACCGTTTGCTATGCATAGCCCCATATACCGACGCTGCTGAAAAGGATCTGCGGCTTACATTTTCTCGGGTATTTTATGTGTATCTCGATGATCTTAGGATAGAATTTTTATAAATGTTATACGGAAAAGGGGAATAAAAATAAGGCGGAATTAACCGGTATTGCTGTCCATACTCCGTCAAGATATTAAATGTTGTAAAACAGCAAAAGAAGCAAAATATGTAAGGGTTTTGAAGTAACATACTGTGTCCAACATTGGTAATCATTCATCGCTTCCTTTAGCTCTCAATATAAAAATTCCTATTTTTAAAGTTAACTAGAACTGGCTTCAATGGTTTACCGACAAGAACTCGCCAAAAACATAGCCAAAACCACTTATACATATATAAACATCCATTCCAAATGAAAAATTATATCAGAACCCTATTGTTAGTCACATTTTTAGCTAGCGCCGTTACCTTACTGGCCCAAAAGAAGTCCAAAACAACTGCATCCCAAACGGCTCCTATAGACAAAAGCTTTTATGAAGGGCTAGAGTGGCGCAACCTGGGGCCTAATCGTGGTGGCAGATCTTTAGGTGCTTCAGGTAGTCCGGGCAGGCCTAATGAATACTATTTTGGAGCCACCGGCGGCGGATTATGGAAAACTACGGACGGCGGCAATGAATGGAAACCGGTTACAGACGGCCAGGTTACCAGTTCTTCGGTAGGAGCTGTAGCGGTAGCCGAAACCAATCCCGATGTTGTGTATATTGGCATGGGAGAAAACTACTGACGGAGGCAAAACATGGCGCCATCTGGGTTTAAAAGAAACACAGGCTGTGGCCCGTATCCGCGTTCATCCTACAAATCCAGAGATTGTTTACGTGGCTGCTTTGGGACATCCGTATGGGGAGAACGAAGAGCGTGGTGTTTTTCGCAGCACCAATGGAGGCACTACCTGGGAAAAAGTCTTGTATGTTAGCCCAAAGGCCGGCGCAGTAGACCTGATCATAGATCGTACCAACCCCAAAGTATTGTATGCAACAACTTGGCAGGTAGTTCGCAAAGCATGGAAAATGTGGGGCGGCGGCGGCGATAGTAAATTATGGAAATCGGTTGATCGCGGGGATACCTGGACAGACCTAACCGGGAATTCAGGGATGCCAGCCGGGCCCATTGGAAAAATTGGGGTAACGGTCTCTCCGGCAGATTCCAATAGAGTCTGGGCTATTGTAGAAGCTAATGAAGGAGGTGTTTTTCGTTCGGATGATGCCGGTAAGACATGGGAACGCACCAACGATGAGCGCAAATTACGACAACGTGCCTTTTACTATTCAAGAATTTATGCCGATCCATGGGATAAAGAAACGGTGTACTGTCTCAACACCGGGTTGTATAAATCTACCGATGGTGGCAAGACCTTTGATACGACCATTAAAGTACCCCATGGAGACAACCACGATCTGTGGATAGATCCCAATAATCCCAATCGGATGATTAACTCTAATGATGGTGGCGGCAACGTGAGTATCAACGGTGGTAAAACCTGGACAGAACAAGATTATGTAACCACACAGTTTTACCATGTGATGACGACCAACGACGTACCTTATCATGTTGCAGGTGCCCAGCAAGATAACAGCACCCTGGCCATGCCCAGTGACGGTTGGGGACATATGCAGGCCAGAGGTCCTAACCATGGGTGGTATTATTCCGTGGGTGGTGGGGAAAGTGGCTGGATTACACAGCATCCCGAAAACTTAGATATTTTTTATGCCGGAAGCCAGGGCGCTCTTTTAACAAGATATGACCGAAGCAACGGACAAACGAGAGATATACAGGTATATCCACGGTTCTTTTCAGGAGAACCTGCCGAAGCGCTTCCCGAGCGTTGGCAGTGGACCTTTCCCATTATGTTTGCTCCACAAGATTCCAAGGTAATGTACACATGTTCACAACATGTATGGAAAACTACGGATGACGGTCAGTCATGGGAAAAAATTAGCCCGGACCTTACTTATGCGGATCCTGAAACATTAGGAAAAACCGGAGGGGTAATTACGATGGATATGAACGGACCAGAAATTTACGCCACTGTTTTTGCCCTGGCACCTTCCTTTCACGATATCAATACTATTTGGGCCGGATCCGATGACGGAAAAGTACATATTACCAGAGACGGTGGTACCAACTGGCAAGACATTACACCAAAAGGGTTGCCCAAATTCTCGAGGATCAGTATTATCGATGAATCCAAACACCGCCCGGGTACCTTATTTTTAGCGGCGAACCGTTATCAGGTTGATGACAGGCAACCGTATGTATTTAAAACACATGACTATGGTAAAACATGGACAAAAATCATAAATGGCATTACCGACGGCCATTTTGCGAGGGCAGTGCGCGAGGATACGGTAAAAGAAGGATTGCTGTTCCTGGCTACCGAACACGGCGTTTACTTTTCATTGAATGATGGCGAACTATGGCAAAGCTTACAATTAAACCTGCCCGATACCCCCATACGCGACCTGGTTGTTAAAGACAATGATGTAGTACTGGGTTCACATGGACGCGGATTTTGGATTTTGGATGACATTCAGCCACTGCGACAATATACAGATGAGATAAAGAACCAGTCTGCGATCCTCTTTGAGCCTTCGGATGCCATTCGGGGTATTGGGGATGCCACTATTCAATATTACCTTAAAGAGCAATTAGATACCATTACGTTTGAAATTTTGGATGCAAATGACAAGGTTATCAATACATTTACGGGCAGCAAACCTGCATATGAAAAGAACCCGGATGCACCCTGGTGGGCAAGGGGTGGTTCGTCAAAACCAACTACTGCAAAGGGACTCAATACCTTTACGTGGGATGCAAGATATCCTGGCGCCACAGAATTTGAAGGAATGATCATTTGGAGTGCCCGTCCGCAAAGAGGCCCTAAAGCCCCTTTAGGAGCTTATAAAGTAAGGATGAAAACTGATGGGTATGAAAAAACGCACGGTTTTTCCATCGTTATGAATCCTAATCTTAAGGGCATTACCGAAGCCGACTTAAAAGAACAGTTTGTGCTGGCCAACAACATTATGCAAAAGACGAGTGCGGCCAACGAAGCGGTCATTCATATTCGTACAATGCGAGATCAAATAACTGCGAATAACGAGAAGATTTCCAGTTCAGATTTAAAAAATACAATGATGCCATTTTTAGATAACATTGCAGCCATCGAAGAAGAACTCTATCAGGTAAAAAACCAGTCTGGACAAGATCCGTTGAATTTTCCGATTAAACTAAACAACAGATTGGCCTCCTTGCGACGCAGCGTGGAGAATGGGGAAGCGAGGCCCACAAATGGTGCGTACAAGGTTTTCGAAGAGCTCTCCACGGAACTAGAAAAGCATCTGGGAAATCTTAAGAGCAGGTATCCCAGGGTACAGTTTGCCTGGTCATACAAAACCAATTACCAAAGGTAAATGCGGTATTAACAGATGTAGGTGCCAGTCCTATAGAAGCGATGAAATAGTTATAAAAGAACAACCAACCAATGATTTGATTTTTGGCTCTAGTATGCCATTTGAGGTCCTGAGCCTTTATTATCTTAACACTCAAAAAGAGGAGCAATAATGTCCAAAAATAACTTTCTAAGAATAGTTCTTTTAGGAGTTCTGCTCAGCAGTTGCAGCCAAAAAGAAATATCTATTTTGGATGTAATTGCGGAAGAGGATGTTATTATTGGAAAAGAAGCATATCTGAATTCACCTTACATAACGGCGGGCGATAGGGTATATTCAGTAGGTCATCAGGATGGCAGTTTTCCCGAACTAGGGTGGCACATTAAAGATGAAATGGGAGGTATTTGGAACCATCCAATAAAGCTTATGGATGGTTTTGAAGCTTCTCTAACCATAGACAGACAAAAGTATGGACTACAGAAAGCAACCTCGTTTCGGAATTATCCCTACGCGAATGCGCACCAGTATATATGGCCCACTTCTCCTATAACCGCCACACGGGTACAATTGGTGCCAGATCATCTGGAGGGGATGATCATTCAATATGAACTTCAGAATAAAGAAAACAAGAACGTTGCAACCACCTTTGAGTTCATAGGTCATGTAGATTTAAGGCCCACGTGGTTAGGGGAGCAAACGAATATGATAGACGGCCCTGACGGCATAGCATTTGACGCCCTGGAAGAGGGATGGATTTCCAAGGATGAGAATAACAATTGGTTTGTATTGTTTGGATCGGATCTACAGCCAAAATCAAAACAAGTAGTAGATAATTCATACACAGGAAAGGGTGCCTCTGCCTCATTGAGTTATGAGTTAGCATTTAAACCGGGGGAAACAAAAACCATAACATTTTATATTGCGGGTTCCTATGAAGACAAAAATGCTGTAAAGAATACTTTTAATGAGATTAAAAAAAATTCATACCAACTTATAGCTGATAAAAAGAACAGATATAAAACCATTAGGAATACGAGTAAACTTACAACGCCAGATACAACTATAAACGAGGTGTTTAAATGGCTAAAGTATAATTCGGATTGGTTTGTTAGGACCGTTCCGGAAATAGGAACCGGGATTGCTGCAGGCTACCCGGACTACCCCTGGTGGTTTGGCTGCGATAGCGAATATGCCCTATTGGGGTATCTGGCTATTGGGGAATTTGATCTGACAAAAAAGACCATTGCACTGCTCGATACCTTGTCGAAAAAAACAAATTCAAATGGACGAATAGTCCATGAAGTGTCTACAAACGGGGTAGTCTTCAATAAAGGGAACACCAATGAAACACCCCAATTTGTGAGCCTTGTTTGGAAGGCCTATTTGTGGACAGGAGATCTATCGTTATTAGAGGACTATTTTCCGCAGATTGAAAAAGGCCTCGCGTGGTTGCTATCCGCCAAGGATAAAAATGGCAATCTAATTCCGGAAGGAGCCGGTATGATGGAAATACATGGGTTAGAAAGTGAAATGATAGATGTTGCTGCCTATACGCAACAAGCATTTGAAGATGCCTGTAAAATAGCACGTGTGTTACAAAGAGATTCGGTAGCAGAAACTTATAAAGAGTATGCGAAGGAGCTTAAAATCAAAATAAATGATGAATTTTGGTCGCCGGAATTTAAATCGTACGCTGACTTTATAGGAACAGACGAAGAGGCATTACAACTCATTGAGGATGCGATAGTGCGTGCAGATACCTTGCATAAACCCTGGGCGGTAGAGGAACTAATCCAAACCAAAAAATACATAGTAGATCATCCCAGCGATCAACCAAGACCTTTTGTATTGCATCATAATTGGGTGGTTAATACCCCTATGGAAACAGGAGTTGCCGATGCTGCAAAAGCTAAAATAGCCCTGGAAACGGGCAGAAAATTTACCAATCCTTTCGGCGTATTTGTAACGGGGATAGATCGCGATGAATCTGCCGAGCAGGAAGAAGGGTCTTTTAAAGGAAGTAAGCAATTTTCTTATACTGGCGCAGTGATGACTTTGCCTACAGGGGTATCAGCAATTGCTGAGAATAATTATGGGGACCCAGACAGAGCATTGGATTATCTGAAGCGGATGGGTAAGAGCTTTAGTTTTGCATTGCCGGGAAGTATGTATGAAGTCTCCCCGGATTATGGCATGTTTGCTCAAGCATGGAACATCTACAGTTATGCAATACCCATAATTCATCAATTTTTTGGACTTAGCCCCAATGCCCATGGCAAAGAAATCAGCATTAAACCCAACATGCCTACCGGATGGAAAAATGCATCCCTCGAAAATGTAAAAGTTGGGAACACAATTATTTCAATTACCTATGAAGAAAAGGAAAGTAATTTAATTATTACTGTGGATCTGACCGAAAATGATTGGAATATTTCCGTGGTACCACCAAATGGCTACAATGTAACCCCGGAAATGAGAAGAAAGGGGAATACTACTGTCTATACATTTTCTGTAGCCGATAATCCATAACTATTAGCTGTATCATTTTTTATACTGAATACGGTTAATCCTCCAAAATTGGAAGTTTATCGCCTCTGTAGGCATACCTTTTATTCTACAAACAATTTGTTTTATGGGTTCAACTGCTTTGCGGGGCAACTTAAACGATAAAAGTTCTTCGTTAATCCAAAATGCCCAATTCAGGTTATTATTGGTGCTATTTTGCTCAAGTAAACACTTAAAACCTGCGTATGAAACTTAGATTAAATCTTTTGGAAGTTGCTCGTTTTCTTATTTGTTTGGGAATTGCCTGGATAGGGTGGATGTATGTGTACCACACAGGTTCTATCTTTTAATCAGACGTAAAACCATATACTTTAACTGAGTCGCTTTTTAAGCGACTTTTTCTTTAATAACCTTTTGTATTTCAACCTCTTCTGATACTTTATACAACTATTTACGTAAGGGCGTATCGCAATTAGCCGTATCTTTAAGTACATAACCAATTATGAACCAAAAATATAATAACATGAAAAAAGTACTTATGATGTTGACGGCCGCAGTGCTGTTAGTAAGTTGTCAGGAAAAGGCAACGCCTCCGATGGCAGAAGAGATGGTGAACCCAGCTATGGAAAAATTCCAAATGAACGTAGAAACCACTAAGGCATTCCTCGCTGCATTTAGCGCCCATGATTCAATTGCAATGGAATCTTTCGTTACAGACGATTTTGTTTGGTCTGCTCCAAGTGTAGGACAAGATTCTTTGTCAAAAGAAGTATACTTTGATGCTATGAAGGGCTTTATGAAAACTTACACAGACATTCAATTCACCGATGCCCAGTTTTTTGCAGGGTTAGATGATAACCAGCAACCCAATGGCGATGTACGCGTGTACGGAATGTGGAAATCAAAGTTTGCAAGCTCCGGAAAAGATAGCAGACTAAAATATTATGGGGTGTACTTCTTTAATGATGAGGGTAAGATTACACATCAGGCCGATTGGTACGATACGGCAGATCTTAGTAAAGAATTTTAGATTCGGAGAATAACTACTAATAAAAAAGAGCTACACCAACGGTGTAGCTCTTTTTGTTTGATGTAAATACCTGTTATTCAATACCCTGCCCCAAAATATAAGGAGCGCCCATTGCCTGCAATTCTTTTTCTAATTGCGGAATGGTGGTATTTGCTATGGTTTTTATATCGTTATATAAAGAGGATAGCATACTCTTGGCAATCTCCAAATTTTGTTTATGCATTGGAGTAGGGCCATAGGTTGTAGCCATGCCACGTCTTGCCACACCGAGATGAGAACCTACACTGGGTTTAGTGCGTTCGCCAATCTCTTGTTTCGACATATTGCCTTCCAATTTTTCTTCAAAATTGTAGAGTTCTTGCTTTAACGTATGCAATTTAGTATTCATGGCACCGGGGGCCACATTGGCCCTGGATAATGCTACCTGCATAGCTTTTACCTTATCCATACTCTTGCTAAATACATCCGAAACCTTGCTTAACTGGGTCTGTGTAGTGTTATACTCAGTAATAAAGGCCTTATAAGCATCATAGGAAATTCCTTTTAAAGAACTTTCAAAAATAGGTGCCACAGTAAAGGTTTTAGGTCCGTCCAGGGCTGTTACTACGCCATCAACTTCTTTCGATAAGGTTGCTGTATAGGTTCCTGGCATCGCCATAGGACCTCCTCTAAACCATCTGTTACCTCCCGAAGTTTCTTGTCCGGGGCGAATAGCTCTTGCACTTGGGTGTCTAAGATCCCAGGCGACCCGGTTAATCCCTTTCTTGCTGGTGCCTTCAATATTCCGAATGACATTATTATTACCATCTTTGATAGTGATCCAAATTTTAGATTTTTCCTCGCGCCGCTCTTCTTCAAGTGCATCCCAGCCAGCAAAAGGAATAGAAGCATTTTTCTTTTCAAGAGCTTTTTCTTTCTCCTTACGAGCTTCAGATTTTGTAGTAAAGCCCTTGTCTAAAGAATACGTAATCAGGGCACCAAAATCCGGATTTTCGGCAAAATAATAATCAGCCCCTGTGTTTCCTACTTTACTTTTAGGGACATACCAATCTGCCTGGCGGATAGGATATAGAGACCCTTCCTTTTGTAAAGTTGCCGGGGTCATTTCCCGTAGGGCACTGTAATCATCCAGCACAAAGAAACCACGGCCAAAGGAAGCCCCAACCAAATCGTTCTCTCTTTTTTGAATGACCAGGTCACGGAATGAGATGTTTGGTGCGCCAGGCACCTTATGCCAGTTTACACCTCCGTTCATGGAGGTATAAATTCCTTTTTCAGTTGCTGCAAATAGTAAATTTTTGTTTACGTGATCTTGCACCAATCGCCAAACGATGGTTTTTGCAGGGAGGTTCCCCTTAATAGAACGCCAGGTGGCCCCTTTATCGCTACTCTTAAATAAATAGGTAGAGAAATCCCCTTCCTTATGATTGTCTAAAGCAACATAAACCGTGCTCTCATCATATAGATCTGCTTTAATGTCATTTACAAAGGAACGGGCAGGAATGCCCAGATTTGTTACGGCTATCTTTCTCCAATTTGCACCTCCGTCAGAGGTAGCTTGTATAAAACCATCATCTGTACCTGCATATATTACGCCTGCTGTTACCGGCGACTCTGCCAGGGAGGTAACGGTATTATAATTAGACATGGCCCCAACATCCCAGGGATTATCCCAGCTTTGTTGTTTCCCCATAATTGGAAGCTGAATACGTTCTTCATTGCGGGTTAGATCGCCAGAAATAGGTTCCCAACTATCTCCCCTGTTTTCAGATTTCCATACCCGGTAGGAAGCAAAATACAAACGAGATGCTTTATGGGGACTTACCAGAATAGGGGCATCCCAATTATAACGTTCAAAATCTTCACCGGCTCTTGGCTGTGGTTGAATAAACACTCGGTCTCCGGTATTTAGATCTACCCTATGCAAACCACCTTGTTGTGTCTCTGCATAAATAATATGATTAAATTCAGGGTCGGTGGCAGATTGGTGCCCGTCTGCGCCGAGCGTTTTATACCAATGAGAATTTCTGATTCCTTCGCTTTCGTCTGTGCGAGACGGACCTCCTGCAGAACCGTTGTCTTGGGTACCTCCAAAAATATGGTAGAAAGGTTCCTGATTATTTACGGCTACCTTATAAAATTGGGTTAGGGGTAAATTTTTGATATATCGCCAGGTTTTCGCCTTGTCAAAACTTTCATAGATGCCAGCATCGGTTCCAACTAGCAAATAGTCAGGATCATCTGCCCGAAAGTTTATAGAATGGTTGTCCGAATGTTTCTTTTCTTCCTGCAATTGCACAAATGTTTTTCCTCCATCCCCAGAAGTAAGAATACGAACGTTCATAAGGTACAGACGGTCAAATTCATGTGGACTTGCATACAATTCCTGGTAGTAATGAGGGCCGGTACCTCCGGAGACGGTATTCGACATTTTTTTCCAGGAAGATCCTCTGTCTTCGGAACGGTACACAGCTCCTTTGGTACGGTCTAATTCAATGGCCGCATAGAGGATATCTGGTTGTTGGGGAGATATGGCGATCCCAATTTTCCCCATGTTCGATTTTGGTAGCCCAGAGCTTAATTTTTCCCAGGTTTTCCCACCATCTTCTGATCGGTGAAGGCCAGAATCGGGTCCGCCACCCATTAAAGCAGCTACTGTTCTATGGCGTTGCCAGGTGGCCGCATAGAGTCGGTCCGGGTTTCTTGGGTCCATCATAATATCGGTAACCCCCGTCCATTGATTTCCTTTTAAGACTTGTTTCCAGGTGTTCCCTCCATCCGAAGATTTGTATAAGCCCCGTTCCCCGCCTTTACTCCATAAGGGGCCCTGGGCCGCCACCCAGATAATATCAGAATTGGTAGGGTGTACGATGATTTCTGAGATGTGTTCGGACGTTTTTAAGCCCATATTTTCCCAGCTGTTTCCACCATCTTTACTTCGGTATACTCCATCGCCATAACCAACATGTCTGCCACCCACATTTTCCCCTGTTCCTACCCAAATGGTAGCAGGGTTATTAGGGTCTATGGTAAGGCACCCAATAGAATAAGACACCTCTTTGTCGAATATAGGGGTCCAGGTAGTTCCCGAGTTGTCTGTTTTCCAAACCCCGCCAGAACCTACAGCTACATACCATACATTGTCATTATCGGGGTGGATGGCAATGTCTGCAATACGACCAGACAGGAATGCTGGTCCTACGTTCCGCAACTTTAAGGCGCCTAAGGAAAGTTTTTCTTCTTTTTGGTTGTTAGCGGCAGTAGCTCCGCGATTTCGTTGTGAATACCCGGCCGTACCAATAAAAAATACCAGTAAGGTAAGGAGGAGTCCTTTTTTCATGAAAGTAGTGTTTAAGTTAATTTAAATAAGATCTACAAAATACGATTTTTCTTTAGATTCTGTAGGTTAAAAATGAAGGTTTGTATAGGCCGTTGGTAATGTACATAGTATTGTGTTCAACACATCCATACTTTTCTACAGTTTAAAATAATTTCATCTTCTTCACAGGTGTTCAGTGATATTGTAACCTGTTAATACTCAATTAAATAATGTATTTATAATGGCTCTTGGCATAATTTTAATTTGTATATTTATGAGATAACCAAAAACCAACCAAAAATGAAAAAACTAGTAGTAGTCTCGATGGTACTCTGCCTGAGTGCCTCGATGTTCAGTCAACGTAATGACAACTCCGAATATTGGAATACCTGGCGGTATACTGCAAAAGAAGGGATGCAGCAAAAATTTGAGGATGCCGCAGCCAAGAAAACAGGTATGTTTAACACCACACCGGAAACGGCAATTGTAACGTACCGTTTTATTACGGGCTCAAACGCCGGAACTTATATGCGTATAGAAGCTCGGAAATCTCCTGCGGATTATGATAAAGACCGTTCTGCAGAAGGAAACTACTGGAGGGATAATGTAATGAAATATGTAGCGAATAATGGGGGACAGGTAAGATGGCAGCTATTAACTAACGGCAGTTTGAATTACGATGCAAAAAATCCGGGTTCTCCCACCAAATTTGTGAGAATGACCACCTATAATGTAAAGGCTGATAAGGTAAGAGCTTTTAGAAGGTGGATGTACAGGTCTTCCAAAGTCGCGGAAAAAAGAGGGAATAAAAACACACGGATGTTATTTAGATTACACAGTGGAGGCAATCGCAATCAATTTGTAGTGGCATTCTCCTATGAAAGTCATAAAAGGACAGATGTCAGAGAGCACGAGAATTCCTGGGGAGATGATTATAATGAACTATGCGGACGGGGAAGTGTAGACG
>CBDUCK010000047.1:0-15271 GCA_965365635.1 uncultured Muriicola sp.
TCAGGGTGACAAAGGTGATCAAGGCGACCAGGGAATACAAGGTATTCAAGGTATTCAAGGACTTCAGGGTGACAAAGGTGATCAGGGTGACCAGGGTATTCAAGGACTTCAGGGAATCCAGGGTGACCAGGGAATACAAGGCCCAATAGGACCTGCTGGCGCCGATGGATTAGACGGCACCGAGGTTTCAGGAACTTCAGGGTCGATCTTTTTTGCAGGTTCTGATGGAAAAATAACAGAAAATAATAGTCAGGTTTACTGGGAGAATACCAACAATAGATTGGGCGTGGGGATAAATAGTCCTGGTGAAAAATTAGATGTTGACGGTAGTGCCCGTTTTAGATCAATAAGTACTGCAAACAATACAGATAATGTTCTAGCAATAGATGCTTCTGGTGTATTGAAAAGATCTCTAATTAATTATGGTGCCAGATGGATAAATAGTAACACTTCTACCAATCTTAACGCTAATAATACAATTGCTCCTATTTTTGGAACAGTGGATTATAATGATGATAGTTCAAATTTATATATCGCCACAAGTACAACCCTCACCGTAAAGGTAGCCGGGAGATATGATATTAGAGCGAATTTGTCTTTGGAAGGAATTAATTCTACAGGGAGCACCGAACAAAGAACCAATGTGAACGCAAGAATTGCAGTTAATGGCACTGTAGTTGGAGCAATTGGCGCTTCTGGGTATATTAGATGGGCTAGTAACCAAAACCATTCTAGTATTCATGTTAGTGAAATCCTTGAGTTGCCCGCCAAC
This sequence comes from uncultured Muriicola sp., assembly GCA_965365635.1. Classification (GTDB taxonomy): domain Bacteria; phylum Bacteroidota; class Bacteroidia; order Flavobacteriales; family Flavobacteriaceae; genus Muriicola. Next base: position 773 of record CBDUCK010000047.1, read on the forward strand.
GCTGTAATCACTATAATCACTTATCGGGAAGCAAATTCAGGTACAGTTCGCTTTAGTGGAACGGGTGAATCTAGTTTTGTAATAAATAAATTAAGGTAAGACAGTGTATAAAAAATATCTTCTTTTAGTTAGTTTAATCTCAATTATTGGGACGGCTCAGGAAGCTGTTCACAATTATGGGAATATTCAAATACACAACAATACTAATGTAGGTTTTCATACTAATCTAATAAACGATGGCACCTTTGATCAGAATATGGGATTAGTTGGTTTCTACAGTGAGGTTGGTCAATTAAAAGTTTCAGGAGCTTTTGCTCCAGTATTCTATGATGCAGAAGTAGCTGTAGAAGAAGGGTTACTACTGGAAACTTCAGTTGGAGTAAACAATAATGCTAATTTAATTACCGGAGATATCATTACTAACAGATCACAGGCTTCTGTCTATTCTAATTTTATGGATTATTCATTCTATACAGGAGAAAGCAGCGTTTCAAAGATCAACGGATATGGGGCCATGACCAATAAAGAATCCTTCTTGTTTCCTGTTGGAGACGCTACCAGATTGCGTCCCTTAACAATCGAATCTGTAGCCATAAATGCGCTTGCTAAGTGTGCTTATTTCTTTGAGGATCCCAATAATTCAAAGACCCTTAATATAGATTATAGCACCGATAGGAAGACCTCTGAATTTATTTCTGTTAGCGACAAAGAATTTTGGCGTTTAGAGGGCGACGTTCCTTCTAGGATCACATTAACCTGGGATGAATGGAGTAATGTAAGATCGCTAGCAGAATTTCTTAGTGATCTTAAAGTAGTTGGCTGGAGTAAAGCCGAAAACCAATGGGTGAATCTTGGAAATACGAACGTTGAAGGAGGTATGATCTATGGGTCTGTTACTTCCGATGAAATTGTACCTAGCGATTACGAGATCATAACCATCGGAGGAAATGATGATTCATTAGAAACTTTTAGCACCATAGAACTCGACAATTATTTTATGACACCCAATGGGGATGGTCAAAACGATATTTTAGAACTAGAAGGTGTAGAAGAATCTCCCAATAATGTCTTGCAAATTTTTGACCGGTATGGGGTTTTGGTGTACTCTAAGACAAACTACCAAAATGAGTTTAACGGTCAATCTAACAGGGAAAATGTGATGTCAAGAGACACTGGCCTCGCCTCAGGAATTTACTTCTACATAATTACCATGAACGATCTTAGGCAAAAACATCAGGGATATTTGTATGTCTCCAAATAAGAATAATATTCCTTTTTAACCGCTACAATCTTGTCTTTACATCTTCTAACTAATCTATATTCTTCAGTAGAAAACCTGCAGAATTGGATTAAGAGCTTCAGATGAACCATTAGATCTCTAAAATATTTTAATTTAGACTATGTTTAGAATATCTTTAGACACAAAAGATAATAGACATCAAAGGAACGTATGCTATGGATAGAAGATCATTTGTACAAAAAAGTAGTCTGCTAGGAATTTTATTGACCTCCTTCCCGGGTATAGCCTGGTCTCAGGAGATCGATTACAGCGTGTATGAATTAATGGGTCAGGCAGATATCGACCTGTATGGCAAAGATATTAATCTTCGAAAAGAAGCTCACGACGCATTTGTAGAAATGAAAAAAGCAGCCTATCAGGATGGTATCGATATTAAAATAGTATCGAGTTTTCGAAATTTCGACAGGCAATTGGCCATTTTTGAAAGAAAATACCAGCTTTTCACCGAAGACGAACAATTAGCACCCATTGATGCGATAGACAAGATCATAGAATATTCTACCATTCCAGGTACCAGCAGGCACCATTGGGGAACAGATATAGATATCATTGATGGCAACAAAAAAGCAGAAGGTGACGTCCTGGTTACCACTAAATTTGAGGAAGGGGGACCTTTTGAAGATCTAAAGCTATGGATGGATGAACACGCGAATGATTTTGGATTTTATTTAGTGTACACTAATGAGCCAAAAAGACGTGGCTTTAAATACGAACCCTGGCATTATAGCTACGCCCCTTTATCTATCCCAATGCTGGCTTCATTTAGAAAAAAGAATATTCTGCAACTACTGGTACAGGAAGATTTTATAGGAAGTGAGCACCTCACCACCGGATTTATAAAAACCTATATCCAGGATAACATATTAGATATTAACCAAGCCTTACTATAACATGAGCATTATACCATGAGAAGGGGGAATTGGAAGATAAGAATATTCATTGGGCTAGTTATTGTAGGTATTGCCTTTGTTCAGCGTTGTAATAACAAAGAAGAAAATCCTTACACAGGTCGAGTTCAAACCATTAACATGTCCGCGGACCAGGAAATCGCAATTGGACTTCAAAGTACACCGGAAATTGCTCGCCAATATGGGGGACTTCACCCAGACGAAAGGATGCAATCTCTTGTAGATGCTATTGGGACCAAATTAGTACAAAACAGTATTGCAAGGGAAACGCCGTATCAATACGATTTTCACTTACTCGCAGATAATACTACCATTAATGCTTTTGCCTTACCCGGGGGTCAAATTTTTATCACCTATGCCCTATTCTCTAAACTTAATGAGGCCCAGTTAGCTGGAGTTTTAGGTCATGAGATAGGCCATGTTATTGGGCGCCATTCGGCAGAACGAATCGCAGAGGGTAATTTTTGGAAAACCGTAAGCATGGGTGCCTCTGTTGGAGCAGATGCCGGTGGCATCGTCAGCAGCATAGGCCAAAATACCCTCCTTAAAAATGGTCGGGGGGATGAATTGGAAAGCGATGATTTAGGTGTCTTATTCATGATACGTTCCGGATATAACCCCGTAGAAATGATACGGGTCATGGAAATCTTAAAAGCAGCTGGTGGGTCTAATAGGACACCTGAATTTCAAAGTACACATCCAGACCCGGATAACCGTATTGAAAGAATAAAAAAAGCTATCAAAAAGTACCGAGGAGGAGCATAACCATATTAAAAGATCGAAAGTTAGTTTCGTTCACATTTTTTGCTATCTTTGAAGTTCCCTCAAATCTTTATTTACCCCTTAATTTAACCCCTTATAGCTCTAACATAATATAGTCTATATGGGAACACTGGTACACTTTAAAAATCTATACGTTGAAGCTTTTGATGATTGCAAACCAGAGTTTGTGGTTGTACTTTTAAAAGCCTACTCCGTTTTTTGCGTCTTAATGTTATTTATGGCGGTCTATGCATTTATGTACAGAGCGTTTACAGGATTCGAATTTTAGAAACACCTTAGTTAGTTACTCTTTTGCGAGAACACCAACTCAGTAAGTAATTACGGAATAGACCCTGATACCTGTATCAGGGTTTTTATTTGTGCTAAATTCATCGCTTGGAGATTATTATGCAGATTTCTTTGTCAAAAATTCAATTGTAACCATCAGCCATAGAAAAAGCGGGTGGAATTGTGGTAAACCAGGCAAAATGGCACTATTTTTGACTGAATTTAAGAAATTGTATATATGAAAATGCACAAAAAAGTTATCTTGATGATCCTCGACGGATGGGGTAAATCTCCTGATCCAAAAGTTTCGGCTATTGATAACGCAAACACCCCTTTCATAGATTCACTTTATCAGCATTACCCTAGTAGTTCTCTGCTAACAGACGGAATGAACGTTGGCCTGCCAGAAGGACAGATGGGAAATAGCGAAGTAGGACACATGAATCTGGGGGCTGGCAGAATTGTATATCAAGATCTTGCCAAAATTAATTTGGCCATACAAGAAGATACGCTCAAAGACGAAAAAGTCATCAAAGAGGCCCTGCTGTTCGCAAAGAACAATGATAAAGCAGTACATTTTCTAGGACTTTACAGTAATGGCGGGGTACATAGTCATATAGATCACTTAAAAGGACTCATCCTGGCAGCAGAAAGCTATAATTTAGATAAGGTTTTTGTACACGCTTTTACAGATGGCAGAGACGTTGACCCAAAAAGTGGAAAAGGATTTTTAGAAGACCTTCTTAGCTTTTGTGCTGATAAGAAAACAAAATTAGCGAGTGTTATTGGCCGTTATTATGCCATGGACAGAGATAAGCGATGGGAACGGGTGCAGTTAGCCTATGAGCTGCTCGTAAATGGAAAAGGTGAAAAAACGAGTACTCCCCTGGCTACCATACAAAAGAGCTATGACGAAGGTATTACCGATGAGTTCCTTAAGCCTATTGTGGTAACCACGGATAATGACAAACCCGTGGCAAAGATTGAAGAAGGTGATGTGGTGATATTTTTTAATTTCCGAACAGATAGAGGCAGGGAACTTACAGAAGTGTTGCATCAAAAAGATTTTCACGAATACAATATGCACAAATTACCACTGTATTTTGTGACCATGACCAATTACGACGACTCGTATGAAGGTGTCCATGTAGTGTATGACAAAGATAATATTCAGGAGACCCTTGGAGAAGTACTTTCCAAAGCAGGTAAAAAACAAATACGGATAGCAGAAACAGAAAAGTACCCGCATGTAACCTTCTTTTTTAATGGTGGAAGGGAAATTCCGTTTGAGGGGGAACATCGTATTATGTGTCCTTCTCCTAAAGTGGCAACGTATGATCTTCAACCAGAAATGAGCGCTTATGATATCCGAGACGCTATTATACCCGAATTAGAAAAAGGGGATGTCGACTTTATTTGTCTTAATTTTGCAAATCCAGATATGGTTGGCCATACAGGAGATATGCTGGCAGCTATTAAAGCTTGCGAAACAGTAGATAGCTGTTCCGAAGCCGTTATTACTGCTGGTCTGAAAAATGGGTATAGCACCTTGGTTATTGCCGATCACGGAAACTGTGATACCATGATAAATCCGGATGGCAGTCCAAATACGGCACATACCACCAATCCTGTTCCGCTAATAGTGGTAGACAATGATATTAAAAAAGTAAAAGATGGCGTATTAGGAGATATAGCACCAACAATATTAACCATGATGGGGATTAAACAGCCTGAAGCTATGACCCAAAAATCGCTTGTATAATAAAACGTAGTACTGTAAACACTCATGATTCACATAAAATCAGCTGAAGAAATAGAATTAATGCGCGAAAGTGCACTCATTGTATCTAAGACCCTTGGCATGTTGGCGTCCGAGATTAAGCCCGGCGTTACCGGATTACATCTAGATAGGTTGGCAGAATCATTTATAAGAGATCATGGTGCCGAACCAGGTTTTCTTGGGATGTACGACTTTCCAAACACCCTTAATCTTAGTCCAAATGAACAGGTGGTGCATGGTATCCCAAAGGATGAACCGCTAAAGGACGGAGATATTATCTCCGTAGATTGTGGGAGTTTAAAGAATGGTTTTTATGGAGACCACGCGTATACTTTTGAGGTTGGTGAGGTAGCCCCTGAGACTAAAAAGCTCCTTAAAATTGCCAAAGAATCGCTCTACATGGGCATTCGCCAGTTTAAGATTGGTAATCGTGTTGGAGATGTGGGCTATGCCATCCAAAATTATTGTGAGGCCGAAGGGTATGGTATCGTAAGAGAATTGGTGGGTCATGGTCTGGGGGAGAAGCTACATGAAGCCCCGGAAATGCCTAATTATGGGAAACGAGGCCGTGGTAAGAAATTTATTGAAGGCATGGTGGTTGCTATAGAGCCTATGATTAATATGGGAACCCAAAGAATAAAACAGCTTAAAGACGGTTGGACTATTTTAACAGCGGACGGGAAACCAAGTGCTCATTTTGAACACGATGTGGCACTTGTTAATGGGAAGCCCGAATTACTTTCTACCTTTCAATTTATCTATGATGCTTTGGGAATAGTCTCTGATGAGGAACAAGAATTTCGCTCTAAAAAATTGCAGCCATAACAGATGGCAAACCGGTGAAACAACTCTTCAAATACATACTGAAAATTTTTCCCCGGCCAATCCTTATTCAGTTAAGCTATTTGGCAAGACCGGTTCTTGCCTTTTTTTTAAAAGGCAACTCATTTACAGACCCCATAGATGGGAAACAATTTAAACGCTTTCTTCCCTATGGCTATGAGAAACCACGCGAGAATGTACTTTCCCCCTCTACCCTCTCGCTAGAAAGACATCGACTTTTATGGCTTTATCTTCAAAATGAAACCCAATTTTTTAAACAATCTTACAAGGTGTTACACTTTGCCCCGGAGCAGGCATTTTATAAACGTTTTAGAAAACTTAAAAACCTGGACTATACCACCACAGATCTGAACTCCCCGCTGGCAGATGTAAAGGCAGATATTTGTAATCTCCCTTTTGAAGAAAATACATTCGATATAATTCTGTGTAACCATGTGTTAGAACATATTCCGGATGATATAAAAGCTATGTCTGAATTATTTAGAATCCTTAAACCTGGTGGATGGGGTGTCTTTCAAATACCACAAGATCTAACCAGAGCAATTACCTTTGAAGACGATTCTATCACAGATAAAAAAGAAAGAGCCCGGGTTTTTGGTCAATACGACCACGTTAGGATCTACGGCCGCGATTATTTTGATAAACTTCGATCTGTTGGGTTCAAGGTAAAGGAAATAGATCTAAGCCAAAAATTAACGGAGGAAGAAATTCATAGGTATCGTTTGGCAAAAGGGGAAATTATTCCTTTGGTGTCCAAAGTATAATTACCAGACAACTTGTTCCTTAAAGCCTGGGGTCATAAACTCTTGTACTGCTCCGCTTTCGTCCAGATAAATTACATATCCTTCAAGGCTTGTAGTGTTATTCAATATACCCTTAGATTCATCTAGATCCATTGCCATAAAAGCGGTCGCATAGGCATCTGCCGTGGCACAATTCTCTGCAATAACACTCACTGCCAATACATTAGAATTTTTGGTAAACCCCGATTTGGGATCTATAGTATGTACATATTTCTTCCCGGTAAGTGAATCTATACGAAACTTTCTATAATTACCGGAGGAAGCAAGAGCCTGATCCTTTAAGGTCAGTGTAATTTTTAGTCGCCTCCCTAATTCCACCTGAGGATCATCTACACCCACGACCCACTTTTTACCCTTACTGCGATTCTCGCCTTTGGTTACAATTTCACCTCCAACTTCCACCAGATAATTTTCTATCTCTTCTGAGTCGAGATAGGCAGCTAATCTGTCTATGGCATATCCTTTGGCAATCGCATTGAAGTCGAGTTGTATTTCTGAAAAATCTTTCTGTATTCGACGATCTGCTGTAAGGTTTACTTTATTAAAGCCCACATATTTCAACAACTTTTTTACTGAAGAACTATCCATTTCAGCAGCCGCACCAGGACCAAATCCCCAGGCATTTACCAAAACACCTACGGTGGGGTCGAAATAACCGTCTGTTACTGCATACACTTCCTTTGCAATCGTGAATACCTCCTCGAACATATGATCAACGATAACTGTTGAATCACCTTTATTAATTTTGGTAATATCAGAATCGGGCAAATAGGTAGACATAGAAGCATTTACAGCATAAAACACAGAATCTATACCCCGCTGAAAATTTAATGAGTCTTTCGCCAGATATATAATACTATAAGAAGTTCCTAAGGCACCCCCTGTATTGGTGTTTTTTACCCAGGAATTTGTTTGATCCCCGCAACTGATCATACAAATCAATAGGCTACATCCCAGCAGTACCCCTTTAAATTTCAATAAGCCCTTCATATTCCACAATATAGTCTTCATTTAAATATACTGGCAATCGTTGGTCTTTCGCATTAGATAAACCAACACCGGCATAATAGGTTTTGGCTTCAAATTTCAGTCCTTGTTCTTTAACTTTTGCAAGTAGTACTTTGTCATAACTCCTGGGGTCATTAGGATATGCTATGTTCCTAACTACCACAAAGTGAAGTTGTTTTTCTTTTAGGCATACAAACTGTGGATTCTTTTTAGGCTTACTGTTAACCGCCATAAATTCATACCCTTCGGCCTCCAGTTCCTTACCTACAATGTTCATTGCCAGATTATGTAATTCCTGATCTGTAAGTGCTTTCATAAGCCGTTTATTAGTAAAAAAACCGATATGTTACGATATCGGTTTTTTACTTCTTACAACGTGATGGTTATCCACCGAAATCATCGAATCTGATATGTTCATCAGGGATACCGTAATCTTCTCCCATTTTCTGTACCGCCTTATTCATTAATGGCGGACCACAGAAATATAATTCTATGTCCTCCGGAGATTCGTGTGTACTCAAATAATTATCTATTACACAATTATGTATAAAACCTACAAATCCGTCTCCCGGGGCATCCAAACTTTCTTTTACTTTCCAATTATCTTCTTCTAAAGGTTCTGAAAGTGCCATATAAAACTTAAAATTTGGGAACTCTTCCTCTAACTGTTTAAAATGATCTATATAAAACAATTCTCTTTTAGATCGTCCGCCATACCAATAGCTAACCTTTCTATTTGTTTGTAAGGTTTTGAAAAGGTGGTACAAATGAGATCTCATAGGTGCCATTCCGGCTCCACCACCCACATATAACATTTCTGAATCTGATTCATTGATGAAGAATTCTCCATAAGGACCAGAGATGATAACTTTATCGCCTGGTTTTTGTGCAAAAATATAGGACGAGGCTACCCCAGGATTTACATCCATCCATCCGTTTTTAGATCGGTCCCATGGCGGGGTTGCAATCCTAACGTTCAACATAATCTCTCTTCCTTCTGCTGGATAAGAAGCCATTGAATATGCACGCTCTACCACCTCATTGTTTTTCATCGCCAATGGCCAAAGATTAAATTTGTCCCATTCGTTTTGAAATTTATCAGGAGTTTCATGTTCCTCTGGGTGAGCAGTAATATCTATATCTGAATACTTAATTTCACATGGTGGAATTTCTATCTGAATATAGCCTCCGGCCTTATAATTCATATCCTCCGGAATCTCTATAACAAATTCTTTGATAAAAGAAGCTACATTGTAATTACGAACTACGGTACCTTCCCATTTTTTAATACCAAAAACCTCCTCAGGAATGGTGATCTCCATATCCTGTTTTACTTTCACCTGGCATGCCAAACGGGCACCATGATTCAGCTCTCTCTTTGAAAAGTGCGGTGTTTCTGTAGGCAGGGCTTCACCCCCTCCGGCTAGTACATGGCATTCGCACTGAATACATGTCCCCCCTCCTCCACAGGCCGAGGGAAGAAATATTTTTTGATTCCCTAAGGTAGAAAGTAATGAGTCACCAGATCCTACCTGGATCTTCTTTTCCCCATTGATAGTTATTGTTACCGGGCCAGATGGTGATAGTTTTTCCTTTGTAAATAGCAAAAGGGCCACTAATAGTAACAATAAAACCATAAAAGCAACAACGGTGATGAGAATTGTTCCTCCTGTACTTGTAGCTAAAATCATTCTTATTCTTTTATTTCTGTGTTATAAGAGACAGCGTTCTCTTCCTGCTCTTTTTTCAATTCTATTTTCTCTTTATCTACTTTCTGAACCGTAGTTGGTTTTGGAGCAGCGGGTGCTTCATCCCCACCGGTAAGCATACCTCCAAAGCTCATGAAACCAATGGCCATGAGTCCGGTTATGATAAAAGTGATCCCCAAGCCACGTAACGGTGGTGGAACATTAGAATAGCGAATTTTTTCCCGAATAGCAGCAATAGCCAAAATGGCCAGGAACCAACCAATTCCAGAACTTAACCCATAATTAAAGGCAAGTCCCAAGGTAGCAATCTCTCGTGTTTGCATAAACAAAGAACCTCCTAAGATGGCACAGTTAACCGCAATTAAAGGAAGAAAAATCCCTAATGAATTATAAAGTGCAGGTGAAAACTTCTCTACCACTATTTCTACTAATTGTACCATCGTTGCAATGGTAGCTATAAAGAGTATAAATGATAGAAAACTTAGGTTATAGTCTGCATATTCTGGTCCGAGCCAGGCTAAAGCACCATCTTGAAGCAAATACTGATCCAATAACCAGTTCAGTGGCACGGTAACAGCTAGCACAAAGATTACCGCAGCTCCCAGACCTACAGCAGTAGCAACTTTTTTGGATACCGCCAAGTAGGAACACATCCCTAAAAAAGTAGCGAATACCATGTTATCTATAAAAATAGATTTAAAAAATAATTCTACGTGTTCTAACATAATTCTTGTTTAAAACCTTTCTTAGTTTTCTTCAATTAATGCCTTGTTTCTGGATCGTTGCACCCATATTAAGAGTCCAACTACTATTAATGCCATGGGCGATAACAACATAAAACCATTGTTTTCATACCCAATAGAATATAAGCCTGTTTTCTCAATGGGATCTCCTAACACTGCAATACCCAACAAGGTTCCCGATCCTAATAATTCTCTGAAAAATCCAACGATAATTAATATAAGACCGTACCCGGCCGCATTACCAATCCCATCGAGGAAAGAACGTTTTACGCCATTTCCTAAAGCAAATGCCTCGAAACGTCCCATAATAATACAGTTCGTGATGATCAGACCCACAAAAACTGCCAACGTTTTACTGAGTTCGTAGGCATATGCCTTTAAAACCTGATCCACAATAATTACAAGTGTTGCCACAACAACAAGTTGTACAATGATTCGGATCTTGGATGGAATAATATTTCTCATCAATGAAATGACCACATTACCAACTCCCAATACAAACACAACAGATATAGCCATTACGATCGATGCCTCTAACTCTGCTGTAATTGCCAATGCTGAACAGATTCCCAATACCTGAATGGTAATGGGATTGTTATCTGCAAGAGGATCTAATATTAGATTTGCATCCTTTTTAGAAAGTAGTGCCATATTATCCTTTATTTCTTAATGATTCAAAATAGTCTTTGTAAAGATTTACTGTTTTGGAGATCATGGCAGAAACGCCATCCCCTGTTATAGTTGCTCCTGCCAGGGCGTCAACTTCATTATCATCTTTTATTTTATTTGCCGGGTCATTATTCCCTTTCGCCACCTTAATTCCCGCATATTGGGTACCATTTAAAATAGTTTCCCCCACGAAATCATCCATAAAGTAGCGTTGCTTAATATTAGCTCCCAAACCAGGGGTCTCTCCTTTATGATCGAAATAAACTCCTTTAACAGTCATGGTCTCATCTACCGCCAAAAAGCCCCAGATTGCATCCCATAGCCCTTTTCCATACATAGGGATAATATAGAATGTTTCACCATCTTTTTCTCCAATAAAAACAGGCAATTTTGGTGTATCTCCGTTCTTAAGCACATTTAATTGCTTCTTCACATCTATTAGATACGCCATAGAATCTTGATACGTTTTAGATCCTTCAATAACCAATTGCTTCGTTATATACTTAGCAAATTCATTTTCTACCCGGTCTGTAGGGATAAAATCAACGCTACCTGCACTTTCATTCTCATTCACGCCCATAGCATACAAAATGTTTTGTTGCTTCTCAAAGCGCTCATTCTCTTTTATCCTTCCGCTTAAAGCTGAGGCAAGGAAAGCTAGCAAAGTGCCAACCACAATTACCATGATTGCTGCAAAAAGAACTGTGTAAAGATTTTTTTCCTTGTCCATGACTTAATTAGATAGTTTCAACTTTTAATTGTTCTGATTGTTCATCTGTTTCTTTAGGCAGAATTACGGCGTTTTTAAGCCGCTTCAAACGTCTATTAACATTACCTCTAACTACATAATGATCTATGGTAGGTGCAAAAACATTCATTAATAATATGGCAAGGAAAACACCTTCAGGATATGCCGGATTGAACACCCGGATCATCACAGAAATAAACCCTATTAAGAAACCGTAGATCCATTTTCCCCTATTGGTCTGAGCTCCTGTAACAGGATCGGTAGCCATGTAGACTATTCCAAAGGCCAGGCCACCTACTATTAAATGTTTCCAGAAATCGAAACTCATTAGTCCATAAAACTTGCTTGTTTCAGTAATCCAACCTGCGTCTACAACACCGTTAAAAATAAGTCCCATCAATAGTGAACCGGCAACAGCGCTCACCATTATCCGCCAGCTGGCTATTTTACTAAAAATTAAGAACAGCCCTCCCAATAAGATTAGAAATGCTGAAGTTTCTCCGACTGAACCCGGAATAAATCCAAAAAACATGTCCGATACGGTATATGAAAATTCACTGGCATTATTCTGCGCCAGGTATCCCAAAACAGTCTCACCAGAAATTGCATCCGGTGTACCTGACCTTTTTACTGCCTCATATACCCAAACCTTATCTCCTGTCATCCAGGTAGGATAAGCGAAAAACAAAAATGCCCGAATAGTAAGTGCCGGGTTTAAAATGTTCATCCCGGTACCACCAAAAACTTCTTTCCCTATAACTACACCAAAAACTACAGCCACAGCCAACATCCAAAGCGGGGTATCTATAGGAACTATCAATGGCACCAACATACCTGTCACCAAATATCCTTCTTCCACTTCGTGCCCTTTGATAACGGCAAAAATAAATTCGACCAGAAGTCCTACTCCATAAGAAACAATCACCAGTGGCAATACCTTTATGATCCCTATCCAAAAGTTATCTACCGTTAAAAAATGCTCCCACACAGAAAAATTTTCCGGGGCACCATTTATTGCAATAAAGTTTTGGTAGCCAGCATTAAACATGGAAAACAACAATACTGGTATTAATGCCATTATCACCGTATTCATTGTTCTTTTCAGATCATCTGCTCCTCTAACGTGCGAACCAGAATGCGTTGTTTCGTCAGGGGAGAACAAAAAGGTATGAAAGGCATTAAATGCCGGAGCCAACTTTTTATCCCTGTAATGATGCTTGAGGATATGCAGTCTTTTCTTAAATGTTAGTCTTTTATCACTCATGTATTATCCTATTTCTTTATGTAATAAATCTAATCCCTCTCTAATTATTTGCTGGTGTGGTTGTTTCGAAATACAAACAAATTCTGTCAATGAAAAATCTTCAGGAATTACCTCGTACAAACCAAGTTGTTCCATTTCATCTAAATCCTGAACCATGCAGGCTTTTAGAAGTTGCAATGGATAAATATCTAACGGAAATACTTCTTCATACTGCCCGGTTACCACAAATGCCCTGTGTTCCCCATTGGTATTGGTAGTAAGATCGTATTTCTTTTTGGGCTGTAACCATGAAAATGTAAGCGCCCTCGTTAAAGAAACCTTATTAAAAACAGGTTTATTCCATCCAAATAATTCATAATCATCTCCTTCAGGGATTGCGGTAACTGTCGTATTGTAGTACCCCAGAAAACCATCCGGACGAGTTTTAATACCTGTTAAAACATCGCCATTTATAACCCTAAAATTATCATTAGTAACTCCGCTAGCATATAGAAATGTGGAAATCTCAGCTCCTATTTTTGTCTTATAATACTGTGGTTTTTTGATGGAGGACCCTGCCAATGCCACCAATCGTTCCGCATTAAATTTACCGGTTAACAGCGTCTCACCTATAATTACCAGATCTTGAGGAGTAATTGTCCAAACCAATTCTCCTTTATTTATCGGATCTATTTTATTGATCTGCGTCCCAACCAATCCTGAAGGATGTGGACCAGAAACTTTGTGAAGTTCTATGCCTTCCATACCAGAAAACGGTGAGTTACTATTTTTCGCAACCGAAACATGGACCTTTCCGGGAGTTAACATTCCCAAGCCGATAAGGGCCGCTTGCAATTCTTTTTCTTTTCCCTGTAAAATATAATCTACATCCGCTGCCAGTGGTGCCGTGTTACAACCCGAAATAAAAATTGCTTTTGGAGTTGTTGCTGCATCTGCAATGATATCATATGGTCTTTGTTTAATAAAAGGCCAGCAACCGCTTTTGAGTAAAAATTCCTTGATCTCTTTAACAGAGGTCTTTGTAAGATTTGGGATAGGGTGAGAAACCGCTTCCTGGGTCTTATCTGCTAATATTTTAAGGGTTAGAATTCTTCTTCTAGCTCCGCGAATTATTTCAATAAGTTCGCCACTTACAGGCGAAACAAATAACATTTTTTCATCACTCTTATTATAAAAGAGTGCTTCCCCGGCTTTTACCTCAGTGCCTTCCTTTACCAGCATTTTTGGTGTAACACCATGAAAATCGGAAAGATTAATGGCATATACATTACTTAAAGCAGCTTTGGAGGCGGTAAGATCGGCAACACCTATGAGGTTAATGTCTAATCCCTTTTTGATTCGTATGTCTTTGGACATGAAGTTTAACCTTTTTTTTGGTTATAAAAATTTGCCCAAAAATACCACTTAAAAGAAAGTTTTCATAATTATTGCCTAGAAATTTGGGCATTACATCGAACCGAATTTTAAGGGCATACTTTTTGTTTACCTTTGACGCATAAATTTTGTAAAAATGCGCCTAAATCTTAAACAATTAATTTTATTGTGTCTTGCTAGTCAGACATTTGCACAGGTGCAAGAAGAAATTAATCCACCCGAGAATATCAAAACGATACTCTTTAAAGGACCTACTGAGGATCAGTTTCCCATAGTACAAATTGGCCACCCGATCTATCT
>CBDUCK010000048.1:0-15207 GCA_965365635.1 uncultured Muriicola sp.
CATTTTGAGAAATTCCGGCTGCTGGCTCTTATAAGCTTTCTTGGCAAGTTTTTTCAAATCGTGCTTGATCTCTTCAAAGACCAATTTGTTGCCGATGCAAAAGAGCAAGCGAAGATGGAGGGCGATAAAATGATACAACAGGCAAAAGCCACTATAGAAAGTGAAAAGAAAGCGGCTGTAGCTGAGATTAAAAATCAGGTAGCAGATCTTTCTGTACAAATTGCAGAGAAAGTAATCAGAGAACAATTATCCAATAAAGACAAGCAACTGAAGTTGGTTGATGATATGTTGGGAGATATTAAACTGAATTAGCATCCATGAACGAATCCAGAGCAGCAGCCCGGTATGCAAAAGCTATTTTAGATTTTGCGGTTGAGAAGAAAAAGACAGACGCAGTTGAAAAAGATATGCGGTCTGTAGTTGCGACAATATCTGGTAGTAAAGAATTGCAGGAGTTGCTCGGTAGTCCGGTGATGAAAGGGGCTGTTAAAAAAGAGGCTCTTTTGGCCATTTTCAAGGGGAGTGACGCCCTTACCGAAGGACTAATTAATTTGTTGATAACCAACAAGCGAATTGCTTTGCTAAACGAAGTGGCACTTAAGTACATCATATTTAATGAGGACCTGAAAGGAGAAGGAGTGGCTTATGTAACCACCGCGGTGCCAATTTCAAAGGATTTGGAAAAAAAGGTTTTAAATCAGGTATCAGAATTAACTGGAAACAAGATCACCATCGAAAATAAAATTGATGATAGCATCATAGGAGGTTTTGTATTAAGGATTGGGGATTTACAATATGACGCCAGCATTTCAAACAAATTGAGTAACATAAAAAGAGAATTTACAAAGAGTATATAAGTCTTAATTGCGGAAGAAACAGGATACGTCCTTTCACTTTCGTTTTACATCTTAAATAATATGGCAGGAGTTAAAGCCGCTGAAGTATCAGCAATCTTAAAGAAACAGTTATCAGGATATGAAGCAACAGCTACCCTTGATGAAATAGGAACCGTTCTTCAGGTAGGAGATGGTATTGCCCGCGTATATGGACTTTCCAATGCGCAATACGGGGAATTGGTAGAATTCGAAGGAGGATTAGAAGGTATTGTTCTGAACCTCGAAGAAGATAATGTTGGAGTGGTACTTTTAGGACATTCAAGAGCAATAAAAGAGGGAACTACAGTAAAAAGAACGCAACGTATAGCTTCCATTAATGTAGGAGAAGGTATTGTTGGTCGCGTGGTAGACACCTTGGGAACACCTATAGATGGTAAAGGGCCAATTGCCGGAAAAACCTACGAAATGCCATTGGAGCGTAAAGCACCGGGGGTTATTTTTCGTCAACCGGTAAACGAACCATTGCAGACAGGAATAAAAGCTATAGATGCTATGATTCCTGTTGGAAGAGGTCAACGAGAATTAGTGATTGGTGACCGTCAAACCGGAAAAACTGCGGTTTGTATAGATACGATAATAAACCAGAAAGAGTTTTACGATGCAGGGGAGCCTGTATATTGTATTTATGTTGCGATTGGCCAGAAAGCCTCAACGGTTGCGCTTATTGCAAAGACTTTAGAAGACAAAGGAGCATTGGCCTACACTACTATAGTTGCTGCCAACGCATCTGACCCGGCCCCTATGCAAGTATACGCACCATTTGCCGGAGCTGCTATTGGAGAATACTTTAGAGATTCTGGGAGACCCGCATTAATTATATATGATGATTTATCTAAACAGGCTGTAGCCTACCGTGAAGTATCCTTATTATTAAGACGCCCACCAGGACGGGAAGCCTATCCAGGAGATGTATTTTATCTGCATTCCAGATTATTAGAAAGAGCGGCAAAGATTATTAATGACGATGCCATTGCAAAAAACATGAATGATTTACCAGAAGTTTTAAAACCAATGGTTAAAGGAGGAGGGTCATTAACAGCATTGCCAATCATTGAAACACAGGCAGGAGACGTTTCTGCATATATTCCTACGAATGTAATTTCTATTACTGACGGACAGATATTTCTAGAGCAAGATTTATTTAACCAAGGGGTACGCCCGGCAATCAACGTGGGGATATCAGTTTCGAGGGTTGGAGGAAATGCGCAGATCAAATCCATGAAGAAAGTAGCAGGGACTTTAAAATTAGACCAGGCACAGTTTAGAGAACTGGAAGCTTTTGCTAAGTTTGGGTCGGATTTAGACGCAGCTACTTTAAATGTGATCGAAAAAGGTCGTCGTAATGTTGAAATATTGAAACAAGCACAGAACGATCCGTTTACTGTGGAAGATCAGGTCGCTATCATTTATGCAGGCTCCAAGAACCTGCTAAGAGATGTGCCTGTGGAAAAAGTAAAAGAGTTTGAACTAGATTTCCTCGAATTCTTAAATGCAAAACACAGAGATGTTTTAGATAGCCTTAAGGCCGGTAAATTAACCGATGAGGTAATTGATACATTGTCTGCGGTATGTAATGATTTAGTCAAGAAGTATAAGGGTTAATAGGTTAAATACAGTACTCTAAGAAATGGCGAACCTAAAGGAAATAAGGAATAGGATAGTATCGGTTTCATCAACCATGCAGATTACGAGTGCCATGAAAATGGTATCGGCTGCAAAGTTGAAGAAAGCACAGGACGCTATTACTGCCATGCGCCCTTATGCAAATAAACTTACAGAACTTTTACAGAGCCTTAGTACTAGTTTAGATGCAGATTCGGGAAGTGCCTACGCAGATGACCGCCCTGTAAAAAAGGTGCTTATCGTTGCAATTACTTCCAACAGAGGGTTATGTGGTGCTTTTAATTCCAATATCACAAAGCAATGTGCTACTATTGTTGATGAATCGTACCAAGACAAAGAAGTACATTTTATGACCATTGGAAAGAAAGGAAATGACATCTTAAGAAAACGTCAATCAGTTATTGCAGACCATAGCAAGGTGTTTGATCAGTTGACTTTTGAGAATGTTGCTCAGATTGCGGAGGAATTAATGGCGCAATTTGCTGACGGGTCTTATGATAAAATAGTATTGGTTTACAACAAATTTAAAAATGCTGCTACGCAGATACTGATGACAGAGCAATTCTTGCCCATCGTATCTCAAGATGAGGAAGTAAATGTATCGACCGATTATATTTTTGAACCAGTAAAAGAAGAGATAGTAAAAGAACTCATTCCAAAATCATTAAAAACCCAGCTTTATAAATCTGTTCGCGATTCATATGCAAGCGAGCATGGCGCACGTATGACTGCTATGCATAAAGCAACCGACAACGCATCTGAACTTAGAGATCAGTTAAAACTTTCCTACAATCAAGCGCGTCAGGCGGCAATTACCAATGAAATATTGGAAATTGTTGGAGGGGCAGAAGCATTAAACAATTAAGATTTAGTAACAAACTTTCTAATAACATATATCGAAAAACCCTGCTTATTGCAGGGTTTTTTTATTTAGGGGACATTACTTTAAGTTTGGGAATGTATATTTTTGGCATTACTATTGAATACCAATAGGAAAACAAATCAATTTGGAGGTAATTAAGCTATAATGAAAAAGACAGTAATCATTTTAACCAGCTTTATTTTTGGGCTCTTTGGATGCGCTTCACAAAAGAAACTATCCAGCGATGTTTCTTTTAAAATTGAAAAGCCAAGTTGTCAGCAATATGCGGCGGGTAGAGAAGAAGGTGGTTCTGGGTTCGTATTGCGAATCCCTATAACTACCGTGGCAACTCCTGATGTTTCATTTAAGGAGGTATATTTTAGAGGACATACACTTAATTCAGAACTAGTCAAAGAAGCTACAGGAATGGTTCTGATATGTGAATTCAAAAATCTGGCAGCATACAAAAAGCCCGATATTATAATGCACGCAGATCCAAAACAAGAGATTGGGAACCAGCCCCCTATGATGATTACTAAAAAAGACAGAGAATTTCCATTTAAACTTGCTCCGGATGAAGCAGTCATTAGCTTTATTGAAGCTGGCAGTAAGAAAGCAAGCTATTATAAGATAAGTGGAATAAAAGACAAAGAACCACTAATGTATCCTACCAGGCCTAAAAACTAACTTTGTTAGCCGGCTTTAAATACCTAATTTTAAGCCTTACCTAACATATGCGCTGTTGAGTCTTTTTCAAAAACTATTTAGGCAAACATTTATTTATGGGTTAGCAACTGTTTTACCCAGGATGCTTTCCTTTATTTTGGTACCGTTATACACCAAGGTGATGCCCCCTGGCTCCTATGGAGAGGTAACTTTAATTTTTGCATGGTTTGCTATTTTTAATGTGCTCCTGGCCTATGGAATGGAGACAGCCTTTTTTAGATTCTATTCCGGGGATACCAATAAGGAGCAAGTTGTTTCCACTTCGTTAATTTCAATTACAGCAACAACGATTCTTTTTACCCTGATTGCCCTTATATTTCAGGATAGCCTGGCGGTTCTATTGAATATTGAGATACGTTATATTCAGTATGTTATTTTAATTCTGGCTTTAGATGCGTTGGTCATTGTCCCCTTTGCATGGCTGCGTGCAAATCAGCAACCTCAGCGATATGCAATCATAAAGATTGCCAATGTTGCGGTTAATCTGGGATTAAACGTCTTCTTTTTGCTGATATTACCTGGCTTAGCTACCGATCATCCGAATAGTATATGGGATAGTATCTATAGACCCGATTTTCAGATATCGTATATATTTATTTCACTTTTAGTTGCCAGCGCTCTTACACTACTGCTTATGGGAAGGCGATATAGACTACCGGTCTATACCTTCGATAAGGCATTGTGGTCAAAAATGGTGCGATATGGTTTACCGGTAATGATCGCCGGGATTGCGTTTACGATCAATGAGGTGTTTGACAGGATTATGCTATCCGAATTATTACCTGCCGAAATTGCAAAAAGTGAAATAGGTAAGTACTCTGCCTGTTATAAATTGGCGCTTTTTATGACCTTATTTGCCACCGCGTTTAGACTGGGGATCGAACCCTTTTTCTTTAGTCACTCAAAATCAGAAAATCCTCAAAAAGCCTATGCGCAGATCACCAATTACTTTGTGGTACTAGGGAGTGTTATTTTACTAGCTGTTGTGGTGTATGCAGATCAGCTTAAATTATTATTTGTGTTAGATTCTGAATACTGGGAAGCGATGCCTATAGTGCCTGTTATAATTCTGGCGAGCTTTTTCCTGGGCATCTACCATAATCTCTCCGTTTGGTATAAGGTTACAGACAGAACCAAGTTTGGAGCCTATATATCACTTGTGGGCGCGCTAATCACCATTGGCATTAATTACCTATTTATTCCTTTTATTGGGTATTACGCGTCGGCATACGCTACCTTAGCGGCCTATGGGAGCATGATGATCCTTTCATACTATTACGGAAAGAAATACTATCCTATTCCGTATAATATGAGAAAAATAACTTTTTATATGACGGTGTCTATTATTTTCTCGGCCCTGTCATTTTATGTTTTTAAAGGACAAATACTCATAGGATCTTTTCTCCTTTTAGTATTTTTATTATTGGTTTACAAAATGGAATACACCTTACTTAAAAGAATTTTTACAAGAAATGACAATTAAAATTATCAATACCTCAAAGCATTTATTACCCCATTATGAAACGACTTCTTCAGCCGGAATGGATTTACGCGCCAATATTGGCACCCCTGTAATTCTTAAACCATTAGAGCGTTCTATTATTAAAACAGGCCTGTTCATTGAACTTCCAATAGGCTTTGAAGCGCAGGTTAGGCCACGTAGTGGGCTAGCGGCGAAAAAAGGAATTACGGTACTAAATACCCCTGGCACCATAGATGCGGACTATAGGGGAGAAATTGGCGTGATTCTTGTTAATCTGTCTAATGAAACATTTATCGTTGAAGATGGGGAAAGAGTTGCTCAATTAGTGATAGCAAAACATGAAAGAGCAGAATGGATAGAAGTAACCGAGCTATCTGAAACAACCAGGGGCGCTGGCGGTTTTGGAAGTACCGGCACAAAATAGTAGTGTTAAAGAAGATAAGATTATTCGGAATGACAGAAGATTGAATGAAAATTTCTAAATGATGAAAGGAACTGGCTATATGTTGTTGATAGTGATTGCATTTCTTTGTATTCCTGAATGGAGTAGTGCTCAGGAAGAAGAAGAAAGTGCTGAGCTTTCCTTGATAGAATACACCGACGAATTTCAAGAACTATTTTTTGAGGCATTAAAACAGAAAGGGATTGAGAATTATGACAAAGCAATTAATACCTTATTAAAATGTAAACAACTCTCCCCTGACAATAGCGTCATAGACCATGAACTGGCCAAGACATATGCGTTAAACAATGAATTATTGCGAGCAGAACAGTATGCCATTACGGCTATAAATGCCGAACCTACTAGTTTATGGTACTTACATACGTTGGTGGATATTCTTAAAAAACAGGGATCTGGTGTGGAGACTATCCGAGATAAGATACCTTATGATACCATTGAATTAAAGGAAAATCTGGCCCGCATATACTTCGAGAAAAAGGAATACGAAAACGCTTTAAGTATTACCAAACAGTTGCGATCTAGTGCGTTTGCAAATGAATTAGCTTTAAAGATACGAGATTCCATATCGTTGCGTTTTAAGCAAACAGAGGCGAAGCAAAAAGATACTGAGGGTATAGAGCCCATAGACCCGCTGACGAGTTATAACAAGCAGATTACGAATTTAATCGACACTGGAAATTATGAAAAATTGGTTCAGGTCTCAGAAGAAGCGCTAGAAATGTACCCATCACAACCCTATTATTATTATGCAGCCGGGCTTGCATTAAACAAGGTATTGAAGTCGAAAAAAGCGGTTGAAATGCTGCAAATGGGACTCGATTATCTTTTGGATGACTACGAACTGGCACAAAAGATATATAAAGAACTGGCTCTGGGGTATACGGCCCTAGGAGATACTGCAAAGGCAACTATGTATTTAAGTAAAATAAAAAATGGGTCCTAAAAAAATGATAAAACACGTTCATTATATCATGCGATGGGGAATCACCTGTTTGGCTCTAACCGTTTTATTTTCTTGTAAAACAGGTAAAATCATAACGGATAAAAAAATGGACGAATCCCTTACTTCCCGGGTGATCATTAGAAACCATTATAAGAATACGCTGAACTTTAGAACACTAACGAGCAAGTTAAGGATCGATTATACAGACGGGGAATCCAAACAAAGCGTAGGGGTGAGTTTACGGATGGAGAAGGACAAG
Source organism: uncultured Muriicola sp. (assembly GCA_965365635.1). Lineage (GTDB taxonomy): Bacteria > Bacteroidota > Bacteroidia > Flavobacteriales > Flavobacteriaceae > Muriicola. Next base: position 7,256 of record CBDUCK010000048.1, read on the forward strand.
ATCATTTGGCTAAGTGCCCCTTTAGGCATTGTAAAGGCTATGATAACACCAGATAGGGTAACCTTTTATAATAAGCTCCAGAATGAATACTTTGACGGGGATTTTGAGTACTTGAGTAACCTGTTGGGGACAGATCTCGATTTTAAAAAACTCCAGAACTTGCTATTGGGAGAAGCGTTGTTTGATCTTAGAGATGAAAGATACGATGTTTCCGTAAATGGATCTTCCTATGAACTAAAACCAAAACAAACGGCAGATCTTTTTAAAACATTGTTTCATATTGAGCCTAATAATTTTAAAATGGCTTCCCAACAAATATCGCAGCCCTGGAAGAAAAGACTTCTGGAAATTCGCTATAAGGACTATCAGGAAAGGGATAAAAACGTAATTCCAAACAATGTGGGGATCGTAGCAATAGATAATGATGTAAGGAACATTATAGATATAGAATATAGAAATGTTGAAATTGATAATAGAATAAGTTTCCCCTATAGAATCCCAAACGGATTTGATAAGATTGTTTTAAAATAATATGAAAACACTCTTTGCACATTGTAGACTGCTTTTCACCTTAGGGGTCCTCTTCCTTGGGGGTATTGCATATGCTCAAACCGATGAACAAAAAGCTTTAGAAACAAAACGTGCACAGCTTCAGAAAGAAATATCGGAAATGAACCGTATGTTATTTGCAGAGCGCAAACAGAAAGGCACGGTATTAGATCAGATGGAGTTGTTAGACCAAAAAATAAATGTAAGGCAACAACTAATACGGGTTACCAACCGCCAATCTAATCTATTAAACAGGCAAATCAACGCCAACATTCGGAATATTGCGAAACTTCGAGAAGACCTGACCATTCTTAAGAACGAGTATGCTACGATGATTCAGAAGTCTTATCAGAACAGGTCACAACAGAGTCGCTTAATGTTTCTTCTCTCTTCACAAAACTTTTTTCAGGCATTTAAAAGACTTCAGTATTTAAAACAATACACCCAGTATCGGAAAAAACAAGGATTACAAATTGCATCTAAGACAGAAGATCTTATAACATTTAATAACGATTTAACGACGCAGCGAAAGGAAAAGGAACAATTAATTGTACAGAACAAGGCCGCGCGGAAGGAACTCTACGCAGAGATCAAAGATCAAAAAGAGTTGTTAAAAACAATACGTAAAAATGAAAGCAATTATTCTGTTGCTATAAATAAAAAGAAGGCAGAGGCCCGAAAAATTGAAGCACAGATAGAACGTTTAATTAGAAATGCCATTGCTGCGTCTAATAAAAAGGCTGGTAATTCGGGCAATAGCAGCAAGTTTGTCCTAACTCCGGAGGCGACCATTGTAGCCAATAATTTTTCTGCTAACAAAGGAAGATTAATTTGGCCCGTTGAAAAAGGAATAAAGCGACAAGGATTTGGAATTTATAATGACGCGGTCTACCCGGGAATTAAGCATCAGAACAATGGTGTAATAATAGCAACAGATAAAGGAGCAAAAGCAAGAGCCGTTTTTGAAGGAGAGGTAATTGCAATACTGGCTGTTCCGGGAGGGAGTAAAGGGGTCCAGATTAAACATGGGAATTATATTAGCACTTATTACAATCTGTCCGAGTTATTTGTAAAGAAGGGCGATCAGGTAACCGCTAAGGAGGAATTGGGAAATATATATACCAATCGGTTTAATGGTCTTACCCAACTTAAGTTTTACCTATACAGGGATGCAACACGACTAAATCCTGAAGAATGGATTTACCAATTATAATAGCACATAGATGAATGCAATTACAGACATTAAGGGATCATTTACCTTACATAACGGTGTGCAAATGCCTTATTTGGGACTTGGGGTGTATTTATCGGAGGATGGAGCCGAAGTTGTAAATGCTGTTAAATGGGCCTTGGATATGGGATATCGGCATATAGATACGGCTTCTATTTATCAAAACGAGAAAGGAGTTGGGCTCGGAATTAAACAAAGCAGTGTTCCCCGTGAGGATGTATTTCTGGTAAGCAAAGTGTGGAATTCAGATCAGGGTTATGAGAGCACCCTGCAGGCCTTTGAAGATAGTCTGAACCGGTTGGGAACGGAATATTTGGATCTCTATCTTATTCATTGGCCCGTAAAAGGAAAATTTACAGAGACCTGGAAGGCATTAGAATTTTTGTACAACACCAAACGGGTGCGAGCCATTGGGGTAAGTAACTTTATGCAACATCATTTAGAAGCCCTGTTGCCGAAGGCAGATGTAATTCCGATGGTGAATCAAATGGAATTTCACCCTTACCTGGTGCAGCAAGATCTACTTGACTATTGCAACTCCAAAAAGATTCAGTATGAAGCCTGGTCCCCAATGATGCAAGGAAAGATATTTGACATCGAATTATTTAAGGATCTTGCTGATAAATATAACAAGACCATTGCTCAGATTGTATTGCGGTGGGACCTGCAAAAAGGGGTAATCACCATCCCAAAATCCTCCAAAAAAGAGCGAATTAGGGCCAATGCAGACATTTTCGATTTCGAATTGTCCCAAGAAGACATAAGATTTTTGGATGGATTAAACCAGGGGAGACGCTTTGGTCCGGATCCGGATTCGTTCGATTTTTAGGATATAATCCTTTAAGCAGATTTAATCCTAACCACTAATTATTCTATGAATAGGGCTTTTAATTCTGTAGCGTCGTGCGGTTTCATTTTACCAGCGAGGACAAGGCTGAGTTGCTTTCTGCGTAAGGCACCTTCAAATCGTATCTTTTCGAGTTCTGTCTCAGGAACAAGCGGGGGTATTGCGGTAGGTTTACCTGTGTCATCTACTGCCACAAAAGTATAAATAGCCTCATTTGCTTTCGTGCGTTCCCCACTGAGTCGGTCTTCCATCCATACATCTATATAGATCTCCATAGAAGTCTTAAAGGTGCGAGAAATAGCTGCTTCCACGGTAACTACACTTCCAAGAGGAACAGATCGGTTAAAAGCCACGTGATTTACGGAAGCGGTAACAGTTATACGCCTGCTATGACGTCTTGCAGCAATACTAGCGGCGCGGTCCATCCTGGCTAATAATTCTCCCCCAAATAAATTATTTAAAGGATTGGTTTCACTAGGAAGTACCAGGTCGGTCATTACTGTTCTGGAATCGCTCGGTTTTTTAGGCTGCATACGAGATTATTTTGTTGCAAAGATACAGGGTATGAACAGGCCGGTAAAAGGAAAAGACATTATTTTACTGAGAGCATCCAGGCATCTTTCGATTCTGTTTGGCGCACATTTTTAAGGAATTTCAATGCGGTAACCGGGTTTTCAAAACTATCGAAGGCTACCTGATGCAAACCAAATTTATTTTGCCCAATATAAAAGGCATCATACCCTTTATTAACCAACTGACGAATCTTTTTATTTGCATTACTTTTTTCTCTGAATGCCCCAGCCACCACATGATGTTTTCCGGTTACTTTCTTCGTAAGTTCTAGCTCTAGAGCAGGTAATTCTATAGGTTTTGTATCAAAAAAAGTGGCTTCCTGTATGCTATTCGAAATTATTTCCTGTGCTTTTTGTTGGGTCAGTAGTTGATTAGTAACTGTTTCATTATATGCTCTATAGCCCGTTAGACCGGTTGAAATTGCCAAAAGCGCAATGGCCGCATACTTCAATAGGGGTCTCACTCCCGTGTTGCTTCGCTCTTCAGGAGTAATTATAAATGGGACTTTTTCTTCAAGAGCAACCATTTCAACTTTTAATTCTTCACGAATTACAGGAGTAGAAACAAAAGAGCTCAACCCAAAGGAAGAAGTAAGATAATTTACTTGCTTTGCAGGCTGAAAAACAATTCGGCCCTCATCATTATGCTTTAACTCTCCTATGTTATGTAAAACTAATTTTCCGCCTACCTCTAATAATTTTTTCCACTTGTCAACCTCCTTGGCTGTTTCAGTCAGCACATTTTCATAGGAAGTATTTTCTACAGCAGCTATATGGGAAATTAGTAATCCGTCATTGGAAGCTAGTTGCTGGTTAAACGAGATCAGCTTAGAAGGAGGGTATAGCGTATTGGAAGACCTATCAATACTGGCAGACTTCATTTGTGTTAAGAAGGCACCAAATTCTGGAATAACTACACAATTATATCGGTAGAGAAGTTCGGATATATGATGTTCCACGCTCATAAACACAAAGATGAAGAAAAATAGACCCTCTTCAAAATCATGAATAACTTTTTATTAACATTAGTTTTTCTGTATTTTGTGAATAACCAAGGAGTTTTAATAAATGGTTAAGGATGAGTTAATTGCAGCATTAAGGCTGCAGCAAACACCAAATGTAGGAGATATTCTCGCAAAGCGGCTTATTGCGCATTGTGGTAGTCCCTCTGCTGTCTTTTCGGAAAAGTCCGATTATCTGTTACGCATAGAAGGAATAGGCACAAGAGTTATTACCTGTTTAAGAGACGTTGCCTCTCTAAAGGCAGCAGAAAAGGAGTTTAAGTACCTAATTGATAACAACATTAACTATACCTATTTTGAGGATAAGGAGTATCCTTTGTACTTGAAACACTGCGCTGACGGTCCAATACTCTTATTTCAAAAAGGAAACATACAGTTAAAAGACAGAAAAATTATTAGCGTTGTGGGGACCCGGAATATTACACGTTATGGTAGGGCGGTTTGCGAAGCATTTATAGAAACCATTGCTCCCTTAAACCCAATAATTGTGAGTGGAATGGCCTACGGCGTGGATATCTGTATTCAAAAAGCTGCTGCTGAATTACAGCTGCAAACCATTGGTTGCTTGGCACATGGTCTCAATCAAATGTATCCCAAAGCACATCAGAAATATTGTGAGCTATTTGAAAAGAACGGCGGATTTATGACCGAATTTTGGAGCACTACAACTCCGGAGCGCGAACACTTCTTGCGGAGAAACAGGATCATAGCAGGTATGAGTGAAGCAACAGTAGTAATAGAGTCTGCCGAAAAGGGAGGTAGTTTAGTTACTGCAGATATTGCCAATAGTTACGATAGAGAGGTATTTGCGGTACCCGGCAGGGCAAATGACACCAATAGTACGGGGTGTAATACATTAATAAAACAGCAAAAAGCACATATGTTGACTTCTGCCACAGATTTAATCTATATACTTAATTGGGATGTAGTTGAGGCGGCACCTAAATCAATTCAAAAAGAGTTGTTCACTGATCTGGATGATGCAGAAAAGGCTATATATACCTTTTTGCAAACCGGAGGACAGCAAGGATTAGATACGATAGCGTTAGAATGCCACCTACCCGTTTTTAAGACATCATCTACTCTTTTATCAATGGAATTAAAGGGATTTGTTCGGCCATTACCCGGAAAACGGTTCGAGGCTATTTAAAAATTACAGACCAAAGGGTCTTAAAGTAATTTAATAAGTCAGGAAAGGAATGCAATTTAAACACTTCATCGATAAGTTACATCCAATTATCCAAGGTTCAAAACAGGCGAACAAACGTTCCATGCTCATGTAACAAACTAACGGGTCTGTTTATGGCCTAATTAGTATCCCACCTTACTTCTCACTCGATGTAATACCTCATCGGCAACTTTTCGAGCTTTTTCGGCTCCAATATGAAGGAGGTCATCAATTTCTGATTGATGGTTCATGAAGTAATCAAACTTTTCCCTTGCAGGAGCAAAAGTTTCTAAAATAAGTTCATAAAGTGCCTGTTTAGCATGTCCATAGCCATAATTTCCATTAAGATAATTAGATCGCATTTCGGCAATTTGTGCTTCTGAAGCTAAAATTTTATACAAGGCAAATATAGTATCGGTATCCGGATTCTTTGGATCTTCCATTGGCGTGCTATCGGTGAGGATCCCCATAATTTGCTTACGAAGCTTTTTGTCTGTTTGAAAGATATCTATGAGGTTCCCTTTACTTTTACTCATTTTTGCCCCATCTGTACCAGGAATATACATGGTATCTTTCTGTACCTGGGCTTCGGGCATTACAAAAACTTCTCCCATTTGGGCATGAAAACGAGCTGCAACATCTCGAGTCATTTCCAAATGTTGCAACTGATCCTTACCTACAGGGACGATATCGGCATCATAAAGCAAGATATCTGCAGCCATAAGCATGGGATAGGCAAAAAGACCTGCATTTACATCTTCCAGTCTGTCTGCTTTATCTTTGAAAGAATGGGCCAAGGTGAGCCTCTGATACGGAAAAAAGCAACTTAAATACCAGGAAAGTTCTGTAACCTGTGGCACATCGCTCTGTCTGTAAAAAACAGTTTTATTTATATCGAGCCCAAAAGCCAGCCAGGTAGCAGCTGTGGCGTATGTATTCTGTCGCAAGGTGCCACCATCTTTGATTTGTGTTAATGAGTGCATATCCGCAATAAAAAGGAATGAATCATTATTAGGATCTTGCGCCATCTTAATAGCAGGAATTATAGCCCCCATAATATTTCCCAGATGAGGTGTTCCCGTACTTTGTATACCTGTTAAGATTCGTGCCATGAATGGTGTTTATTGAAAGACAAAAGTAAAAGAAATACTAAAACCCTGCTAAAATTGTTATTTTTGATTTTATGCACGCTTTGTTTCAGAAAACAGCTCAACTCCTATATCGAATCTGGTTTTATATTTTAGTTGCACTTCCTATTCTAATCTTTTTTCCTGTACTGGTCGTACTTTCGGTTTCAGAAAAGACGTATCCGCAGTTTTTTTGGTTAGCACGTAATTTTTGGGCAAACACCATCCTGTATGGAATGGGTTGTATTCCGAGTATACATTGGGAGGAACAATTAAAAAAAGGAGATAGTTATATGCTGGTGGCCAACCATACCAGTATGCTCGATATTATGCTTATGTTGCATGTAAGTAAGAATCCATTTGTGTTTGTGGGGAAAAAGGAATTGGTAAAAATACCTTTATTCGGATTTTTTTACAAGCGAGTTTGTATTATGGTAGACCGGGAAGACAGCAAAAGCAGAATGGGTGTCTATAGAAGGGCCCAGAAAAGACTTAGTAATGGATTAAGCATTTGTATATTTCCTGAAGGGGGTGTTCCGGAGGAACATGTTATGTTGGATACGTTTAAAGATGGCGCCTTTAAAATGGCTATTGCCCATAATATACCAATTGTTCCAATGACCTTTTTTGATTGTAAAAGACGATTTCCATTTTCTGTGAATAGTGGAGGACCAGGTCCATTGAGGGTACGAGTCCACTCTTTTTTTACGACCAGTCATTTAGATGAATCACAGAAATCAGAAACAAGGGAAAAGGTAAGAACCCTTATATACAATAGCCTAAAGGACGATTCGGCGTACAACTCATAAAATACCACACAGTATATTAAAATCTAAAATTTAGGCCAGAATACACGCCCAAAGAATACGGTTGAAAATTCCCTGTAGCATTGGAGAAGGTATTAAGTTGATATTTAAACATGGGCTCTATATTTAACTGCATGTTAGTGCCTACACGGTAGGAAATACCAATACCGATATTTGTACTTAGATTTAGATCATTTATGTTGTTGGCTTCCCCCATTGGGGTAGCAATTCCTTCCGATTCCAAAATAACCGAATTATTAGTCAGAAATAACGAGCTGACTCCTCCAATTACATGTACACCAATTTTTTTATCGATAAGGGCATAGGTTAATTCAAGAGGAATTTCTAGGTATCCGAATTCCTGAATCATTCTGCCATTCAGGGAAGGATCAGTGGCCGAGACATCCATAGCATTTGAAGAGACGGCCTGTCGGCTGCTTAGATTGCTTCTTACTACCAGGTTTTTGGAGTTTAGTGAGTAATCTATATTCGCTATTAATGAATTGGTTGACGCATTTAATGATGACGAAAAAGAGACATCATTGGTGTCATAGCCATAATCAACCTTATGAATCCCTGACCGTACCTGCAATTTCTTACTAATCTCGTATGAAACCGACATCCCATAGC
>CBDUCK010000049.1:0-15131 GCA_965365635.1 uncultured Muriicola sp.
CATTCAGCTCCTTTTCCGGTAAGTACCCCGGTAAATTCATTTCTGATCTTTTTATACATGCCAAAAAGAAATCCTATTTCTCTGGCACCTACCCCTATATCACCTGCAGGAACGTCTGTGTTTGGCCCTATATGACGGTTTAATTCCGCCATGAAGGCGTGGCAAAAACGCATTACCTCATCATCTGATTTTCCTTTTGGATCAAAATCTGAACCTCCTTTTCCCCCGCCCATTGGTAAGGTGGTAAGGCTATTTTTAAATACCTGTTCAAAGGCCAAAAACTTTAATATACTGGCATTTACTGTTGGGTGAAAGCGCAAACCTCCCTTATAAGGCCCTATGGCAGAATTCATTTGAATCCGATATCCTCTGTTTACATGTATTTCGCCATCATCATCTACCCAGGCAACTCGGAATGATATTAACCTTTCTGGTTCTACCATTCGCAACAAGATATTCTTGCCACTATAAATTTCATTTTCAGCGATGTAAGGAATAACTGTTTCAGCTACTTCCTGTACTGCTTGGATAAACTCTGGTTCATGACCATTTCTACCCTTAACTTCCTCCATAAAGGCATTAATTTTTGCTTCCATAAGTAATTGATTAAATAAAAGGCTGTTTATTAATTTAATAATTCAAGGGCAAAATTATGATATTTAAATAATCTAAAGGTCTTTTTTTTAAATATTTCATAATATTATTAGCCGATCGCCTGCTCCAGGTCGGCAATTAAATCTTCCACGTCCTCGATGCCCACACTTAGGCGGATTAATGAATCTACTACACCACTTTTTTCACGCTCTTCTTTAGGAATACTGGCATGCGTCATACTCGCCGGATGGCCCGCTAAACTTTCCACTCCTCCCAGCGACTCTGCCAGAGTAAAAACAGTAAGTTTTTCAACAATTTTTACCGCCTCTTCAAAGTTGCTTCCTTTGGGAATAAAAGAGATCATACCTCCAAAATGTTTCATCTGGCTTTTGGCAATATGGTGATTGGGGTGGTCCTCAAATCCTGGCCAGTAGACCTTTTCAATTTTTGGGTGTTTTGCTAAATAATGAGCAATTGCCTCACCGTTTTCACAATGCCTTTGCATTCTCACGTGCAATGTTTTTATTCCACGTAACACCAAAAAACTATCCATGGGTCCACATACAGCTCCACTGGCATTTTGAATGAAATACAATTTCTCCGCAAGTTCTTTGTCTTTTACCACCAGGGCTCCAACGACCACATCGCTATGACCTCCCAAATATTTGGTAGCAGAATGCATAACAATATCGGCTCCCAGGTCCAAAGGTCTCTGAAGGTAGGGAGTGGCAAATGTATTATCAACAGCCAGTAGCAGATCATGTTGTTTGGCTAGCAAAGCAACTGATTGAATATCAATAACATGCATCATAGGGTTGGTGGGGGTTTCTACCCACAACAATTTGGTTTTAACAGTAATTTTTTCAGAAATTCTATTTATGGAATCCATCCCTACGAAATGAAAAGTAATCCCAAATTTTTCGAAGATCTGTTTAAACAACCTGTAACTACCCCCATAAAGATCGTTGGTAGAAATAACCTCATCTCCAGGCTGAAGAAGCTTAATGACAGCATCTATTGCGGACAGGCCACTGGCAAACGCCAAACCATACGTCCCGTTTTCTATGCTTGCCAATGACCGCTCCAAAGCAGTTCTGGTTGGATTTGCACTTCTGGAATACTCATATCCCTTATGCCCACCTGGTGTTGTTTGGGCATAGGTAGATGTTTGGTAGATAGGAGGCATGACGGCCCCATAGGCCTTATCTGGTTCTTGTCCTCCGTGAATCGTCTTACTGTTGAATTTTAATTCTTTATAGCTCATAATCTATTTATAATAATACAAAGGTATAGTTCTAATACGGACAAACCAATGCTTTCCTTTACCCTACAATAGTACGCATAGAACATGTTAAAAGGAATGCTATTCGCTCCTTTAAAATAAGTACAGAATACTGTAGCTTTGTAGCACCCAAAGAAAACCAACAAATGAAAAAAAGCTGCCTTTATTTGCTTTTTATTGTAGCCTCCGGAATCGTTGGCTGTAATGATGAAAATCAGCTTGTATTTGAGCCTGTACGCATAACCAATGCTGATTGCAAGGACTGCCCCAATATTTCAATTAACTATCCCCTGGTTCTAGAGGATACCCAACTTGGGAAGGCAATAAACAGCGGTGTTGAAGAAGAGATTATTGCCTTATTAACATTTTCGGATACACTTGAAGTTACCTCTGTGCAGGAAGCAATCAGTTCATTTACCGATGGGTATAAGGAATTAAAAACGGTATATCCAAAAGAGGCCATCGATTGGGAAGCCAGAATTGAGGCATTGGTATCTTTTGAGAATAATAAAATTATTTCCATACAAATGGATTCCTATTTATTTACCGGTGGGGCACATGGGTATGCTTCTACACAATTCCTGAACTTTGATAAGGAAAAAGGAATTGAAATAGATACTGAAGCATTTTTTAAGGACCTCTTAGAATTTAGAAATTACGCCGAAACTAAATTTCGCACACAAGAAAAGATTCCAAAAGAGGCTCCTATTAATAGTACTGGATTTATGTTTGAACAAGACACGTTTTACCTTCCAGAAAACATAGGCCTTACCCCTAAAGGTATTCTTTTGCTGTACAACCAATATGAAGTGGCTTCGTATGCCGATGGGCAAATAGAATTATTAATCCCCTTTACGGAGGCGAAGAATTTCTTGGCGAAAAAAATAACACCTTAGATAGCCGCAGGTTGCTGTAAGTGTTTTTGGATTGCTCGTATTGTGCCTAAATGTAACCCCTCATGAAACAGATTGAAGGAAAGAGCATCTTCCACAGTATGTAAAGTAACATTAGCGCTGGTTGTATACTGTGTAAACTCCTTAAATATTCCTTTCTCATAGTCCTCTTTGGTCCACTCAATTGCAGGTAACAACATTTCTGCTACTTCTTTTAATTGCTTATCCGCAATAGAAGCAGCAGGATGAGTCCCTTTACTAAATTCCTTCACCAGAGCATCATTTAAGCGCATCGGAACCTTACTTAATTTATAGACCAATAGTTGTTGAGTCACCAAAACATGAGCAATATTCCACCAAATATTGTTATTGTGCTCTTTAGGTATAAAAAGCAAGTCTTCTTTTGAGGTAGTCATTAATATATGGTACAATGCTTTCCTATTCTCCAGGGTAATATTAAATAGTTTCTCCAAGGTGGTAGTTTTTTATAAAAATATAATAATTGAATTTAAATAGGTTTCTTTGTGCCAGTATTTTGTGATACACCACTTGCTTGGCAGGTGATGTAGTTCTTTTAATTTAGCCTCGTGGATGAAAAATAAAATATACTACCTGAGTACATGTGATACCTGTAAGCGAATTCTAAAAGAATTGGCTCCTTTGGATGGAGTGGAACTACAAGACATTAAGATAAATCCGCTAACCAAGGATCAACTTACTGCTTTGCGGGAAAAAGCGGGAAGCTTTGAGGCCTTATTCAGCAAAAGAGCCCGCCTTTACAAAGAACGTGCTCTTCATGAAAAGTCCCTGAAAGAAGAAGATTTTGAAGCATTATTACTAGAACATTACACCTTTCTGAAGCGCCCTGTTATGCTTTTAGAAGATCGTATTTTTATTGGAAACAGTAAAAAAGAGATTGCCGCTGCTAAAGAAACCCTGCACCCTTGAGCAAACGAACCCTCGCCATATTAGCAGCATTTGGTGCAACCACCATATATGGATTAAACCATACCATTGCAAAAGGTGTGATGCCACTCTATGTAAAACCTTTTGGTTTTATTATGATTCGGGTGCTGGGAGCAACAGTACTCTTCTGGGGAATTTCATTTCTGGGTCCGAAAGAAAAAATTGAAAAACGAGATTGGGGTCGCCTACTATTGTGTTCTCTTTTTGGAATGGCCATTAACATGCTTGCTTTTTTTAAGGGACTCGATTTATCTACCCCCATTAACAGTGCCGTTTTAGTTACTACTACTCCCATTATTGTAGTGGTCCTCTCGGCATTCTTAATAAAAGAACATATCCGTTGGGTAAAGGGGCTGGGCATAGCCATTGGCTTAATAGGTGCCCTATTCCTGATAGTTTATGGTCATGAAGTGCGGCAAGACGCTCCCAATATAGCCCTGGGCAACATCTTGTTTCTCGTTAACTCATTCTTCTTTGGCCTCTATTTAATCCTCACCAAAAAACTGGTTGCCAAATACCATCCGTTTACCATTATGAAGTGGCTTTTTCTTATTGGCATTTTCTTGAATCTTCCTATTGCCCTGCCAGAATTCCTGGAGATTTCGTGGAGAACACTCCCAATGGATGCTATATGGAGAATTGTCTTTGTAGTGTTGGGTACTACTTTTTGCACTTATTTATTTAATGTCTATGCCCTTACGCAATTAAAAGCCTCTACGGTAAGTGCATTTGTCTATGTACAACCCCTGGTTGGGATCTTATTTGCCGTACTTTCAGGAAAGGACAGTTTATCTCCCGTTAAAATAGCTGCCGGGGCTTTGGTAGTGCTAGGCGTTTATTTGGTTAGTAAGCGTCCTAAACCAAATCCTTTGGAATCTTCATAAAACGGCGGGTATCTTCTTTTGTCAGTAGTTTAAATCTGTCATCTTTTTCAAACGCTCTAAACCTGGCCAGTAATTCATCGTGCAACGGGGTTAATTTTCTTGTTGCCAGACTAATCCACGCTCCCATCATTTCACAGTGCGCCAAATGCTTCCCATTGCTATCATAGAAATTATGATGAAATTCGAAAAACATGCCGTCTTCACTCATTCCCATAACATCTAATGATACACGTATAGGCTTTCCGGGGAAAACTTCTTTAAAATAATACATGTGCTCGTAGAAAACCACTGGACCAATGTCGTTTTTAGCAAGGGTTTTATGATCAAATCCCATTTCTATTAAATACGCCATACGCGTATGACTCATAAAATTAATAAACGAACTATTCCCCAAATGACGGTTCGCGTCCAAATCGCTCCACCTAACTTCAAATTCTTTAAAATACCTCATGACGCTATTGCTTGTAATTGGTTGTCAAAAATACCATTGTTTTAAAATACTTACATGTTCTTAACAACAAATTAATCCCTATTTTTAAAACCTAAAAAGAATGCAATGAACGCAAAACCTGCCTTTATCAAAGAATTATCCTTACCCGTGGTGGCCGCACCCATGTTCCTGATCTCGGGCACCAAATTAGTGACCGAATGTTGTAAAAATGGGATTGTTGGAACCTTCCCCGCGTTAAATCAACGCACTAGTGAAGGGTTTGAGGAGTGGTTGTTAGAGATTAAAAGTGACCTTGCTGCCTTCGAAAAGGAAACAGGAAAAAAGCCTGCTCCCTACGGCGTAAATTTAATTGTACATCCTACCAACCCCAGGTTAGAAGCCGATCTTAAACTTTGTATAAAGCATAAAGTGCCTATCATTATTACTTCCTTGGGAGCCGTTTCACAAGTGGTAGATGCCGTTCATAGTTATGGTGGACTTGTATTTCATGATGTTATTAAAAAAAGACACGCTCAAAAAGCTGCGGCAGCAGGGGTAGACGGACTCATTCTTGTTGCCGCTGGTGCAGGGGGACATGCCGGGACCATTAATCCAATAAGCCTGGTAGCCGAAATAAAAAAATTCTTTCATAAGACCATCCTCTTATCCGGATGTATCAGTACCGGTCGCGATATTGCTTCTGCTATGCAAATGGGGGCCGATCTGGCCTATATGGGTACCCGTTTTATTAATACCGAGGAAAGTAAAGCTCCGAAGGAATACCGCCAAATGATCATTGATGCCGGTGCCAGCGATGTGGTCTATACGGCTGCCATCTCAGGAGTGCATGCCAACTTTCTCGGTGCAAGCCTTCAGGCAGCAGGAATCACCGAAGCCGACCTTAAAAAAGACACCAAAGTAGATTTTGGAAAAGAACTAGACACCGAGGCAAAAGCATGGAAAACCATTTGGTCTGCGGGTCAGGGGGTTACTACCGTAGAAAATGTAGTGCCTGTGGAGGAACTGGTAAACGATTTAAAACAAGAATTTAAAACTGCCATTGAAGAACAAACCAATCTCCTAAATACCTATCCCAAATAATCACAGCGTAAATCTTTGTCTTCATGCCACTGGTACCTTCCTCGTACAATCCACCGTTACTATTTAAAAATGGTCATATTTCTACGGTATATTACGGTCTGTTTCGGAAGATAAATGGGCTACTTCAGGAACGGGAAAGGATAGAACTAAAAGATGGTGATTTTATAGACCTTGACTGGAGTTTTTCAGCATCTCCAAGTAGCAAGGTGGTTATTTTGCTTCATGGCCTTGAAGGTCATGGTCAACGACCTTATATTACAGGTAGTGCCAAATATCTGAATGCTTCAGGTTTTGATTGTTGTGCGGTAAATTTTAGGGGGTGTAGCGGAGAAACGAATAGGTTGTTTAGATCCTATCATTCTGGTGCCACAGAGGATCTGGATGCAGTGGTTACGCATCTTCTTGAAACTAAAAATTATTCGGAAATATTTATTAAAGGATTTAGTTTGGGTGGAAATATGTCGCTCAAATACGCAGGAGAAGGTCGGGCCCTGCCCAAAGAGCTAAAGGGGATTGTGGCGGTCTCTACTCCTTGTGACCTGTACAGTTCCTTAAAGGCTTTATTAGCCGTCGAAAATACCTTGTATGCAAGAAGATTTAGAAAGCATCTGGTAGCTAAGCTACGTGCAAAGCAGAAAATATTTCCGACCCAACTCCCGGATACCGACATAGAAAAAATAAAAAACTTAAAAGATTTTGATGATATCTATACCAGCAGGGCCCACGGATTTATGGATGCGATGGATTATTATGCCCAATGCAGTTCGCTTCAATTTTTAGACAACATAACTATCCCTAGCTTTATTCTAAATGCAAAAAACGATTCCTTTCTGGGACCCGAATGCTATCCTGTAGAACAGGCTACTAAAAACCCCAAGGTATTTTTAGAAATGCCTGCTTATGGAGGGCACGTAGGGTTTTATGATGTCCAAAATATTGCCTATTCCGAAAAAAGAGCCCTAAAATTCCTGTCAGAGATCTGATACGAAAATCGTTTTATTATATTAGTGGTTCTAAAACTATTTATACCTATGAAAAAAATATTAATCCTATTGGCCCTTGGAGGGCTAATTATTAGTTGTGGCGAAAAAAAAGAAGAAAAGAAAGAAGGTTTTGAATTAAACCGGACCAAAAAAACAACCACAGCAGTTTCACAGTCTGAAGAAGTGCCCGTAGATCTTGGTAACAAAGGAGTAGGGCCTATTACTTCGGTAAGCTTCGATGCTGAAATTAATGCCGAATTAGCCGCTACAGGGGAATCTAAATACAAAGCAATCTGTACAGCTTGCCATATGGCCAACCAGCGTATGATAGGGCCGGCATTAGCTGGTGTTTATGAGCGTCGCAGCCCTGAATGGGTAATGAATATGATCTTAAACCCAGATGGGATGTTAAAAGAAGATCCCATTGCCAAGGCATTACTTAAAGAATATAACAATGCCATTATGCTGAACCAAAACCTAAGTAAGGAAGAGGCGCGTGCGGTGGCAGAGTATTTGCGAACACTTTAGTTTAAAAAGAGGGCTTTAGGAAAGTGCTTATATGTAGATATTAGTCTGTATAAAAGCACTTTTTAGTATAGATACGTTTTAGTAACTTATTACAGAAAGCAATTTAATAACCTGCAAATGAAAAACATATACGTATATTATTTGGTAAGTATGCCGCCCTTTCTATTGATACTTTGGATGAACCAAAATGATCTTATTAGTGGGTATCAATCGCTTTTTCTGCTATTCTTTTATGCCTGCATCTATCGTACCTATACCGATGGGAAACGGCTTGCCGAAAAAGGCATCATTGAGATAAAAGATATTTGGAAAATGATCATCCCGGGGCAACGTTTTACATATTTCAAAGAGCTATATCTCCCATAGATTTTTTTAAATATCCAAAGAATAAGATTGACCGTTTTAATTAGTCTCAAAGCATCTGGGACATTAAAAGTTTCATTATGAAAAAACACAACAGTATATGTCTAGTCCTCTTAGTTTTATGCTCCTTCTTTTGGACAGCAGGTCAAACTTCCGAATCGCTCGACAAACTATCCTCCACCTATGCAAAAAAATCCTTTCCTATGCTCCAGGAACTTTTAAGTATCCCCAATGATGCTTTTTACCCTGAAGCAATTGAAAAAAATGTGCGATGGTGCGAAGAGGCCTTCGAAAATAGAGCGTTTACCACCACTAGAATCCCCACCAGTGCAGCACCGTTGTTGTTAGCCGAACGCAAGCATCCCGGGGCAAAGCAAACCGTGTTAGTCTACTTACAATTAGACGGGCAACCGGTAGACAGTACTCGTTGGTTCCAAAAAAGTCCGTATACCCCTGCCTTGAAAAAGCGATTGCCTAATGGGGAGTGGGAAGCTATTCCATGGGAAAATATTACTAACTACGAGGACGATTGGCGGGTTTTTGCACGCTCTGCAAGCGATGCAAAAGGACCAGTAGCTATGTTTTTAGCCGCCTTAGACGCAGCTTCGGATAATCGAATTATTCCGAATTATAATCTGAAGGTGATAATGGATTTTGAAGAGGAATTAGGGTCGCCCCGATTACCACAGGCAGTTACGGATAATGCAGCCCTCCTAAAAGCCGACATGCTCATTATCTTTGATGGCCCCAGGCATATTACCAATAAACCTACCCTAACCTTTGGCGCAAGAGGAATTGCAACTATAACCTTAACCACTTATGGCCCGGTAGTACCTCAGCACAGTGGGCATTTTGGGAATTACGCGCCAAATCCGGCTTTGCGACTCTCCAAACTCCTGGCCTCTATGAAAGATGACAATGGAAGAGTTACTATCCCCGGTTTTTATGACGGAGTAACTATCGACAAGTCTACCGAAACTATTTTAAAAGCAGTGCCAGATAACGAAGCACAGATTAAAGACCGACTTCAAATTAAATCGGCCGATGGGGTGGGGCGCTATTACCAGGAAGCCATTCAATACCCTTCATTAAACATACGGGGAATGCAATCTGGTTGGATCAATGAAAAAGTACGGACCATCATCCCCGGATGGGCCCGGGCCGAAATAGATGTAAGGTTGGTTTTAGAGACAGACCCCGAACGCCTTATAGGACTTGTTAAAGATCATGTAAAAACTCAGGGGTACCATATACTGGATTCCGAACCCACAAAAGAAGAACGACTGGCACATGACAAGATCGCTACGTTCACCTATGAAATTTCCTATCAATCGTTTCGAACACCCTTTAATTCTACCGTAGGGATTTGGCTGCGCAGTGCCCTTTCAAAAGCTTTTGGGGAAGACCCAGTGATGATACGAATGAGTGGAGGTTCTATTCCCATTTCTCCCTTTGTGACGACCTTGAATATTCCTGCGGTAACTGTTCCCACGGTTAACAGAGATAATAATCAACATAGTCCTAATGAGAACTTGAGATTGGGTAATTACCGGGATGGAATTAAAACCATGCTGGCAATATTAGGAGAGAAATTATAAGATTAGGTCGACCTCTATCTACAGTTTACCCCTATGATGTCTAAGATTACGTTGTGTGGCGCTCCTGGGATTTAATAGAACCCGCTAGATTTTATCAACTACTACTTTGTACGTTGGATCTTCCATGACGTTTACCTCTATGATCTCATCAGCATTTTTCAATAATCGTTTACAATCCCCACTCAAATGCTTTAGATGAACCTTTTTTCCGACCTTTTGATAGCGTTCCGTAATTTTGTTGAGGGCTTCAATGGCAGACATGTCTACAACCCTGCTCTCCTGAAAGTCGATAACAACCTCATTTGGATCATTCATCACATCAAACTTTTCATTAAATAATGTAACCGATCCAAAAAACAAAGGACCATAAATCTCGTAATGTTTTACCCCTTCATCATCCATATACTTTCTGGCCCGGATACGTTTGGCGTTATCCCAGGCGAAAACCAGGGCTGCGATGATTACCCCAACCAATACGGCTAAAGCCAGGTTATGCAAGAAAACAGTTACAAGGGTTACAAGAACCATTACCAGCACGTCCGACTTTGGCATTCTTCTAAATGTACGTAGGCTCGCCCATTCAAAAGTCCCTAACGCCACCATAATCATAAGTCCGGTAAGGGCCGCCATAGGTACCTGCTCAATAAGATCGGCCCCAAACATAATAAAGACTAGCAGCATTAATGCCGCAACGATACCAGATAAACGCGCCCGCGCACCGTTTGAGGTATTAATTAGACTCTGTCCTATCATAGCACAACCTCCCATTCCTGAGAATACACCAGATAGTATGTTGGCAGTTCCCTGTGCTACAGCTTCCTTGTTACCACGTCCACGTGTTTCGGTAATTTCATCTACAATATTGAGCGTTAATAAACTTTCAATAAGTCCCACACCGGCAACAATTGCAGCATATGGAAAAATAATTTGTAAGGTTTCCAATGAAATTGGAACTTCAGGTATGTGAAAAGGTGGAAAACCTCCTTTGATGGAAGCTATATCTCCAATAGTTCTTGTCTCTAATCCAAAAAACAAAACGATTCCAAAGACCAATAAAATGGCTACTAAAGAAGCTGGTACCGCTTTACTTATTTTAGGAAGCCCCCAGATGACCAACATGGTAAGAAGAACGAGTCCGGTAAAAAGATACATAGTAGCTCCGCTAAGCCAGTTTCCGTCTGCAGATTTAAACTGATCTAACTGGGAAAGAAAAATAATGATCGCCAGGCCATTTACAAATCCAAAAATTACAGGATGTGGAACCAATCGCATTAGCTTTCCTAAACGCAACATACCGGTTACTATTTGCAAAAGTCCGGCCAGGACCACAGCGGCAAAAACATATTCCACGCCATGCTGCTGTGCAAGCGATACAATAACCACAGCCACTGCACCTGTAGCGCCGGATATCATTCCTGGGCGTCCTCCTAAAATAGAGGTGACCAAGCCCATCATAAAAGCGGCATATAACCCTGTTAAAGGTGAAAGTCCGGCAATCAGGGCAAACGCAATTGCCTCTGGGACCAGGGCGAGTGCCACAGTAATCCCCGATAATATTTCGGTCTTATAATTAACCTCCTGTGAAAAGTCGAATAAATTAAGATACTTCTTCAAACCCTTATGTGTTTAAGGCCGCAAAAATAACTCTATTTCCCCATTAGTCTTATGTAAAACTAAAAAATAGACATTTATGCAATTCCCCAGGAACTAAATATCCACCAAAGAACCAGAACCAATACAATGAGAATAATGGTCAGCACCACATCTCGGGACCAGAAAGCCTTCCAGTTAAAAGATATTTTCTGGAACGTAACCAGCTGCAGGCTCTGCAGACTCTGCGGTCGACCCAGCTTGCTAGCAACCATTAGTAGGATACCACAAAATATAAATAGAAAGAGTGCAAAATGCAGAAAATTGATCCCCAACATCATTCCCAAAATAGAGTTCTCCTTCACTAAAATCATCCCTTCGTTTCTCAAGAACTCTGCAATCAGTCTAAAAATCCCAAGGGCAAATCCTGTCCATAACGTAATAATGGCTCCACGGGCATTGATCCATTTATAGAAAAGACCCAAAAGAAATACAGCTGCTATAGGCGGAGATATATAGGCCTGAACATTTTGAAGATAATGAAAGATTCCTCCCCCCATCATAGACTTCATAAAAGGGATCCATCCAAGGCTTACAATTACTAGGACCGAAGTTGCTATTTGTCCAAATCGCACCAATTCCTTATCCGTGGCTTTTGGCCTATATTTTTGATAAAAATCGATGGTTAACAAGGTGGAACTCGAGTTAAAAGCAGAAGATAACGAACTCATCAAAGCCGCAAGTAAGCCTGCAATTGCGAGGCCTTTAAGCCCAACTGGCAGAAAATTTGTAATCATCGTTGGTAAGGCCTGATCTGCATTATCCATAGAAAAATCGATCTGACCATTTTGTAGCAACGCATAAGCAATAACTCCGGGAATAAAAAAAATAAAAACGGGTAGTAGTTTTAGAAACCCGGCAAATAAAGCGCCCCTACGAGCATTCGTAACGTCTTTTGCAGAAAGTGCTCTTTGAACAATGTACTGATCCGTACACCAATACCAAACTCCTAAAATAGGAGCGCCAAATAACATCCCGGTCCAGGGATATTCTGTGTCGGTCAATGGGCGCCATAAATTAAAAAATCGTTCTACAGGGGGATTACCCTGTTCCTGGGCAGCAAGGTCTATAATATGTATCATTTCGTCCCAGCCCCCAAGCTGATAGAGTCCAAACCAGGTCACTGCTATAGTGCCTAAAAGTAAAATAAAGGCCTGCACCATATCTGTATAAATAACGGCCTTTAATCCTCCAAGAACCGTATAAAACCCAGTGGCTATTACCGTAATAATAGCACCTGTCCAAAAAGGAATTCCCATAGTTTCGAATACCAAAGCCCCTGCAAATATGATGAGCGAAATCTTTGTTATTACATACGCAAAAATAGATACTACGGAGAGGTAGTTTCTACATGCCCTGGAATAGCGTTTTTCCAAAAACTCGGGCATGGTATACACCCCTGTTCGTAAATAAAAAGGAACAAAAACCCACCCAAGTAAAATAAGTACCAGAGAAGCAAGAATCTCAAAATTAGCCATTGGCATATTGGCTCTTGCACCGGCTCCTGAAACCCCCAAAATAATTTCAGATCCAATATTAGAAGCAAACAAGGAGGCCCCAATTACAAACCACCCCTGGTTTTTTCCTGCAAGAAAGTAATCTACAGGACCTCTACTTTCTGTCTTATCGCCGGAAGCCCATTTTGCGATCCATAGGATAATTAGAAAATATAACAGGATTATAGATAGGTCTAAAAAGCCGAAATCTGCGAGCATTCTAAAGGGTTCTTTGGGCTGGTTTAACTATTAGGAAGATACACTCTTATTATGGATTTGAAAAAAATATGTTGTTCCTAACTTCTTTGTGATCTTACGAGTTTAGACTTTTTAGTGCCAGGTGTGCAGGCCCAATAATTTATTTCCCAATTCTGTTAGTTCCGCTCTTTTATATTTCGTTTGTTCCCAATTGCGTGGATCCCCAGGAAAGGCATAGCCTTCTGGGGCCACTCTATTTTTCCATGAATTAATACGCCACTCTTTCATTGCCTCATTATCTTCTTCTGCAGGCATCATAGAAATATACTGGGCAATTCGAACCTTATCCCCAGACCTATTGGGGCGTATACCATGGGGCTCTGTACTGTTAAAAATTAGCAGATCTCCTGCTTCCATTTTTACTTTTACAATTTTATCCTCTATCTCTGAAATGTCTGGTTGAAAACGATCACGATCATCAGGCTGGGTTAATTTCCAGGTATCATAATTCCGATACAACCAGGGAATACATTGAAATCCTCCCATGTTTTCATCTGTTTGATCGGCAAGTGCCAGCACGCCCTGCACGTTTTGTGGTCTGGTTTCAGGATCATAATCCCAATGAATAAACCCTTTCTTTTCAAACCCTGGACGCTGTGGAAAATTAAGGTTAGCCCGGTCTATGGTAACCCATAATTCCTCAGTACCCCATACATCTACAAAAGCGTCATATACCCTTTTAGTCTGACGATTATTCCATAAATGCTGATGATTGTATACCTCTACCATCCCTGTTCCTGTAAGTTCTTTCATTTGCATTTCTGCTCGTGGTGGCACATACCAGGTTTCCCGATCGTTGGGGTCTTTTTCATCAAATTCCCAAAGAAAATCTGCCGTAGCTTTTGCCTGTTCTTTAGGGACGGCATTTTTTATAACAATGTATCCATTGTGTTTCCAAAAAGCCCAATCTTCCTCACTTAGGACCCGTAATGACTTTCCATTAGACCGATCGTTCAATTTAATCTTGCTACTTGTTGCTGTTGAAGGGTTCCCCGGGATCTCTTCGTGACCCTTATTCGCCATTTCTAATTTTGTTTTTATTTTTTCCATGATCGTTCTTATTTCAAGTTTACTAGATATTGATAAAGTAAAACTATAACCCTCAGGAATAGTTCTCAACCTTCATATTGATCATTATTTGTATTATTTTGATATTTTTTTATAGTATGATGCTCCAATATTAACAATTTAAGTACATTTATGTTGTGAAGATTCAACTAGAACAGATACGAACAGATGATAAAAGTTCTTTCCGCCTGCTCCACAACCCCAGACTAAACGACCTGTTTTACTGGCATTTTCACCCGGAGTATGAACTCGTTTATATTGAAGGAGCAAATGGCACACGCCATGTTGGAGATCATATTTCCAGGTTTGAAGAAAGCGATTTGGTTTTAATTGGTTCTAACATTCCTCACCTCAATTTTGATTATGGGATACAGACAGATTACAACAAAGAAGTCTTACATGTGAGTTCCAATTTTAAGAATACCGTGTTTAACGAAATTCCGGAGCTAACCAATATATTTAAACTTTTTGAACAGTCACAGTTTGGGATCGCCTTTACAGGCAGCACCAAAAAAGAGGTCGGTAAGCTTTTAAAAAAACTATACTTGCTTCCACCTTTTAAACAATTTCTCCAGGTGCTTCATATTTTCGAAATACTAGCCTCCAGTAAGGAATATACATTACTCCATAAGCAACCAGTGGTTACTAAATTTAACCAAAAACAACAACATCGCCTTAGGAACATTTATGCCTTTATTGACGAGAATTATCAACGTAAAATAACCATAAGTGAAGTAGCAGCTATTTCTAATTTGGGAAAAGAAGCATTCTGCAGATATTTTAGAAAGGCTACGGGCAATTCATTTATTGGATTCCTAAATCAATATCGTGTAAGTCAGGCAAAACGTCTTTTGTTAGCCGGAAAAAATGTCGGGGAAGCTTGTTATGATTGTGGTTTTGAGAGTCTCTCCTATTTTAATCGCACATTTAAAAAAGTGGCGAATGAAAATCCCTCCCAGTTTAAAAAAGGTATGTCGATTGGCAAGCCCAGATCATTAGATAATACACAGTAAAAACAGTTTAGAAAAAAACCGCCC
>CBDUCK010000050.1:0-15074 GCA_965365635.1 uncultured Muriicola sp.
TCAAACTTAAAGTCGATACCCTGAGAAACGGCTAATCTATAGAGGCTTTGGCTTATCTGATGCATACCTCCTTTGGGGATAAAAGTGCCATAATGCATTTCCAAATGTGGAATTAACGACATAATACCTGGCGTCTTGTAAGGATTGGAGCCATTGTAGGTGGCATATCTGTTAAATAGTTGAACGAGCTTCGGGTTTTTAAAAGTTTTTATATTCACCTCATTCAAGGAAGTGAAAAGATCTAGGGTTCCTAATTGAAAAATTGCCTTAATAGTATCTGTGGATAAATAAGTATTTAATTTATGCAATGATTTTTCCAGAAACAAAGACGCAGTTAGTGCATATTTTTTATGGTTCCTGGAAAGATAGGAGGTGATATTTTGTGCATCTTCATTAAAGGCCTCTGCTGCTTCGCGGATAAAAACTTCCTTATCTGCATGAACCGAAAACCGCGTTTTGTCTGACCAAAAATAGTTACACACGGTTGTTTTTTTATCATAGGAGAAAAGCGATGTTGGATTTATATTGTAGAGTTCAAACAGTTCTTCCACAAATTGAGGCATTGTGAACAAAGACGGTCCAAGATCGAACCGATAACCATCTAATGAAAGCGAGTGTAGTTTGCCTCCCGGATATGAGTTTGTTTCTAATACTGTAACCGTATATCCTTTTTTACGTAAGCGTAAGGCTGTAGCGATCCCTGCAATACCCGAGCCAATAATCACGGCTTTAGGCATAGTTACTACTTCTTGAAGTATTTAAAAGGTACGAAAAGCATTCCGAAACATTCACCATCTTCTTTGCCCAGATGCTTATGGTGCATTTTGTGAGCTCGCCGCACTCCTCTGGCATACCAATTGTTTGCGTTTCGCAATAATTTAAATCGTTGATGGATAAAAATATCATGTACCAAAAAGTAAGCAGCTCCATAGGCCATAATGCCAAATCCTAGCGGGTACCCGTACCAAAACCACGTAGTGCTGGCTAGTAGAAAAAATCCCATGCTAACAACGGCATAAAAAATAAAGAAAGCATCATTCCTCTCAAACCAGGAATCGTGATCTTTTTTATGATGGTCTTTGTGCAAACTCCATAAAAAGCCGTGCATTATGTACTTATGGGTAAACCAGGCCATAAATTCCATAATGCCAAACGTAAGTAAGAAAATTAGGATCCAAAGTATGATTTTCATTTTATACCAAATTCAATTTGTAGTTAACATATGAGGTAGCAAGCAAGCCAAATTTTTGATAATTTGGCACTCTGATACGTGTATTCTTAATTTCTAATGAAGGTGTGTTTTGTAATTTCCGAAGTAGTTGATAATAGTATTTATAAGCCGTGTAAACTCCAAATTTCGCCTCCGAAGGCAAAAGTACAATCCCTTCATACCCTTTTTGAAAATCTGATTTAATTTCTTCAACAATTCTCATTTTAGAAGCTTCATCTAGCTGTAGCAAATTAGTATTGGGAAAATATGACCTATTAAGGTATTCGTAATCTGCTTTTAAGTCTCTCAGGAAATTTACCTTTTGAAATGCAGAACCTAAAGACATGGCAGATTCTTTGAGGGTTTCATATCTTTCATCGTCACCATTTACAAAAACCCTGAGACACATAAGACCTACTACATCTGCAGAGCCATAAATATATTCTTTAAACTCTTCTTGAGTTGAATAAACCTTTTTGTTTAGGTCCATCCGCATGCTTTTCATAAAAGCAGCTACTAAGTGATATGGAATTTTATACCTATGGTAGGTTTGCTGAAAGGAATTTAAAATGGGATTTAGGCTAATTTTATCTTCAATACTTTCCTTCAATGCATCCTCAAAATTACTAAATAGCTTTTCTTTATCATACTCGTGGAAAGTGTCTACTATTTCGTCTGCAAAGCGCACAAAGCCATATATATTATAAATGTCTTTGCGGATCGAAGGCGCAAGCATTTTGGTGGCCAAAGCAAATGAAGTGCTGTAAGATTCTGTTACGATCTTACTACACTCATTGGAAACATTATCGAAAATAGACTTCATTGGTTACTTGTTACTTATTTTTGGCTATTAATTCAGATACCAATTTCCCCGATATCAAGGAAGGTGGTACGCCCGGCCCTGGTACTGTTAGTTGTCCGGTAAAAAATAACCTCTTTACTTTTTTGCTTTTAAGACCAGGTCTTAAAAAAGCGGTTTGTGTTAAAGTATTTGCCATTCCGTAGGCATTGCCTTTATATGAGTTATACTGTTCTTTAAAATCGTTGACACAAAAAGACTCTTTAAAGATAATATTATTCTCAACTTCTTGATGTGTCTGTTTTTGAAAACGTTTTATAATGATGTCAAAATATTGCTCACGAAGTTCAGGGGTGTCCTCCAGCCCTGGTGCAATTGGGATCAAAAAGAACCCTATCTCATATCCTTCAGGAGCCATACTGGTATCGGTAACTGAAGGAAAATTAACATAAAACAATGGTTTGTTAGGCCATTTAGGATCATCATAAATTTCAACGGCATGCTGCTCAAAATCGGTATCAAAAAACAGGTTGTGATGTTCAATATTGTTTAGTTTTTTGTCAAAACCTACATAAAACAGGAGCGAAGAGGGGGCAAAAGTCTTTTTATTCCAATAATCTTCAGAATACTGGCGATATTCCAAATCTAATAAGGTTTCTGAATGGTGATAATCTGCACCAGAAAGCACAAAATCTGCTTCAATCATTTTATCATTCACAACCAGTCCTATGGCTTTTCCTTCCTTAACAACTATTTTCTCAACAGCATTCCCGGTATTAATTGAAACACCCAACCCCAGCGCCAGGCTTTTCATTCCTTCAATGATTTTATACATACCACCTCTTGGGTGCCATGTCCCTAATCCAAAATCGGCAAAATTCATGAAATTATAAAAAGCGGGTGTTTTATTTGGTTTAGCTCCTAGAAACAATACTGGAAATTCTAGCGTAGAAATTAGATTAGGGTTTTTAAACTGCTTGCGTACTTCCCCACTGACAGACTTAAAAAACTGATCTACCCGTAAAGCGGTATCCTTCGTAACAAGTTCCAGAGGAGAAATCCCTGGGCGGTACACAATTTCGTTAATCGCAATATTATAATTCTGTTGTGCTTTCGCAATGAATTTGCGTAAATGTACAGAGCTACCTGTTTCTATCCGCTCAAACTCTTTGCAAATCTTATCCATAGTGTCTCCAATGGTTATGACCTCATCCGAGAAGAAAATCTGGTATGCCGGGCTTAACTTATCTAACACATAATAGTCAGATGTTTTTTTACCAAAATCTGCAAAGAACTTATCGAAAATATCTGGCATCCAATACCAACTGGGACCAATATCGAAAGTAAAACCATCTTTTATTAATTGTCTTGCTCTACCTCCAACTGTATTGTTTTTTTCATAAATAGCGACATCAAACCCCTCCTTGGCTAAATAACAAGAAGCTGATAGTGAAGAGAACCCCGAACCAATTATAACTACTTTTTTACTCATATTTGTTGCGATGCAATAGAAATGATATTACTATTAGAGGGCTGCTGCAAGATGTTCCACAGATTGAAAAGATTTTACGTGGGCCGGTAATTTGTCTTTTTTCAAAAACTCAGTTTGTCTGCCCAGGATCCACAATTTAGATTTTCCTTCAGGACTTAGTATATCTGTAAAGTCCTTTATATAATTATCTAAGCGGTCTTTAGTTGGAATTACTGTAAAATAGGATAAAAAGTGCAATTTGGAATAATATTTTTGAAGGTCTACAAGACTTTCAAGAGGCATTGTTTGTCCAAGATAAATAGTTTTGTACCCGCGTAGTAACAATTCGTAGTTCACGAATAATAACCCAATTTCATGGATCTCATTTTCGGGTAAGAAAAGAACAAAAACCTTATCTTCCCTGGTAGGTTCCAGAGTTTGAATTTTTTCGGTACTTGTATAAATTTTCTGTTTTATAAGATTGGTGATAAAATGCTCATGAGATGGACTTATAGTTTCTGTTTGCCATAAGAGTCCTAATTCTGTCAATAGTGGAATAAAAACTTCCCAAAAAATATCGCGAAAGGATCGTTCTGCGATGAGCGTGTTGTAGGTGTTTTGAAACATTGAAAGATCAAAATTGATCATCGAAAGCTTAAATGCATTAATCGCATGACTTTTGGTACTATTCTTTGCTACTAATTCTCTTACCACCACAGGTAATTCCTGCTCAGGAATCTTCGCTATTTTTGATATTTTATACCCGTAATTATACAATAAGGTTATGTTTAGCAGCTTTTGTAAGCTCTCTAAGCTGTAGGTCCTTATGTTGGTAGTGGTGCGTTCTGGTGCGAGTAAATTATATCTCTTTTCCCAAATTCTGATAGTATGTGCTTTTATTCCCGAAAGATTTTCCAAATCGCGAATACTAAAATACTTTTTTACATTGTTCATCTTTTGACTATAAAACTTAAACAAATTTACAATAAATAGTAGGTATGTTTCTAATAGGAACGTTAAAATTTTATTAGAAAGATCTATCCTACATGTGTTTGCTTGTAAATTATGCAATGGGTGAAAATGTAATTTTTGACAAAAAGAAATTTAGAAGTCATGTTAAAAAAAGAAAACTAAAACCGCCTTTCCGGATGAAAACCCGCGATATCCATAGAGGTAGTTTTATCTGAAATAATTTCAGAGATCAATTTTCCGGTAGCAGGTCCAAGACTCCATCCCATCATAGCATGCCCGGTTGCAATCGTTACGTTTTCCCAACCCGTAGGACGACCAATGTAAGGAAGTCCATCCGGAGTCACAGGGCGCAGACCACATTGTGCTTGCTCTATTTCCTCCTGGTGAATCTGTGCAGTTTCATAATAATTACTAGCTGCTTTGGCAATAGCGCGTACCCGTTCTTTCCTTATTGTATGGTTTATTCCAGATAGTTCCATAGTCCCGGCAAAGCGAGTAAAACCTTGCATGGGGGTTACTGCTACCTTTGCTTCCATTAAAACAGCCGGGAGTACGATCCCTAAAGGTCTATGCACATTTATTCTGTAGCCTTTACCGGGCTGTATAGATAGATTAAGATGTAAACTCTTCCCCAATTGCTGTGTCCAGGACCCAGTGGCCAGTACTACTTCATCTGGTTGATAGCTGTCTTTATTAGTTATGACGGTAGTTATTTTAGAACCATTCGAAGCAAAGCGCTCCACGGACTCTTTCTTTTTAAATTGTACTCCCTCCGATAACAAGTATTCTTTTAAACGCGTCATAATTTCACTTGGTGTTGTATGCGCATCACACTCATAATGTACAGCCCCCAGTATATCCCTGCTTAAATGGGGTTGTAAGGCATCTAATGCTCGTCTGCTTAGTTCTTTTACTGCCAGGCCTTCATCTACTGCACGGCGGGCAACTTCCTTTTCATGATCCCCTTCTTTTTTTGTTTTGTACAGCATTAACAGTCCTTTCTTTTCCAGTTGAAATTTGCCCATTTCTCCAGAGCTGTGCATTTCCCCATACAGCTCTTTACTTAGCAAATTAATATCCTTTATTAAAGGAATGGCCTTTTCAACATTCGCTTTTGTTGAGGACCTATTAAAGTTCCAAGCCCATTTGATGAAGTCCATATCTATTCTTGGTTTCATATAAAAAGGACTACTGCTATTAAACATGTATTTTATTCCTTTAGCCATCATTCCCGGAGAAGCTAACGGGATGATATGACTGGGGGTAAGGTATCCTGCATTTACATAGGAGGCCCCCGCCATCATATCAGATTTATCAATGACGGTAACAAAATGCCCTTCCTTCATTAGATAGTACGCACAACTTAACCCTACAATACCTCCACCAATAACAATAATACTTTTACCCATAGCTATCTGGATTAAGTCTGAATCTTTGCCAGACTAAAGTTAGTAATAAGATGCTGGGTAAAAATAAAAAAACTGCCATTCTTTTCTGATTAAAAAGAATAACAGTTTCTTGTGCCCACGACTGGATTCGAACCAGCACATCCTTGCGAACACTACCCCCTCAAGATAGCGTGTCTACCAATTCCACCACGTGGGCCTGATACATATTTTTCAGGGCCGTAAAGATAGAAAGGTAAATTCTTTCTGCAAACATAAAATGTGAGTATTAATAATAGCGATTGGGGTGCAAGTTATTAGTGAACTGCGACCTAAGAGTCTAAAATTCTTCCAAGTTCTTCACTATCCATAATATACTCGGTTACCTTGAAAACTTCTTTTCTATTCTCACGAAACTCTTTAATAAATTGGGCAATGTCGTTTTCCAGTAAGAGATGATTATTTTTAAATTTCTGCATGGATGAATTATTAGAATTCTCAATGATCAAAGCTCCTTCATATAGGTGTTTAGTTATCTCCTTAAGTAAATTATCGCATTGTAACCCCAGACCAAACTCTTTTTTTTTGATGGTATTCACTAATTCCAGATTCTCTTTTTTAGTAATCCAAATGAGGTATTTGTCGACAAGATTATGTAAAAATCGGAGGTCGTCCTTGTAAAATTCAAGGTCAGATTTCCAGTGCTTAGTTAGTATGTAGAGTTCTTTACAGTTTTCGTATTCAAATGAGGTACCGTCGGGATTATTGCTATGAGTGCTCATAATAACGATGTTTAGAGTTTATTTTAAAGATAAGATTACCTTCATAAATTTCTCATGACATAAATCATGTTTAGGTAGGCAGATTGCCCTATAACAGAATACGGCCGTCTTCCATTTCAATAATTCTATCGGTGCGATTTGCAAAATCATGATCATGGGTAACCACTAAAAGAGAGAGCTCATGTTCATCTTTTAGTTGTTTAAATATTTGAAATACGTTTTCGGCATTGTAACTATCCAAATTTCCTGTGGGTTCATCTCCCATTAGAATTGAAGGGTTATTAATTAGCGCACGGGCAATGGCCACACGTTGTTTTTCACCACCCGATATTCTGGAGGCCCGTTTTTGAGCAAGATGCTCAATATTAAGCATGGCTAATTTGCGCATGGCGTCATTTTTAATTTCCTCAGGTGACTTAGCTCCTAATTTTTTGGCAGGGAGCATTACATTTTCCAGGACAGAGAATTCCGAGAGGAGATAATGAAATTGAAAAACAAATCCGATATGTTCATTCCGAATTTTGGAGAGTTCCTGATGCGATTTTCCGGTGATTAGTTCATTGTTGAGATACAGGGTGCCGTCATAATCTGTATCCATAGTGGAAAGTATGTAAAGCAGAGTAGACTTTCCGCAACCAGACTTCCCCATAACAGAAGCAAACTCCCCCTTCTTAATAGAAAAACTAATATCCTTAAGCACATGAAACTCAACCGGCTTTCGGAAGTATTTATTAATATTTTTGGCTTCTAATACGTTCATCAAGAGGTGCATTATGTTCCACGTATTATTCTAACCGGGTCTATCCGTTTGGCTTTGTTAGATGGGAGATACCCGGCAATAAATGTTGAAATAAGGGCAAATGATATTCCGATAACATAATAATGAGCCCGATAGTTAACCGGGAATGTTGTTATGGTAGGCAAGGCTTCAGTCTCAAAGGGTATGGTGTCTATAAAATTAGATAGCCCGTACCCTATGATCAATCCGAGGACCCCCCCAACAACTCCGATAATTAAAGCCTGACTCATGAAAATAAGTTGCACATCCTTTCCGGAAAACCCGGTTGCTTTCAGGATCGCGATGTCGTTCATTTTTTCATAAATAAGCATGTTAAGGATATTGTAAATGCCAAAACCGGCAACAATAAGCAGGGTAATAGATACGGCATAGGTAATAATATTTCGAATGTTAGAACCTGTTTCAAATTGTGCATTTGCCTGATTGATATCGGTAGCCTTTACATTAAACTGTTTCTCTAACCTTTTCGCCATGGCAACTGCTTGTTCCAGATCATACAACTTAACATTAATGTCGGTAATGTAGTTTTCGGCCTCCCCAATAATCCGTTGTACCGTGTTTAGATTGGCAAAACTTTGAATATTGTCTATATCGGCTATACCACTTTGATAAATGCCTACAATTTTTAAAGGAAATATATCGCCCCTAACCGTACTGATCTGAACTCTATCGCCCACATTTAAGGACATTTTATTCGCTAAACCAGCGCCTAACAAAATACCATTATCTAAATTTTGCAAGGCTTCCGGACTACCTTCTACGATATAATCCTGAATATTAGACAACCGAACTTCTTCCATTATATCTACCCCAATAAGATTGCCACCAAGTTCTATAGAGCCAGATAAATAGAATATTTGAGATCGCAGCTGTGGTGTGGCCCCTTTTACGATAGCATCTTTTTTAAGGTAATGTAGCAAGGGTAGGGCATTGTGTATTTTAGGCTGACTTTGTTTTGGTTTAATAGAATGAACAACGTTGAACGCATTTTCTAGCTCTGTATACAAGGCTACCGGTTGTTTTACAGAAGGTTCAATTTCATTATATATATGAATGTGAGGCGTTTGGTTTAAAATAAGATCATCTAGCATGGTATTTAGCCCGGTCATAAAACTAACCAGAGTAATGTACGCCCCGATACCAAAAGTGACCCCTAAAGAGGCGGTAACGGTAGATTTCATCTTTGTCAGGAGATGTGTTTTGGCAATGTTTAATATCACATTCCAATTGGTCATTCCTCTGGTTTTAAAATATAGGTAGTGGCATCTATGCCCGAAATTACCTCTACATGATCCAAATTTTGTAGTCCTATGGTAATTGTGACGATTCCATTTTCGGTTTCCACCTTATTTTCATCGATAAGGAATTCCTTAGGAATCAGTAATGCTTCCTCTTTGCGATCTATAATAATGTTGCCTTCTCCGGAGAGTCCCGGGTAAAGCGTTTCGGGTTTGTTTCGAAATATGGCTTCTATTTTAAATGTCTGCGATCGTTCATCTTTTTTTGGGTATATTTTACTGATAGAAGATTCAAATACTTGCGAATTGTATGCATCGAGCGTAATAAGAGCCATTTGGCCCAATCGTATTTTTACTATGTCCACTTCATCTACCAACATTTCAATTATAAAGTCGGAAGAACTACCGACTGAAGCAATGGGTTCTAAAGTATTTACTACTTCCCCCGGGTTTTTATACAGCGCATAGACTGTTCCGTTAATCTTACTTTTAACTACAAAATCCTTGGTAGCAATCATAGATGTCTTATAGTTATTTTGAGCCTGTTTAAATCTGGTTTCCAACTCATTGCGCTTTTGTTCGTAATTGCTTTGAAGTAAAGACAGGTTATTACCCGAAAGTTCAAATGCCAATTTGCGATTATCAAACTCTGCCTGTGAACCAATATTTTGTTCCCAAAGACTCTTTTGTCTGTAATAATTAACAGAATCGTTTATTACTTGCAATTTTGCGGCATTAATCTGCTCCTGTATACCTTTTAAGACCGCATTTTTGCCTACATAGTTGTTTTTAGCCAATTGAAGATTGAGCCAGGCATTTTCGGCATTCAGTTTTGGGGTTGCATTAATGATTTGTGCAATAGGAGTTCCTTTGAGCACTTGTTCACCTTCTTCTACCAAATTGTTGTCTAAAATACCACCTACTGCGGCAAATGCCTTATAGAGACTATCTGGTTGTATGGTAACGGAAGAATAAACAGATTCTGTGATGCTAGTTTTTATGGGAAGACTCTTTTCTCTTTTATTTCCACAAGAAGTAAGGAAGAGAATACAACCGGTGAACAACATACTATATACTTGTATAGTTTTTGTGGTCATAGTAAAATAGTTCCTTTTTTAACAGCTACTAAAATAGACCAACACAGGCCCTTTGAAAATGATAATTGTCATACCAATGCGCTGACTGCAGATGGTTTGCTTTGAATCTAGATAAAAAAGGTACAACAATTCTAATGAAACAGGGACTCTGTGAATTCCTATGACATTTGTCATTTTTTAGATAATTGGAGTACCCTAGTTTAGCGCCTTTTCGAACAGATGAGAGCACTGGTTATACGATTTAGAAATATATTTTCGGTAGAACAGATGATACCCGTTAGCGTTGGTATCGTATATCTATGGTTTGGGGTGTTAAAATTTTTTTCAGGGGTAAGTCCGGCAGAAGCCCTGGCTCAACAGACCATTCAACAGCTTACTTTTAACATAATAGATCCTTCCATTTCGATATTTTTATTGGCCCTTTGGGAAACAACCATAGGAATACTCTTGTTACTTACTATTTGGAGAAAAACCGTACTTCTATTAGCCTTGTTACATATTATATTAACGTTTACCCCCTTTTTGTTTTTCCCGGAACTGGTATTTGCCAAAATTCCTTTTGGACTTACATTATTAGGGCAATACATCATAAAAAACATCATTATTTTAGGGGTTCTTTTAGTGCTGTTAAAAAAAGGGAATAATCGTAATCTGTAGGCAGTATTTCTTCTTTCTGTTCATTTTATTTAAATTAGCTTATCTGATAAATATCATAGTATTCTCTTTTGAAGAAAACGATATTTACCTTAATCATTAAAATAATTCACATGACCATAAACATCCAATATGTGCATATGCCAACAAGCGATGCAATGAATGAACTAATTACTAACAAATTAGACAAGCTTGGAAAAAAATATGACTGGATTCTTAGCGCTGATGTCTTCTTTAAACTGGAGAACGATTCTACAGGAAAAAACAAATTATGTGAGATGAAGTTAGAAATTCCAGGACCAAAACTTTTTGCAAAATCTATCGAAACCAATTTTGAAAAGGCTGCAGCTTCCACACTCAAGGATCTGGAAAGACAACTCAAAAAGAGGAAGGAAACCATATTTAACCCTAACTAGATAAATAATTACAGTACAGTAAAAGTGATCTGTTTTCTTTTGCACTAGAAACGGTTTATAGGAACAAGTGGAAACTTGCTGCCTTTCCTTGCGAAGGAGATAAAGAGGGTGAATGCCTTAAATAGATGTTATGCATGTTTTTGAAAAAAACATCAATATATTTCATCTGCTCACGGAATCGGTGGCAGAAGGGATATTAGTGGTTAATCAGGAACATAAGATAGTTTCTATTAATAATCATGCCCTTACATTATTCGATTACAGCGAAGAACAATTGCTGGGTAAACCTTTTCTCAAGATTCTTCCAAAAAAAAATGAGCAGTTATATAAGGCCCTGGAAGCTGTCAAACCTGCAAAAAGGACATGGCACACGAATTCTAATCTAAAAAATCCTGTTGGCATAACCAAGTTGGGCACAGAAATTCCCATAGACATAAGTTTCAATTCTTTCAATTTATTAGAGCGCTACTATTTTTTGATTTTAATCTTCGATCTGTCAGAAAAAAGAAAACGACTTAAAGATCTTGAAATTACTGCCCGGGCAATGGATTCCGCCTTTAATGGCATCACTATCACAGATGCACAAAAAGAAGACAATCCATTAATTTATGCAAACAAGGCATTTGAGAAGATTACAGGGTACGGTCAAAACGAAATTCTTAACCGGAATTGTAGATTTCTACAGAATGATGATAATCAGCAACTTGGAATTAAAGAGATGCGAAACGCTATTCATAAAGGTGAAAGTTGCAGCGTGGTACTGCGTAATTATAAGAAAAATGGAAGTATGTTCTGGAATGAGGTCTCACTCAATCCAATAAAAGATGAGCATGGGGTAGTTACCCATTTTGTAGGAATTCAAAATGATATTACAAAACGAATTATTACAGAGCAAAAAAACAGGCAGTTAATACGAATTTTTAATGAATCAGATAATGAGATTTACGTGTTCGATGGTAGAACGCTTCAGTATAAGAATGTAAATTTTGGGGCTCGAAAAAACACTGGGTATTCTTTGAAGAGTTTTATGAAAATGAGCCCGTTAGATCTGGAGCCAACATTTACGGAACTTCATTACAGGAAATTATTGGCTCCCCTGTTAAAATCAGCAGGAAAAAAAATTGATTATGAAACGTTTCATCTCCGTAAAGATGGCACAATCTACCCGGTAGAAGTGCACTTACAGAGCACCAGAGTAGGTGAACAGTGTTTAATTAGTGCGGTAGTATATGATATTACAGATAAAAAAGACTATACCTTAAAGCTTGAAAGAAAAGTTACCGAGCGTACCAAGCAACTTAAAAGTGCACTGCTTAAAGAGAAAGAACTAAATGAATTAAAATCTAAATTTTTGGCGCTGGTTTCGCACGAATTTAAGACCCCTCTTAGTTCTATTCTCACCTCGGCTACTTTAGTAGGGAAATATACCAGTTCAGATACACAAAAAAAGCGAGAAAAGCATTTAGATACAATAGTTTCTGGAGTACATCATCTTACAAGTATTTTGAATGATTTCTTGTCGATGGAGCGTTTAGAAAAAGGAGAAAATTTATATAAAATGAGTGTTTTTTCTTTAAGTAAGGTGATTAATGAAGTCCTTTATAATGCCAATTTGATGCTTAAAACAGGACAACGGATTAATTATCCTATGAATATAGAAGATATTAGCATTTGTCAGGATGAAAAAATTGTGCAACTCACTTTAACAAATCTTCTGAATAATGCTATTAAGTATTCCCCGGAACAATCAGAAATAGATTTGATAGTTAATTTAAATGAGCATACTGTAACTTTTGAGGTGGTTGATCGTGGCATTGGCATACCAGAAGCTGATCAAAAGTTCATATTTCAACGCTACTTCAGAGCCGGGAATATTTTAACTACTCAGGGTACGGGCATTGGGTTACATATCATGAAATCTCATGTGCTCAATTTGGGAGGGCAGGTTTCTTTTAAAAGCAAACAAAACAAGGGAAGTACGTTTACTGTTGTATTTCCAATAGAAGAAGCTGCTTGCTCAAAATAAAGCCTGTAAGGTTTATTATGAATGTGTTATATTAACATATACTGTTTATGAAAAAGGTACTACTAATAGAGGATGATAGGCAGTTAAGAGAGAATACTGCCGAGCTGTTAGAATTAGCTAACTATCGCGTATTTAAAGCCGCGGATGGTAAGCAAGGGATAGCATCTGCCATCTCTGTGCTCCCCGATGTTATTATTTGTGATATTATGATGCCCAATGCAGACGGATATGAGGTCATAGAAACATTGGCTAAGAATCCAAAAACAAAAGGATTGCCTTTTATATTTTTATCGGCGAAAACAGACCGCAAGGATGTTCGGAAAGGAATGGAATTAGGCGCAGATGATTATCTAACCAAACCTTTTGAAGAATCAGAACTTTTTGGAGCTATAGAAAGCAGACTGGCCAGAGCAGCTATTTTAAAAGACCTCAACAAAAAAGAGGGGCTGCCTGCTAAAAAAGAAAGACCTAAACTACGTTCTATCAACGAATTAAAGAATTTTATAGATGATTATGGTATCATTACTTCCTATCAGTTTGGCGAATCAATATACACGGAAGGTGACCACGCCAATATGGTGTATTTAGTACAGAAAGGTATGGTGAAAACACATAAGTTAGAATCTCATGGAAAGGAGTTCATTACCGGATTTTACAAGGAAGATGATTTTTTCGGGTTTATTGGCTTTAATAAAAACACGGTTCATGAAGAGTATGCCACGGCTATTGAAGCTACCTCGGTTATAGGATTGCCAAAAGAATCGTTAAGAAACATCCTGGAAGATAGCCCGGAGTTGGCATTAGAACTCCTCGAGGCAATGGCTATAAACCTTACGGATGCTAAGGAACAATTACTGCAAATGGCCTATGGTTCGGTTAGAAAGAAAACGGCTAGTACTTTACTTCGGTTTGCAGAAAAACTGAAGGAAGATAAACAAGGGAACATTCACGTAATGAGAAGCGATCTTGCTGCTGTTGCAGGAATGGCTACGGAGACTCTCATTAGAACACTTTCCCATTTTAAAAGTGAAGGACTTATAGGTATTCAGGATAGAAATATCCGCATCTTGGATTTAGAAGGATTGCGGCGTATTCAATAGTTTACAAATTTAATTCACATGATTAACATCATTTTAAATACGATTCGTCACTTATAAGTTTGTACTTATAAAACTTACTGGTATGCAACGCGTATTGATCCCAACAGATTTCTCTGAAAATTCCTGGAATGCCATCATCTACGGGCTGGAATTGTTAAAAAAAGAACCTTGTACATTTTATTTATTAAATATAAGTCCCATCCCACCTTATTCTGGGTCGGGTACTTCTGTAAAAGTTATGGTTAAGGATAAAGTTCTTGTTGAAGCCAAAAGATCTCTTGAGCTACTACTGGAGCGTATTGAAGGGTATACACAAAATAAGTTGTTCAAATTTGTGACGCTAGCTAATTACGATTTTTTTGTAGATGGTATTAAGCGCGAGGTAAAGGACAAAAAAATAGATCTTATCCTAATGGGCACCAAGGGAGCTACCGGTTTAAAAAAATCAACCATGGGAAGCAATACAGGAGATGTTATTACTAAAGTTAAGTGTCCTTTATTGGCAGTCCCTGAAAATACGAGATATAAGTATCCACGAGAAATTGCCTTCCCTACAGATTACCAAACAGGGTACGATCAAAAAGTATTGGATATGTTGATTTATATGGCAGAACTTCACACATCGGTGCTTAGAATTGTTCATATATCTAAAAAGGGAGAGGTGTTAACCCGGGAACAACTCAAAAATAAAGAGTTCTTACATGATTATATAAGAGGTTTAGACCACAGTTTTCATTCGCTAACAGGGACTAAGATAGACGCTGCAATACAGTGTTTTATAGAAAGCAGGGAAATAGATATGGTAGCCATGGTAGCTAAAAATATAAACTTCTTTCAAAGAATTTTATTTAAACCAAGGGTCGAGGAGATTAGTTATCACACCGATATTCCTTTCTTGGTTCTACACGAATAACAGGTTTCTTTTTTTTAAAGCAAGAAAAATAGCTTATTTAAATGATTGAATGACCTGCAAAATAGCTTGTTTTTGCACCACTCCGGATTGTCTCCATAATTGTTTGCCATTCTTAAATAGAAGTAGGGTAGGTACCCCTCTTACCTGATAGGCAGCCGCCAGTGGCTGGTTTTTATCCACGTCAATTTTTATGATTTTAACGGTATCTTTCA
>CBDUCK010000051.1:0-14967 GCA_965365635.1 uncultured Muriicola sp.
CCTCATTGTCTATATTCCATCTACCTGCTACAGAATAAAATGTTCCCCATTTGTTACTCCCCGCAAATCTGTAGGAAGCATCTCGTCTAACAGTACCTGTAATACCGTAACGACCATCATAATCGTAATCTGCTTGTCCAAAATAAGAGAACAACCCTGCATTACGTATGGTTGCATTTACCGTATTGGAAAAGAAGTCGTTTGCAGAGTTATCATCTACAAAACCGGCACCGTCTCCAGGGAAGAACGTTTTAGGGTCTAACCCATTGTTTCTAAATCCGAAGGTTCTAAGGTGTGCTTTAAAATACTCTGTATACGCACCCACATCTAATGTGTGTTTTCCCCAACTATTGTTATAGTTTAATGAGGTAACCTGGTTAAAGGAGAATTGTCTTCCACTTTGTTGATCCTGAAAACCAGCAGTTGGGTTAGCTCCTCCACCAAATAATATGGCATTGAAAGAATCCGGAGCTTCAGCTCTTGTTAAGAACTCGCTCTGGTAATCCGCACTTAAGGTAGCATTCGCAGATAAATTATCTGTTATTTGATACCCGGCATTTACACTACCAATGATCTTAACCTCTTCCTCTTTACGAGTATACGTACGTAATCTGTCTAACAAGAATAAGGGTGTGTTAGAGAAAACTAGTGGAGACAATAAGTCCGCACCATTTGTATAATCATCCGGAGTTATGTAAGGAACCGACTGATAGGCACCTAAGATATAGTTACGGTTAATAGCTCCAGAACCAATAGAGTTTGGCTCGTTAGAAGTAGAATAGTTAACCGTTAAGTTTGTGCTGTAATTGAATTTATCATTATCAGATCTTCCGTTAGTGTTGTTTCGCAGACTGAATCTCTGCAGACCTGAATCCTGAAGAACACCTTCCTGATCAAAATACCCAAAGGAGGTAAACTGAGAAGAATTTTCTCCACCTGAAGTTAATGATAAGGTATGATTCTGAGTAAGTCCGGTATCAAAGAAGAAATCGGCCCAATCAAACGTTGGTGCCGCACCTATCTCCTGATCAGTAAGCGTAGCGCCACGACCGGCACCTCTTAGCTGCTCTAGTGTTAACTGCTCCTGAGAATCCATCAGGTTGTAATCATTATCTTGTAGCGTACTGAAACTTATAATTCCGGTATAGTTGATTTTCAACCCGCTATTAAAACTTCCTTGTCTTGTTTTGATAACAATTACCCCGTTTGCACCCCTGTTACCATAGATAGCAGTTGCACCCGCATCCTTCAATACAGAGATCGAAGCAATGTCTTGTGGGTTTAAACTTCTAAAGTTGTCTTCATCTACAGGAGAACCATCAATAATGTATAACGGTTGAGTGTTACCATTAATAGAAGTTACCCCACGAAGGTTTACTTGAGAAGCAGCTCCTGGTTGTCCGGAAGAAGTGGTAATATTTAAACCAGCTACCTGTCCAGACAGTGTTTGAACAAAACTCGCATTGGGTCTGTTCTCAATAGTCTCCGCATTGATCGTTACCGAAGCAATACTAGATTTTTCTTTGGTGGAATTACGATATCCCTGTACCACTACTTCTTGTAGTGCCTCAGCGTCATCTTCCATTTGAACATCCATTGTGCTAGAAGCACCAACTGTTCTTGTAACCGTTTTTTGTCCCAGGTAGCTATAACGCAACACCTGCCCAACCTGAGCAGATATCGAATAGTTCCCATCAAAATCGGTTTGTGTTCCGGTAGTAGTACCTACTACTACGACGGAAACGCCAGGTAACGGCAAACCATTCTGGTCTGTTACATTCCCTGAAATCGTCTTCTCCTGTGCGAAGGAAAAGCTCATGCAAAGCACCAATAATGGTGTTAGCAACCATGTTAACTTTGATTTCATTTAATTAGATTTTTGAATTAGCCAGCTGCAAAAATGATAATTATAAGTTAATTCTCCAAAAAGAATATACCTGCCATGTTCATGCATGTTAAAATAAGGTCGTTATTTATTGATGCTTTAACTGTTAGAAAAAAATATTGCACTATAATTACCGTTTTAACAATTTATATGATTATTATTTAAATATTATGTTGAATATTGAATAAACGAACACTTAAATTGCTAAAAAATTATCATCGCTATCCTAATGAGGCAGGTACAGACGAAGCCGGGAGAGGTTGTCTGGCAGGACCAGTTACCGCAGCCGCTGTAATTTTACCCCCTTCCTTTAAAAATGAAATCCTCAATGATTCTAAAAAACTTACCCTCAGAAAAAGGGAGGTTCTAAAGCCCCTCATAGAGTCCGAAGCACTATGCTATGGGGTGGCTCATATTGATGTGGAAACCATAGACAGCATTAACATTCTTAATGCATCTATCCTCGGAATGCACCGGGCGCTAGATCTATTAAACAACCAACCAGCACATATCCTGGTCGACGGCAACAGGTTTAAGCCCTACAAATCACTTACTCACGATTGTATCATTAGAGGAGATGGTATTTATATGACTATTGCCGCTGCATCTGTATTGGCAAAAACGTACCGGGATGCCTATATGGAAGTACTTCACGAAGAGTACCCTATGTATAATTGGAAACAAAATAAAGGCTACCCAACCTTGGAACATAGACAGGCCATTAAAAAATATGGTCTCACCAAATATCATCGAAAGAGTTTTAAATTAAAGGCAGACCAACTTTCTCTTGCCATTTAATATTTTAAATTTGTGCTAAAATAGTTCAATGAGGTATGTTTATTTGGCCATTGCGGCACTTCTTATGATCCTTGGCTGCCAGCCTCAAAAGAGTGCCACGCTTACCTTCTTAGACGTGCTGCCAAATGAGGCAGCTGTTATCATTAAAATAAACAGTCTTTCTTCCTTTAAAAGTGAACTAAAAAATAATGATTACCTACAACTGTGGTCAGAAAGTACCATCTATCTAGACATTCAAAAGAAACTGGAAGCCTTGCAATATATCCAATCGGATGCTACCGGGGTTCTTTCTATACTCCCCTCCCAGGATCGGGGGAATAATTATATCTATAGTACGCTGTATGAACCAGAAATGCTGCTATCTGATAGCCTTTTGGATGCCTCCGTAGAATCTATTCGTTATCGCGATACCGATTTTCGGAAATTTACTATGGATGCGGGTATTTTTTACAGCACACGAAAGTTCAATTTTTTATTCCTGAGCGATTCGCTCGAATTACTTCATTCGGAATTATTGAAACTGCCAAATAAAAAACCCAAT
Source organism: uncultured Muriicola sp. (assembly GCA_965365635.1). GTDB lineage: Bacteria > Bacteroidota > Bacteroidia > Flavobacteriales > Flavobacteriaceae > Muriicola. The sequence continues at coordinate 3,225 of CBDUCK010000051.1, forward strand.
AGCATCTTAACCTCCCTTTACAACACCTCTATCCCTGAAAAATCCGGGACTATTTTTATCAATACTCAAAAAAACAATCCTGTAACCAGGGCCATTTTAAAAAATGATCCCCTGTATTCCTTAAGCGACTTTTCAGAGTGGATATCGGCCGACATCAGCTCACAACAAGATCTTGTTCAAATGAGTGGAGTAAGTATAGACCAGGATTCTACACAACATTTTGTTTCCCTTTTTAAGAATACCATGCCTATCATCAGCGCCACTCCAATGATAGCTCCCGGGGAGGCAGATGCTGTTCTTTCCTTCTCATTTTCCGATCAAACCATTTTTGCTGCAAACCAGGCCAACTATACGGGAACTGCACTGCCAACAACTAGCTTATGGGAGTCTGTTGAAGAAGTGGGGATAATTCTAAAGAACAATCAAAAAGGCATTATTTTAAATACCTATGGTGATACGGCTATTGCAGAATTTCTAACTACCCTAAAAAAATCATCTTCAGAGTACCAGGGAATGGAAATCGTTGCCTTAGCTTCTAATTCTTTTCTAGAAGAAGCTTTTCCGACGTTGGTGCAAGACTTCAATACAGGTTTCTATACTATTTTGGAAAATGCATTTATTTTCACCGAAGACCGGGCTTTTCTGGAATTGATTATAAGAAATCTGGTCAGTGGCACTACATTTAACAAGACAGCTGCCTATACTAGCGCAAAGGGAAGTTTGGCTGAGGAATCCTCTATATTGTATATCGCCAATGTTTCCGGGCTTGCCAAAATCGCGAATCAATATTTTTCACCAGAATTCGCCAAAGATTTTAAGGCCGCACAAACCAATGATTATCTGCTGGCATTTCAAATGGTTGCAGACCGCACTTTCTATCATGTAAATGGCTTTGTAAAAAAGAAGTCGGTCCAAATACAACAAAACGCAGTTACACCAATGTTCACAGTGCAATTGGATGCCAACCTGGCAACCAATCCACAATTTGTCACAAATCATCGTACCAACAATAAAGAAATCGTAGTTCAGGATGTGGAAAATAACCTGTATCTCATTTCATCGGAAGGAAAGGTTTTATGGAAAAAGAAATTGGATGGAACCATTCAGGGCACCATACATCAAATAGATCTCTATAAAAATGGTCGTTTGCAATTGGCATTTACTACCAACAACCAATTTTTGATTCTCGATAGAAACGGCAAAGAAGTGCTTCCTTTTAATTTTACCTATCCGGGAGCAAACCTAAATGGCCTGGCTGTTTTTGACTATGAAAACAACAAGAACTATCGTTTTCTCGTTACCCAGGGCAGCAACATTTATATGTATAATGGCAAGGGCACCATCGTAGACGGATTTAAATACACCAAGGCCCAGAGCCCTATCCTTACAGCTCCCAAGCATTTCAGAACAGGCACCAAAGACTACCTTGTTTTTAAACTAGAGAATGGCTCACTAGAAATTTTAAACCGAATTGGGAAAACCCGGGTAGCTGTAAATGAGCAAATAGAATTTTCAGATAACGATGTATTCCTTTACAATAATAAATTCATTGTCTCCGATAAGGCAGGAACCTTATTCTCTATCGATACCAAAGGAAAAATAGCCAAAACACGGTTTAACCTTAATGAAGACTACGGTATGGATGCCACCACCAAGACCCTAAGCCTTATGAACGACAATGAGCTGACCATAAAAGGAAATAAAACCACCTTAGATCTGGGGGTATATACCAAACCAAGGATATTTTATATCTATGATAAGATCTATGTGAGTGTTACAGACATTCAAACCCAACGGGCGTATTTGTTCGACAGTAATGCGGAACCCATCTCTAATTTTCCTGTATTTGCCAATTCCCCAATAGACCTGACAGACATGAACAATGATCGAAGTCTAGAATTTGCTGCAAAATTTGAGGACAATTCTATTATTGTTTATAAAATGAACTAAGGTCAAAATAGCTGCATATATTTCCTTATACATTAGCCGATTATTGCTTTCCAAAGAGTATATTTTTCACTAATTTTAAGAAACTAGTCCAGAATGTTCTACACGCATCCTTAAAACGTATGTTATGAAAAAAGCAATTGCCAGTTTCAGTCTTATATTATTTGTCATTGGAGGTGCATTGGGTCAAAATTGCAGTAAATATTACCCAATGAATGAAGGTGCTTCCTTCCAATATACAACCTACAATAAGAAAGGGAAGGTAGATGGCATTGCAGATTATAAGGTTACAGACGTATCCACGAACGGGGGAGCCACTCAGGCTACTATGAACATTGAACTTAAAGACGAGAAAGGCAAGGAGGTATATACTACCAGCTACACCTTTAGTTGCTCTGATAACAAAGTTACTATAGATTATGAATCCTTAATGTCGAATTCAATGATAGAACAGATGAAAGACATGGAAATGGAAATCACAGGAACAGATATTGAATTACCTAACGAGTTGCGCGTTGGCCAGGCATTATCAGATGCCAATGTAGCTATGAAAATAGATATGGGCGGCATGTCTATGAACATGAAAGTAGATATGGTTAACAGGAAGGTAGAAAAACAAGAAAATGTTACTACACCGGCAGGCACGTTTAATTGTTATGTGATCTACTCAGATAATGAATCTAAGATGATGATGGCAAATCAATCCTTCCCATCGAGGCTCTGGTTAGCAGAAGGTGTGGGTATGGTAAAACAAGAAACGTACAAAAAGAATGGAGATCTGATGAGCAATACGGTTTTGACGAGTTTTAGCAAGTAGTAAATTGAAGGTTATTTAATCCCAACATATTTTACAGACTAGCCCCTGATGATTTGAGCCGTAAAAAGTTCAACAAAGTGTTTCAGCAACTTTTCCTTTACCTCATCCATCGACACTTCTTTTTGTCCTACTTCTACGTTGAGTGAAGTAACCCCTTTTCCTTCAATACCACAAGGGATCATTAAGTCGAAATAGCCTAAATCTGCATTCACATTCAGAGCAAAACCGTGCATGGTTACCCATCTGCTGGCCCGTACCCCCATGGCGCATATTTTTCGGGCAAAAGGCGTGCCTACGTCTAGCCAAACGCCTGTTTCTCCCTTAGATCGCGCCGCTTTTAATCCATATTCCGCCAAGGTGAGGATGACTATTTCCTCCAGGAAACGTAAATATTTGTGAATGTCCGTAAAGAAATTATCCAGATCTAGAATGGGATAGCCAACTATCTGGCCGGGGCCGTGATAAGTAATATCGCCCCCTCTGTTAATTTTATAGAATTTGGCCCCTTTGGCGGCAAGCTTCTCTTCATCCACAAGAAGGTTTGTAATATCGCCACTTTTCCCCAAGGTATACACATGCGGATGTTCCACAAACAACAAATGGTTTGGTGTCTCCAGATTGGTGCCTTCCCTCCTGTTCCGGATCTTTATATCCAGAATATCCTTAAAAAGCTTTTCTTGAAAGTCCCAGGTTTCCTTATACTCTTTTAACCCAAGATCTTGAACTGCGATCTTTTTGTTCATAGAACACAAAGATACAATGATCAGTTGGGATTATTCAAAATGACAAGGGCAGCAATTACTCCGGGAACCCAACCACAGAGGGTGAGTAAAAAAACAATGATAAAGGAACCACAGCCTTTCCCTATAACCGATAAGGGCGGGAATAAGATGGCCAGCAGTACTCTTATGAGGCTCATAGTAACAGATTTTGATTGATGTATCTATTGGACGCAAAATAACCAGAAATGTTACACCTCAATACAAAAAAGACCCTTCTATAATGAAGGGTCTTAAAAACAATAGACGCTATGCATCTATTTGTACTTTGGTTTAAAGCGAGCTAGTATCTTCAGTGGATGGCTTACATAGGCCTTCAAGTGTATCTTCAATATCACCTGGCGTACTCATTATTTTCATAAATGTACCCATGGTCAATTCCGGCCAATGCAGCGCAATTCTGTATTTGCCATGAAGCATCGTAGCTTCATTATTTTGTAATATAATTTCATAGGGCAAGGCAGCAGCATGGTCTACTCCAATTTTTGGCAAGAAATGAGATTCCCCATCTTCTTTGCTTTTTAACCCTATACCAAAAACGGCAACTTCCTCATTAGGATATACTATTTTGTAGACTTGAAACGTACTTCCCTTTTTTGCTTTTAAATTCTCTTCAATGACTTGTACCCCTTCCTCAAAGGAAGCAAATTCATTTAATGAGACAGGATCGGTAAAATAAGGCATCATTATTTTGTAATGATATTTCTTGAGTTTATCTGCTTCTACCGTGCCCCCAAAAGGCGTAAACTCATCGCCAATAGCTGAAAAAGTTGTTTTCAAATCCAGCGCAAATTTTTCAAAGGTGCTTTTGTATGTATTATAATTATCTCTTAAGTAAGCTCTTAAGATGTAATCGGGATTTGTATAAGAAATAGTAGTTTTACCGTCTTTTTGAACAAAACCTACTTTAAATGCAGCTGCCAGGGCGCCTCTGTCAGCAACCTTTACAACGGTGTTCTTTAGGTCACTTCTAGTAAATGCAATCACTTTTAAAGAACTCCTGTTCGCAGGGTGATACGATCCCAAACCCTAAAATGAGTGCTGCTTCAGTGCGGCAATGATCTTATCTGAAGCTTGTTGAATAGATTCATTGGTCTCAGCAATTTTAATGTAAGGGGCCAACTCTTGCCCAAATGTGTAAAAACTAATCCCAAGAACAAGGATAGTACTGATAATAAAATGTTTCATTTTGCAAATGGTTTTTACTTTATTAGATAGTTTTAGATGACCTATATCGGAATAGGTTATATGTTATAATAGATGTTACCTCCAGGGCTATTGAAAGCACTAGATTTAACTAAGCAAAATAAGTATCGAATGAGTTATTATTCTATGATTTTTATCATAAATCTGGCACAGGTGATATAAAATAAGTGTAATAATTGAAAAGTACCTTTTCTCTTTTTTTAAATAATGTAATTTTGCGGCTTTAACAGTTATACTATGCAGCTTTCAGAACAAGAAGAAGTAAGAAGAGAAAAACTAACCAAATTACGGGAAATGGGAATTAATCCCTACCCTGCAAAATTGTATCCCGTAGACGCTACCTCGGCAGGTATAATTAAGGATTATGAGGAAGGGAAGAAGGTTGTAATTGCTGGCAGGCTGATGTCTCGAAGAATTCAGGGGAAAGCTTCTTTTGCCGAGCTGCAAGACAGTGAAGGCCGCATACAGGTATATTTTAACAGGGATGAAATCTGCCCGGGTGAGGATAAAACCAACTACAACGAGGTTTATAAAAAATTACTGGATATTGGCGATATCATAGGTATTGAAGGGGAATTGTTTACAACGAAAGTTGGGGAAAAAACTGTGATGGTCAAGAAATTTGAAATGCTTAGCAAGGCATTGCGCCCACTGCCACTGCCCAAAAAAGATGCTGAAGGCAATTTATACGATGAATTCAACGACCCTGAACTGAGGTACCGACAACGGTATGTAGATTTAGTGGTGAATCCGGAGGTTAAAGAAACATTTATTAAGCGAACCAAAATAACCAATAGTATACGCCAATTTTATAATGATAAGGGCTATTTGGAAGTGGAAACACCCATTCTGCAGCCTATCCCTGGAGGAGCAGCTGCAAGGCCATTTTTAACCCATCACAATGCCCTAAACATCCCCTTGTATTTAAGAATAGCAAATGAATTGTATCTAAAACGACTCATTGTTGGTGGTTTTGACGGGGTCTACGAGTTTTCAAAAGATTTTAGAAACGAGGGAATGGATCGTACCCATAACCCAGAGTTTACGGTCATGGAATTGTATGTAGCCTACAAGGATTACTATTGGATGATGGATACCACTGAGGAACTGCTAGAAAAAGTGGCATTGGATGCAAATGGAACCTCCAAAGTTAAAGTCGGAGACCACGAGATAGAATTTAAAGCCCCATACCCCAGAATTCCAATTTTGGAAGCCATTAAAATACACACCGGGATAGACGTAACCGGGATGGATCAAGGCAAGCTGCTGGCTACGGCTAAAAAATTGGGAATTGAAGTAGATGATACTATGGGGATTGGCAAACTCATCGATGAGATTTTTGGTGAAAAATGTGAGCATCACTATGTACAGCCCACGTTTATCATCGATTATCCGAAAGAAATGAGCCCCTTAACCAAAGAACACAGAAACAATCCGGCATTAACAGAGCGTTTTGAACTTATTATAAACGGAAAGGAAATTGCCAACGCTTACTCGGAACTAAATGATCCTATAGATCAAAGAGAACGGTTTGAGGAGCAGCTTACATTATCTGAAAAAGGAGATGATGAGGCCATGTTTATAGATCAGGACTTTTTAAGAGCCCTGGAATATGGTATGCCGCCTACCTCCGGTATTGGCATTGGAATAGATCGTTTGGTGATGTTACTGACCAATAATTCATCGATACAGGAAGTATTGTTCTTTCCACAAATGCGTCCGGAAAAGAAACCGTTGGAACTAAGTGACAACGAAAAAGCGATTCTGGAGATTTTAAAAAAGGAAGATCCAATGCCATTAGCGACACTTAAAGATATGGCCGGCCTTAGTAATAAAGCCTGGGATAAAGGAATAAAAGGGTTAACCAAATTAGGGGTTGCAAAGGTCTTCAAAGAAGGGGATACACTGCTTTGTACCCTTCAATAGGAGGCCAATCGACCAAATGCACTTTTACTTATTCTAAAGACTTTATTGTCAGGTAGTTAGACGCCTTGCCGTTCGTCGAAAAGTTGTTAATTTTTAAAATATAGCACTTTCATAAACGTTTACATAGTTAGAACCCAAATCTATGTTTATGAAAAAATACTACTTCTTAGGCATTAGCCTGTTTCTTGTTCTAGCATGCTCCAAGGATGCAATGGAACCAATTAATGAAAATCCAGAGGAAGAAAATGCCCTGCAGGCTTGTTTTGAAACCAGCAGCCTTACATTGAATGTGGGAGAAATGCTCCAGATCACTAATTGCTCTGAAGGTGCCACCTCCTATTTATTCGATTTCGGCAATGGCCAAACCAGTGAAGAGGAAAACCCCGCTATTAACTTCGATGAAGGAGGAACGTATACCATATTACTTACTATTGAAAATGATGCGGAGAAAACCGCTACGTTTTCCAAATCTGTGACAGTACTAGGGGTTGAAGCCTTGTACTTATATCCCGAAATTCCTGAGGGTTTTACCGGATTTCCCTTAGAGACTGGTATTAATCCGGTTACCGGAAATATATACTCTATAGAGCTTTATCAGGACAATATAGGACCCATGGGATCCAAATTTTATTATAGAGAGTTTGACGAGGATTATATGTATGCCTCCACCTACATAGCAGACAAGCCTTTTAATTCCTCGAGTGCTTTTATGAATATCTATCCCAATGGAGACAAAAATTTTGTTTTCGCCAGAACACTGGGTGGTTTATATGGTACTCAGGAGGTAAATTATAACAGTACATGGGCCTTTTTAAACGCTATTAATGATGCTTCCAGCCATAGTTACGGCTTCCTGGAAAGTGAATCTAACTACCTGTACTTCGGTACTCAGGAAGACGCAGGTATCTACAAAGCATCTGTTGAAACCAGAAATAGCAGTGGAGATTCCTTTGAAGTAGCCCTAAACAACTTTGGCCCGGCAGATGCTATGATTGGTGATATGATAGAAGTAACAGATGGCTATATTGCTTTTGGTGCAGTATTTACTAAAAACGTTAGTTTACCATACGTTTCGGATTACAAACCCCTTCTCATCTTTATGGATGCTTCGCTCAATGTAACCAGCCATGTCATCTTTGAGGACACAGAGCTTACCAGCAAGGTGAGTTCTTTTAATGATCTTAACGGTAGTTATCACCTGGAACAACTAAGTAGTGGTGCATTGGTAATGTATGCTAATGGCGAACTTCTGGTAACCGATGCAGCAGGGAATAAAATTTCCAGTACGTTCTTTAACGACACAGAGAACAACCAGGCACTGGTGGCGATAGATGATTCTTTTGTAATCTCAACAGATCTGTACCTCCGAAAATACAATGCTAATGGCGTTGTACTAAACGAAATTAAATATAATGGAAACTACATGCCAGAGCTATTGAAAATTGAGGACACCCTTTTCTTCATTGCAGGATATGATGTAGAATCTGAAGTAAAATTGTTTTACGGCGCTTGCGACTTTGATCTGACGCTCATTGACTTGCGTCCGTAAGGGTTGATTGCCATGTTCAAAAAGGGAGCATATGGCTCCCTTTTTATTTTTTAAACTAAATAATAAAACATAGATTAGGGCTCAAATTGTACACCATGGGCCTCAGTAAAAAAATAGGACTACTTCTTGGACCTATTCTGTTTGTAATAATTGTTAATTGCCCCGATCTGTTAGAAGGTAAAGAAACTGCCAACGCTGTTATTGCAACCGCATTGTGGATGGTAGTATGGTGGATTACAGAAGCTGTATCCATTTCGGTCACGGCACTGCTCCCACTGATCCTCTTTCCAATTCTGAATGTAATGAATATCACCAATGTGGGGGCAAATTATGGCAGTCCCATTATTTTCTTGTTCTTTGGAGGCTTTGTATTAGCTCTCGCTTTAGAAAAAGTAAATCTTCACAAAAGAATTGCCCTTAATATAATTCGTATTACAGGAACTACCCCTAATAAAGTGGTACTTGGCTTTATGATAGCTACGGCTTCTTTGAGTATGTGGATTAGCAATACAGCAAGTACCGTAGTAATGCTTCCTATAGCCATGTCTGTAATTGGCCTCCTCATTAATGATGAAGACGGTTTCACCAAAAGTGATCAGAATTTTGCCTTGAGCGTTATGCTGGGTATCGCCTTTTCTGCTAATGCGGGTGGTATTGCCACTGTTATAGGAACACCGCCGAACTCGGTCCTCATAGGATTGTTAGAAAACGAATACAACATAGAGATATCGTTCCTGAAATGGATGACCCTGGGGTTACCTTTTTCTATTATCCTTCTGACCATTTGCTACTTGGTATTGGTGAAATGGATGTTCCCCAATAAACATCTTAAATTTACAGCTTCCAGAGACGTAATTGCTCAGGAGCTTCATAAATTAGGGCCTACTTCCGGGAAGGAGAAAATGGTATTGGCCATATTTGGTGTTACGGTGTTTCTCTGGATTTTCAGGACGGTTATCAACGGTGTTTTTCCCACGCTGGGGTTGTCGGATACGATCATAAGTATGATGGCTGCAGTATCATTATTCGCCATTCCGTATAATTTAAAAAAAGGAGATTTTATTATTCGATGGAATGATACCCAAAAACTTGCCTGGGGCATCCTAATTCTATTTGGAGGAGGACTTGCATTGGCTAATGGCATGTCTAGTAGTGGAATTGTTGATGTCGTCTCCAGTGCCATCGCAACGAGCGAAATAAGCATCTTATTTACAGCTGTCTTACTAATTATATTAATGTTGTTTATGACAGAACTTATGAGCAATGTGGCCTTGGTGGCAGTTCTGGCCCCAGTTGTAGCGGGTATTGCCATAGGATTAAATATTCCTATATTATATTTATTGATTCCGGTAACCATTGCCAGTAGTTGCGCCTTTATGCTTCCCATGGCTACCCCTCCAAATGCTATTGTTTTTGCAAGTGGATATATTAAAGTACATCAGATGGCACGCGTTGGTATTATCTTAAATCTAATATCGGTGGTCTTATTGGTACTACTATTTCAATTTGTAATCCCATACCTTTTTTAAAAACAAAAGCCTCTAACACCAAGGTGCCAGAGGCTATACATTTTAGATATTATAATTCTTATTTACTTACCGGCCCATTAAATCCTGCAGGTAAAAAATCTTTCGTTTTAAAATTCAACTCCAAATTATCATTCTCTTCTATGTAATCTACAGAGTGAATATCAAAGTAAAAGGCATAGGGGGTAAATCCTTCTGGCAAATAGCTTTTAGAATCGAACCCTAAGTTCACTTCTTCTTCTTCCAGAAAAGAGACATCCTTAAAGTCTGAAGGCGACGCATAGGCATTAAAGTTTGTTGGGAGATAGTCTGTTGTATTAAAATCTATCTCTGTATTTGCATCTTCTTCCAGAAAGGTAATTGTATCCATTTCAAAAGTAAAATTGGCAGTACCGCTGCCTGCGATTATTTGGTTACACATCGCTAAAAATAGGATGGCACTTATTTTAAAATATTTAGTATTCATAACGTTATAGGTTAATAATTTATGCAAAGATAGAACCAAGAAAAAGGATAAATATTGTCCTTCTGAAATCATTAACAATTAGATAAATAAGCCCTAAAAATGATTTTCGCAAATTCTCATGAATTTCTTTGACAACTTGGCATTACCCCATTCTAAAACCTACATTTTTAGCATGGAAACACCCCTTTTTTTACAAGGAAGTGTATAGAGAAAATAGTGTTAAATTTTTGTTAACGAACCGATTATCGATGATAGGGGCTCATTTTAATTATTTTGGCATAGCCACTAAGGAAAAAGCCTCCAAAAAAAGGAGGCTTTTCAACTAACTAATTCAAAATATAAATACTAAAAGGCAATTGCGATCTAGTTTTATGCTTTTACCAATTCAAATTTCTTTGACTAAAATGCTATTGATTCTAAGCAGATCTCAAAGTCAATCTCTTCTTCTATATAGATGATCGTATTAAGGTCTAACTCTGTTTCGTAGGCATCGAATCTTTCTGGCAAATACATTGCTGTATCAAAGCCTAAAGCATTATCTGTTGTTTCTATATAGGAAACATCCATAACATCTTGGGGTTGTGCATACGCATTAAAGTTATTCGGTAAATTATCCTTTGTGTTAAATCCAAGATCAGAACCTTTGTTTTCGTCAATGTAAGCTACCGTCGTTACATCGAAATAAAAAACAGCAGGATCAAAATTCTCCGGGAGATACTCTTTTGTGTCAAAACCCAGAGCTATTTCATTATTGTCTTCTAAATAAGGTATCGCATCTAACTCTATATACTCTGGAGCTTCCGTTGGTATTCTATGACCTGTTCCCAGTAGGGCTACTTCTTCATTTTCTGTACTCCAGAATAATGTATGTTCATTTACAGTTAAAGAAACGCTCTCAACTGCCACCTGATTCTCAAAATCAGTAGTGAAATTTTCTGTTTGTGATGTGGTGGTAATCCCCGTGAAAACCAATCCGCATGCTAATAATAATTTGTTCATTCTATGGTTAATTGATAATTGTTTGATAAATACTTGTTGTTATATATAAGACTAGTAAAACCCCGGAATGTTACATTTAAAATTTCAATTTAACAGATAATTACAACTTACTTATTGATCTGTATTTTATTTATAACCCAATTATGCAGCTATATACCAATAGGTTACATGACTTTAGGCATGGTGTTTAGACGTAAAGCACTTAAGAAATAATTAACAATACTTTCGATAAATTTTTCGGTTCTTTGGGAGCTTCAAACCAAAAAAAATATCTAATGATTAAAACTTTTCTCCCAAAACTCTTCTTCTTACTAGTTCTTTTTGGCTCTTTCCAAACTGCCGAAGCACAAATATTTAAAAAGAAGAATAAAAAATCTGAAGCAACTAAACCTCAGCCAAAACCTAAGAAAGGTGAGATACAGCCTTATGATAAGGTAATTACCAAAGAAGCAACAACAGATAATGGCCTCTTTGATGTTCATATAGTAGACGATAAGCACTTTTATGAAATTCCAGATTCTCTTTTTA
>CBDUCK010000052.1:0-14852 GCA_965365635.1 uncultured Muriicola sp.
ATGACGTGACCGATGACATCTTTCTCGACGATCAGTTCGACCTGTTCGGCCGTGAATTCTTTGCGATAGGATTTCAGAACATTGTCCTCCAGGTTGCGGTAATGCGTCTATCAAATGGCATTTTAGCTGTAACAATCCTGCTTCAAAAACAGCAAAAAGACCCGTAGGACCGGCTCCTATAATAAGTATATCGGTTTTAATCATCAATAAATAATCTATAGCTTAGGGTAAAAAAAGGACTGGGTAGAACTAGCAATTCTGATTAATCTACGTTAATAACTTGTTCTATTTGCGGGGCATATTTCTTAATCGTCATTTCCACACCACTTTTTAAGGTCATTTGGTTTACACTGCATCCAACACAGTTTCCTTCTAACCTGACCTTTACAGACGTGTCATCATCAATGGCTATCAACGTAATATCTCCTCCATCGTTTTGGAGGAAGGGTCGAATTTCATCCAGTGCAAACTCAACTTTTAAACGTAGTTCTTCTGAAGTCATTATCCTTTTTGTTTTACAGCAGAACAACCTGCCATTGTGGTTATCTTGATAGCCTCCGTGGGAGGTAAGCTTGTATTTCTTTTAACCAGTTCCTGTACCGAATTTTTTGTCAATTCCTGAAATGCAGTTTCCAACGCAGTACCAGTTTGCATAGCGGCTGGTCTTCCAACATCTCCAGCCTCTCTAATGCTTTGCACCAACGGTATTTCTCCTAAAAAAGGTACTTTTAAGTCTTCTGCCAGGTTTTTTGCTCCCTGTTTGCCAAAAATATAATACTTATTATCTGGTAATTCTTCAGGGGTAAAATAGGCCATATTTTCAACGATCCCTAGGACCGGAACGTTAATAGACTCTTGCTGAAACATAGCAACCCCTTTGCGTGCATCTGCCAAGGCAACTTCCTGGGGTGTACTCACCACAACGGCGCCAGTAATAGGCAGGGCCTGCATAATACTCAGATGAATATCCCCGGTACCCGGTGGCAGATCTATAAGTAAGAAATCTAAGTCCCCCCAGTGGGCATCAAAAATCATTTGATTTAGCGCTTTTGCGGCCATGGGCCCACGCCAAACAACCGCCTGATTTGGTTGTGTAAAAAATCCTATGGATAAGATTTTAACACCGTAGTTTTCAACAGGTTTCATTTTGGACTTCCCATCTACATTGGTTGCCAAAGGTTTTTCCAAAGCAACATCGAACATAATAGGGATAGAGGGTCCGTATATATCTGCATCTAGAATCCCTACATTAAATCCCATTTTTGCGAGCGTAACCGCCATGTTTGCAGTTACTGTAGACTTACCAACTCCTCCTTTGCCTGAGGCAACGGCAATTATATTCTGTATCCCCGGTATGGGTTTTCCTTTTATTTCATTAACGTTAGGCGTAACAGGAGCGTCGACCTTTATATTGATTTTTATCTTTGCCTTTTCATATACCTCCTTATGGATAATCTTTAGAATTTCCACTTCGGTTTTCTTGCGTGCCTGTAGACTTGGGTTAGTAATAGTGATATCTATCTCCACTTCATCTCCAAAAATCTGGACATTCTTTACAGCACCACTTTCAATCATGTTCTGACCTTCACCAGGAACTGTTATATGTTCCAACGCTTTTAGGATATCATCTTTCCTTAACTTCATGCTTTATATATATTCATTCTAAACAACAAAGATACATCTTAGGGTTGAGAAGCTAAAGTTATCATATCGAAAAGTGACATGGTGAGATTGGCAAACTATATGTGAAGTTCTATATTATTTTGCGTCCATCTAATAGATTAATAATACGCGATCCATAGGCCGCATTTTTCTCCGAATGGGTGACTTGAACAATGGTTACGCCTTCCTCGTTCAATTGCTTAAAAAGTTCCATGATTTCCTCTCCTTGTTTCGAATTTAAATTTCCAGTAGGTTCATCCGCCAAAATTAATTTGGGCTTGCTGATTAATGCACGGGCAACACCCACTAATTGTTGTTGACCACCACTGAGTTGCGCAGGAAAAAGGTCTTTTTTACCCACAATATTAAATCTATCCAAGGTATCGGCCACCATAGCCTTTCTTTCTGACCTACTGTGCTTCTTATATAACAGAGGCATTTCCAGGTTTTCATATACCGTAAGGTCGTCAATAAGATGGTATGATTGAAACACAAACCCAATATATTGTTTGTACAGATTAGACCGATGTTTTTCTTTGAGCTCATGAACAGGTTCATCTAAAAAACTGTATTTCCCTTCATCGAAAGTATCAAGCATTCCTATGACATTCAAAAGGGTTGATTTTCCCGATCCGGAAGGGCCCATAATGGATATAAACTCGCCTTCCTCAACTTCGAGGTTAATGTCCTTTAGTAAAAACACACGTTGACCACCTTGTTGTACCCATTTGAAAATATTGCTTAATTGTAGTACCATGGTTTCAAATATCTTTTGGTTTAGCCTAAGAGTAGCATTATTCTGTACGAAGGCTTTTAACCGGGTTAGCTCTTGCTGCTTTGATGGCCTGAAAACTTACTGTAATGACGGTAACTAACATCGCACCTACCATGGCCAAAGCAAATATCCACCACTTAAGAATAACACGATACGGGTATTCCTGAAGCCATCCGTTCATTACGAAATAGGCTATGGGAACGGCAATAAAACATGAGACGATCACCAACTTTAAAAAATCCTTAGAAAGCATATTCCATACATTAAATACTGAAGCCCCTAGCACTTTACGTACCCCGATTTCTTTTGTACGCTGTTCTGCTACAAAGGAGGTTAGGCCAAACAGTCCCAAACAGCTTATTAGTATTGCCAGCGCCGTAAAAATCCCTGACAGGGTTCCTATTCTTTCTTCAGCTGCAAACTTTTTACCGTATTCTTGATCTACAAAATCATATTGAAATGGAATATTGGGAAAATGTTCTTTGAATACCCGCTCTATTACAGCCAGATTTTCTCCGGTACTTTGATTGGGGTTCAGTCTCATATTGTAATAACTGGCACTATCATCTTTATCATAGGCGTATACCGCTTGTTTGACTGGTTCATAGGGCGATTGCGCAATCATATCCTTAACCACACCTATTATTTTCAATGGTTCCGATGGATTCTCTTCATTGCTGTCTTTGAGATATTTGCCTACAGGATTTATAAGACCCATATATTTAACAGCTGTCTCATTGATAAGAACCGCGTTGGAATCGGAAGCGAATTCCCTGGAAAAATCACGCCCAGCCATTATTTTTAGATTCAATGAACTTGCAAATTCGGGAGATACCTGTGTCCAGGCAAAATCCTCCTGAAATCCTTCTGGTTTTCCTTCCCATGTGTATCCGCTATAATTAGACCAAACTGCGGTTGTCGGAGCACTAGATGTTGACATTTGTGCGACTGCACCGGATCCCATGAACTCACTTCGCATCAATTCAAATTTTCCTGTAAAATCCTTACTCATAACCGGGACTTGAATCAATCCCTGTTTGTCATACCCAACAGGTCTGTTTTTTGCATAATTAATCTGCTGCATCACAATGACCGTCCCTATTATAAAGGCCACGGAAACGGTAAACTGCACAACAACCAATATCTTCCTGGGTAATCCTGCGTATTTTCCAACTTTAAAAGTTCCCTTTAAAACATCAACAGGTTTAAATGAAGACAGGTATAAGGCTGGGTAACTACCAGCCATCAATGCTGTAATAAGAATAAATAGTAATGAAATAACCCAAAAAGCAGGGTTGCTCCATGGAAAGGTAATCTCCTTTCTAGCTAAATCGTTAAACCCATCAATTGATAAAAGCACGAGTACAATCGCGAGCAAATATGCAAACAGTACCACGAGAAACGACTCACTTAAAAATTGATATATCAACTGCCCTCTTTGCGAACCAATAGACTTGCGAATACCAACTTCCTTCCCTCTTTTTTCGGAACGTGCGGTACTTAGGTTCATGAAATTAATACAGGCTAAAAGCAATATAAAAACACCAATGATGCCAAATAACCATACGTATTTTATACGTCCACCCGCTTGTTTGCCATTTTCAAAATTACTTTTAAGGTGCCAGTCTTTCATGGGGAACAGAAAGAGCTGTGGGTTAAAATCTGCTGAATCTTCGTTAAGGGTTTTTTTTACATCCCTGATCTTGGCGGTAACTTGCTCCATATTGGCATTGTCGGCAATTTGTACAAACATCTGATATGAATTGTTCCCCCAGTTATCTTCAGCATTTCTAGCCCACTCATTTGTAGTAAGAAATTGTTCCCATGGAATTATGAATTCTGTATCATTAAATGTGTTGTTAAACGGAATGTCTTTGTATACGGCTGAAACCATTAGATTATACTGGCTATTAACCTCAACTATTTTGCCAATTGGTTCTTCACTGCCAAAAAGCGTCTTAGCCGTTGATTCAGAAAGCATAATGGAATTTATCTCTCTCAGCCCATCTTTCTCGCCTTTTAAGATCTCCAGATTTAATAGTTCCGGAGCGGCTTCCTGCATATAGTTCCCAGATCTAGATATGCTGGTTTCTTTGTATTTAAGGTATCGATCGTTGGTCCAGGTGGCCATAATCAGGTGCTTAAAATTATCCCCATACCCTTCTCTTAGTGCCTTTTCCAAAGGTCGTGGGATGGCTGGCCCAGTTCCTGTCTCACCATTAAAAGTTTGTGACTGGAATACCTGCGCAATCCTATCCTTGCCGGTAAAATAATCGTTATGGGATAGTTCGTCCTGCATCCAAAGCCCAATGATTAGGGTAACCGCCATACCCAATGCCAGTCCCCCAATATTTATGATTGAATAGGCCTTATTTTTTATAAGGTTTCTCCAGGCAATTTTTATATAGTTTTTAAACATGATTGATTGTTTTTTGATTGATAATTATTCTGTACGCAAACTTTTGACGGGGTTAACTATAGCTGCTTTAATACTCTGATAACTAACAGTTAGTATTGAAATGGCAACTGCCAGGAATGCAGCCAGCCCAAAGACCCAAATACCGATTTCAATGCGATAGGAAAAATCCTCGAGCCATTTATTCATGGCGAACCAGCCCAATGGAAGAGAAACCAGGATAGCAATACCCACCAGTTTTAAAAAATCTACTGAAAGTCTATACGAAATCTGACTCACGCTAGCACCCAACACCTTTCTTATTCCTATTTCCTTGGTACGCTTTTCAGCGTTAAAAGCGGCTAAACCAAATAGTCCCAGACAAGCAATTAATATGGACAGGGTTGTAAATATGAAAAAGATTTTACCTAATCGTTGTTCTGACTGGTAGGTATCATTAAAAGAGTCTTCCATAAAATAATAATCAAAGGGTTGCCCGGGTGCTACTTGGTTCCAAATTCTTTCAATTCCACCTATGGCATTTGAAATATTTCCTGACTCTAATTTAATCGCTAATGCGTAAGCTCTGTCTTCCAGATGAAGGCTCAATGATTCTATCTCAGCCCTAAAAGGTGAAAAATGAAAGTCTTTAACAACTCCAATAATTGTATAATATATAGGGTTTTCAGCTGCCATGTTGGGAGTATATCTTTTTCCAATCGCTTCCTCCGGTGATATTCCAATTACGGATACGGCAGATTCATTAATAATGATACTTGTAGAATCATTCTTGAAAGCACGATTAAAATCCCTTCCCGCAATAATTTCAAACTCCATCGTTGACACATAATCAAAATCAACACCCCATCTTTGCATACTAAGGGCGTTTTCCTGGTCGGTAAGTCCCTCTTCTGGTGCAAATACACTATCTGATCTACCTGAGGGTGTAGGGAAAAAGCTGCTCAAGGTCGCATTTTTAACATAGCTCAATTTTTTAACCTCTTCTTTAAAGGAAGTAGCTTTGTTGTCTAGAGAAAATGCATCGTTCACTATTAAGACTTGATCTTTGGAAAAGCCAAGGTCCTTATTTTGAATGTAATTCAATTGTTGGTATACCACCAGTGTACCAATAATCAGGAATACTGAAATAGCGAATTGAAAAACAACCAATACATTTCGAACGTTACCGCCTCCCAGACTGTTGTTGCTAGTCCCTTTAAGCACTTTTACAGGAATAAACTTTGACATGAAGAAAGCGGGGTAACCTCCTGAAATAAGCCCAAGAACCACGCCAGATGCAAGCAGTGTCAGCCAGAAAAATGGATTTGAATAAGGCATGGAAATGTCTTTATCTGCCAAGTCATTAAACAATGGGAGCAGTATAATAGCCAAAATAACAGCCAACACTAATGACCCTAAAGACACCAACCCAGATTCTATTAAAAACTGCCTGATAAGCTCTCCTCTATTAGATCCTAAAGTTTTTCTAATACCAACCTCTTTGGCCCTCTTAAGAGAATGTGCCGTTGAAAGGTTCATAAAATTGACACATGCCAAAACCAAAAGGAATATGGCAATAAAAGAAAGTATATAAATACTCTGGAGATCATTATTTCCGCTTATTTCGGCCACCCTGTCCGATCTTAAATGTATATCGGTTAAGGGCATTGTACTATATATTAAATGATTTCCTGCAGCTTTGAATTGTTCTTCTGTAATTCCTGGCATAAACTGCTGAACACCTGGTATAACATACTTGCTCAAAAAACCTCTTAATGGTTGTTGTATATCTTCAATATTGGCTGATGGAATTAGTTTTAAGTACGTCTGGTAATTATTGCTGCCCCAATTCACAATCCTCGAATCCTCATACCCGGACATGGCCATAAAAACTGTATGGTCTCTTAGAAATGAATTTTGTGGGAAATCAGCAATCACTCCAGTTACCGTAAAAGAATTATTATTGTCTAAAATCATGGTCTGGCCTACTGCATCATTGAGTCCAAAATGCTTTTCAGCTGCAGATTTGGTCAAAACCAACGTGTTCGGAGACTTTAAAGCCGTTTTTCTATCGCCAACGAGCAGATCTATCCCGAACATTTCAAAGAAAGTTGAATCTGCATAAGTTGACTGTAGTTCTTTTATATTGGACTCGGTATCAGCCTTTCTAAGTAACATACTGCCTTGGGTTCGAAACCGCATGGCCAGTTCTACTTCGGAAAAATCATTTTGAACAGCTTCGGCCATAGGAGCAGGTGTCACCGCAAACTTGCGATCCTCCCCGCCAAATTTAATATCAGCATGAACCCTGTGTATGCGGTTGGCATCGGCGAACATTGTATCATAACTTAATTCATCATGGATATATAATGAAATAAGTAAACCTCCGGCAATTCCTATGGCAAGTCCAAAAGTATTCAGAAAAGTAAAAAAAGGTTGCTTTTTTAAACTTCTCCAGGCTATTTTCAAATGATTTTTAAACATGATTGTTGAATTTTGATTGCTGAATAAACTTTCTCTTTAAACTAAAGCACCGATTGCCCTATTTTGACTTTCTGTGACAATTTGACCATCAAAAAGGTTAACCACTCTATGTGCATAATGAGAGTCCCTGTCCGAGTGTGTTACCATAACAATAGTGGTTCCTTCCTGATTCAATTCAGTTAAAAGGTTCATTACTTCTATACCGTTCTTAGAATCCAAATTTCCAGTAGGTTCATCGGCCAGAATCAATTTCGGGTTGGTAACTACAGCTCTTGAAATGGCCACCCTTTGCTGCTGACCACCAGATAATTGTTGCGGAAAGTGTTTTGCACGGTGTGCTATTTTCATGCGCTCTAGTACTTTCATTACCTTTTCTTTACGTTCGCTCTTACTCATTTTAAGGTAAATAAGTGGCAATTCCACGTTCTCATATACTGTTAACTCGTCAATTAAATTGAAACTCTGAAAAACAAAACCGAGATTACCTTTTCGCAGTTGCGTGCGTTGACTTTCTTTAAGTCCTCCAACTTCATTACCGGCAAAATTGTAACTACCCTCAGTTGGATTATCGAGCATCCCGATAATGTTCAAAAGTGTCGATTTTCCACAGCCCGAAGGTCCCATGATGGCTACGAACTCTCCCTCGGCTACATTTAATTTAACATTGTTAAGTGCTAAGGTTTCAACTTCCTCGGTTCTAAAGCTTTTTTGTAAATTTTTTATTGTGATCATTTTTTGATTGAATTTTACTGATTAATATAAAGACACTATTACATTGTAAAATGTGTCAGTTTGAATACTTTTATTTTAAAACTATTTTTTCCGCTTCTCCAAAACTTGAGTAACTGCTGGTTATTACGTTCTCTCCTTGCTCTAACCCATCTAGTATCTCATAATAGCGTGAATTTTGTTTCCCAATTCGAATATCCCTTCTCAAAGCCTCTCCACCTGATGGGTTCACTACAAAAATCCACTGGCCACCAGTACTTTGAAAGAAACTACCTTTTGGCAATAGCAAGGCATCTGAAGATTCTCCTAATTGCAATCTTATATTATAGCTTTGGCCAGCCCTGATATTCTCTGGTTTGCTTCCTGTAAACACCAGGTCTACTTTGAATCTTCCACTTCGAACTTCGGGGTAGACTTTGCGTAATCGCAATTCGTATTCCGTTCCATTTCGCTCAAAAGTTGCATTTAAATCGCGTTTTACCCTATCAATATAGTGTTCGTCTATTTCGGCCTCAATTTTAAAATCTGTAAGAACATTGATTTGGCCAATTCTTTCTCCTTGACCAATATTCTGACCAATTTCAGCATCTAAGAATCCTAATTGTCCATCGGCCGGGGCGCGCACATTTAGATGGTCTAACCTTTCATAAACCATGCTTAATGTTTTTTGCATTCTGCTTAAGTCAGTGTCTAAACTAGCCAGAGAAGTTATGCGAAGGGCATCATCTTGTTCGGTTTGTAGTTTTATAATATCATATTGTTTTTTAGATAACTCATAGCTCTCCTTAGACAATAGATACGTCTCTTTCGAAATTAACTCATCGTCATATAATGCCTGGTTTTGATCGTAATTACGTTTTAACCTTTGAAGGTCATACTCGGCAGTTGCCAAAGATCTTTTTCCTTCTACCTGGCGGGAATCAAAAGTTAATTTAGTTGATCGAAGGTCATTTTGTTTTAACGCCAGATTACTCTCACTTGCCAATATTTGTTCATATAGCTTGCTATTTTCCAACTTCAGGATAATCTCACCTTTCTTTACAATTGCCCCTTCCTCAATTAATTTTTCATTGACTCTTCCTCCTTCATATGCGTCCATGTATATGGTAGCTATTGGAGCCACGTTTCCGTTAATCGTTATATAATCATCGAACTTGCCTTGAGTAACCTCACCAATAGAAAGCTTGTCCTTCTCTGTACGAAAGGTTGAAACCGAAGTGCCAACTAATAACTGATACCCTATAAAAAGTACTATTACACCAATGCCGATATAAGCATAGTGCTTTGGTCTTAATCCTTTTTTCTTTTCTATTTTTATATCCATGATGGGTCTAATTCTTATTCGATTATACTAAATATTGGCAGGCCTCTGTAAAAATCAAGTGTACTTTTATTCACTTCAGCACGCAACCGTACTTGTAAATTTTCGTTTTGAGAACTAGCAAAAAGGTTTTTAGCAGTAAATAGTTCCAACGCGCTAATTAATCCTTTTTCATATCTCTTATTTGCAATGGTAAAAGCAAGGTTTTGCGATTCCATTTTTTGAGTGCTTTGTTCATACTCTGTTAGTAACGCAGTATACTCCTGGACCAACTGCTGTATGATTTGTTTAAGTTCCTGTTCTTGTATGCTTAAATTATTTTTAGCGCGTAAATGGGCTATTTTTTGTTGTTTCACCCTTGACCTGCCCAA
Organism: uncultured Muriicola sp.; assembly: GCA_965365635.1. Classification (GTDB taxonomy): domain Bacteria; phylum Bacteroidota; class Bacteroidia; order Flavobacteriales; family Flavobacteriaceae; genus Muriicola. Next base: position 9,738 of record CBDUCK010000052.1, read on the forward strand.
CCATCCGTTGCTAATAGGCACATTCACCGCTACCCCAATGAACTGAAACGTATTATCTCTAAATTGATCTCTAAAAGGAATAGTAATTCCAGTAGCATCTCTGGTAGTTTCATAGTATCCCGTGCCAACGCCCCCAAATAGGCTTACCGAAGGATATAAAGATCCTCGAGCAACCGCTATTTGCTTTTTGGCAGCTTGTTCCCTTAGCATCTGAGCTTTGATACTTGGAATAAAACTTCGTGCATCTTTATAAACAGAATCCGTTTTTAATTCAGCATTTTGAATTACCTCATTTTTTATTGGCAATTGTGTGTCTATAGCGATATCCGTTACATCAACAAGGTTCATTTCTTGTATTAATCTTAATTTTGCCGCAGCAAGATTATTGACACTTTGGGTAACATTTAACTTATCCGTTAAGAGCAGAGATTCGGCCTCATACAGGTCTGCGCCTGCCTTAAGACCTAGATCGATTTGTTTTTTTACCAAATCAAAATTCTGTTGAGATACAGCTTGTTGTTCATTAGAAATAGCAAGAAGTCCTTCATAAAATTGAATGTCATAAAATGCTCTCATTATACGAAAAGCCAAAAGATATTTCTGCTGTAAAGTTTCTTCCTTAGTGGCTTTATACATAAACTTAGCCGCCTTAATTTCGTTTATTTTTTGAAATCCCCGAAACAAATCAATTGATGAATTAATGGAATAATTATTTGAAAAAAAGTCTGTATTTACAATACTATTGTCATTTGGATCAACCGAACGACCATATCGAATGTTGTAGTCAGAATATGCATTTATACTAGGTAATACATTCCGAATAGATTGTCTATATGTTTCCTTATCAGATGCCAGATTATAATTATAATCATTCAGTTGAAGATTATGCTGAAGGGCATAAGCAATACAATCATCCAATGACCACGTATCCTGTGCCTCCAGGTTAACACAAGTAAGTAGTAAGGCAATTGTAATTATTTTAATTTTTTGATACATAAGAATTAAATGTGCCAGACTTAATGCCAATCTTATGCCACAAATACATCTATCTATTAATCAGTACATTACATTTTTATAAGATAATTGACACACACCTAAATGTAAACTTTTTATACATATTTTGTCTAATTTTTGGACACTTTAGTCTATTTGTAAAATCGAAATCGTAGTTTTATCCAGGACAATTAGGAATATTCAATGATTGATGCAAAAATCTTAGTAGTAGATGACAATAAAAGTGTTCTTAGTGCTTTAGAAATCTTACTTCAGTTCGAATTTAAAAGTGTGGAGACCCTATCCAATCCAAATCAAATAGTAAGCTATCCCAAATTTTCTGATTTGGATATTATTCTGCTAGATATGAACTTTTCGGCCGGTGTAAATACAGGCAATGAAGGATTGTACTGGCTTAGAGAAATCAAAAAAAGGTCAAAACACATATCTGTTATCATGATGACTGCTTATGGTGCAATTGAATTGGCAGTAGAGGCGCTCAAGGAAGGAGCCTCGGATTTTATTCTAAAACCATGGAGTAATGAAAGACTTTTAACCACGGTAAAATCTGCTTATAAATTACGTAAAGCACAAAACGAAGTAACCAAACTCAAACAAAAGGAAAGCAACCTAAAGCAGGTCATAAATCACAAAAAAGAATATATTATTGGAAATTCCAAGGCTTTAAATTCTGTAATGACGTTGGTAAGTAAGGTAGCGAAAACCAATGTGAATGTTTTGATTACAGGGGAAAATGGAACTGGCAAAGAGCTAATTGCCAGAGAATTGCATAATTTATCGCCCCGAAATAATGAAGTATTTATTCCTGTTGATATAGGCTCTATTTCGGATAGTCTTTTTGAGAGTGAGCTTTTTGGTCATGTGAAAGGCTCTTTTACAGATGCCAAGGGAGATCGAATAGGTAAATTTGAGGCTGCTAATGGTGGTACCTTATTTTTGGATGAAATCGGAAACATCTCACTTCAGACCCAGGCAAAACTATTATCTGCAATCCAAAATAAGGAGATTGTACGGGTTGGTTCCAATAAGTCAATTCCTGTTGACATTCGTTTACTATGTGCAACGAATTGCGATTTAGACAAAATGGTGGCCGATGGACTTTTTCGAGAAGACTTGGTTTACAGAATAAACACAATTAGCATAGAGGTCCCACCTCTAAGGGAACGTGAAGGTGACGTGTTAACTTTAACGAATTTTTTCTTAAAGAAATTTAGTGTGAAATATGGCAAACCTCAATTAAGAATCAACCAAAAAGCAGAAGAAAAACTAAGTTCATATAAATGGCCGGGTAATATAAGGGAGTTATTACATTCGATTGAACGCGCTGTGATTCTTTCTGAAGGAAATATTTTAACCCCTAATGATTTTCTATTGAATTTAAATTCAACCCATTCTTTAGATTCTGGCCCTGACACTTTGGAAGAAATGGAACAACTAATGATAGCGAGTGCTTTAGAAAAAAACAATGGTAATTACAGCGCGGCTGCGGAGCAATTGGGGATTTCAAGACAAACACTTTATAATAAAATGAAGAAATTAGGGAATTAAATGGTTAGCAGACATATATATATACAGTTAGTATTGCGAATAGTTTTTATTTGTCTGAATGCCTTAGTTGTTGCATTTTTATTTTTTAATGAGCAGTACATACTTTGTGGTTTAGCGTTTTTAATTCTTGTCTGGCAGACATATTTTTTAATTTCCTACGTAAATCAGACCAATCGCAAAATAGCCTACTTCTTTGATGCAATTAAAAACGAAGATTTCACCTTACGGTTTCCAGAAAAACTGAGTATAAAATCATTGGAAGAGCTAAATCATAGTTTGAACATGCTTAATGAAATGATTCAGGATATTCATTTAAAAAAGCAGGCACAGGAGCAATATTATCAGGAGATATTAAGACAGGCAGATATGGGTGTTTTTACCATAAATCCGAAAGGGCACATTCTTTATGCAAATCCAACAGTACAAAATCTTTTAAATTACTGGCCCCTGAACCATATCAAACAACTTAATCAGGTTGATAGGGGTCTCTATGAAATTTTTGCGAAACTTGAGCCTTTTGATAGTAGAGTTTTTGAATTAGGTAACGAACGGGGGAAAAGACTTTTGGCAATAAAATGTACTTCTATAAATATTGAAAATGATACGCTTTTATTAGTAATTGTGCACGACATTCATAAAGAATTAGATGAAAAAGAAACCGATTCATGGGTTAAATTAATTCGCGTACTCACACATGAAATTATGAACACTATTACACCTATTACATCCATATCAGAATCCATACTTAACTACTTCAGAAAAGGCGATTCTATTATTCCTATTAATAAGTTTACAGATAATGAAATTAAAAATACGGTAAAAGGCCTTGAAGTAATAAAGGATCAAGGAAAGGACTTAATGAGTTTTGTTCAATCATACCGAAAATTCTTAAGTGTTCCCGAACCAGACAAAGAGATTATATCTGCGAATAAATTACTAGACAAGGTTCGGGTATTACTAGAATCTCAAAAAGAGGATAACAATGTGGTAATAGAAATACTTATTGAGCCTAAAGATGTTGAACTGTTTATTGATGAAAAACAGATTACCCAGGTGCTTTTTAATTTAGGAAAAAACTCGATGCAATCTTTGGGTACTAATGAAAACGGCCTAATTCGATTTATTGCAGGAACAAATGAAATGGGTAAAAATATTGTTCAGGTTTGGGATAATGGCCCAGGAATACCGAAAGAATTACTTGATGAAATATTTGTACCCTTTTTTACCACCAAAAAGACAGGGACGGGAATAGGATTAAGTTTATCAAAACAAATAATGAGACTTCATGGTGGAAGTATTGGAGTGGCATCAAGGGAGAACACACTTTTCACTTTAACATTTTAATATCCCAAAGAGTGAAAACTATTGAAGCTCCTTCCAAGGATCCCAAAAGTGCCTTTCAAACTCTACAATTTGGTTATCAAAGACTTTGATGCCTTCACTTTCCAGAAGCTGCTGCATTAAGTTGGTGCCATCAAAATGATGTTTTCCTGTTAATAAACCAATTTTATTCACCACCCTGTGCGCCGGCACTTCGGGCATTTGATGCGCTCCGTTCATTGCCCAGCCAACCATACGGGCACTTCTGGCAGCCCCAAGATATTTAGCAATGGCCCCATAAGAAGTAACCCTGCCATAAGGTATTACTTTGGCCACCTCATATACTCTATGAAAAAAGTTTCTGTTTTCTTCTTTCATCAGTTAAAAATTCTATACACAGTTATGGCTAACAATACCAGCATTAACGCACTTAGAATATAGTTGGAGTTTTTAGAAAAGCGATTGGTCTTATTCTCTAATTTATTGAAATAGATGGTGTACATATACAAAACTGAAAAAGTTCCGCAGCCAGCTGCCAAAATAAATATCACGATATCCCAGACCTGGAATTTTATCCACCCAGAGGCATTCCACATTATATTCAACCCACTGTAATAAGGGATGGTTAAGAAATTTAGAGCCGCCAGCAACATGCCTTTTAAAAAGCTGTTCCGTTTGCTTATTTTCACTTCCTTAATTCTCTTCTTTTTGTTTTTCCTTGCCGCCATAAAGAAATAAATGGCTAATAAGGCAAAAACGAGTACTGCAATTTGAAGCAGCACATCAACTACCCCGGGGTTTTTATATAAAAATTTAGAGATATATACGGCAATTATCGCCTGCAGCATGATCATGGTTGAAACACCAAGGCTATAGATAATCCCATTTAATTTGCCCTTTTCTACACTAGTCTTGGCAGCATTCATATTTAATAGCCCTGGTGGCACTGTGGCCATGAAAGCAGCAGAGAATGTTGCGAAGAAAAGAATAAGCAAATGCGTCATAGGCTAGGTGATCTTGAACTCAATATAGGTTATTGGCTTTCCCTTCTCAAGGTACTGATTTTCATAATAAGTCTTAATTTCCAATACTTCTGCAGGACTACCTTCATTTCTATATACATCATGATTGGCATACGTTATCTCTAAACCCTGTCCGTGCAATATGCCCAGGGTATACCCATGCATAAACTCACTATCTGTTTTAAGATTTACTATCCCTTCAGGTTTTAAA
>CBDUCK010000053.1:0-14758 GCA_965365635.1 uncultured Muriicola sp.
AAGTCCTATATATTAATTCTGTATCTTAGGAAGAACAACCAACCACTCCCTATGATCGGTTTCTTTAGAAAAATCCGTAAACAACTTGCTGACGACAACCAGTTCTTCAAATATTCCAGATATGCCATTGGCGAGATTTTATTAGTAGTCATTGGAATCTTGATTGCGTTACAAATTAATAATTGGAATGAGAATAGTAAAACTAAGGCGTTGGAACTTAAGACCCTAAAGGAGTTAAGAGCCGATCTGGCTCAAACAACCAATGATATCAGAGATGATAGCTTAAATTTTGAAAATATCATCAGGTCTAATGAAATAATTCTGCACCATATGGAGGAGAAACTTCCTTTTCATGATTCCCTGAATCAATATTTTAGTGGGATAGATTTTTTTCAGACTTTTTCGATTAACCACAACACCTTTGATAATATCAGGCAGAACGGTTCGAGCCTCATAACCAACGATTCTATTCGAATTGGCATTTCAGATTTCTATACCCGGCCTATTTATCTTTATAAGGAACTAGAATTGAGGGTGTTGAACGAACACTATGAGAACTACTTCAAACCTATGATAATGCAGGCTTTTGAAATAAAAGATAAAAAATTATCACTCCCTAAGAATTATATAGCATTTATGGGAAATTCTGATTATAAACAGGTGTTGAAATACACCGTTCGCATCTGCAATGGGATCCTGAACCTGCAGGGGTATTTATTAAAAACAATAGAAGACCTAATTGGTGAAATTGATCGTGAAATTCAATCCTTCTGACAAAAAAACTATGTACGAATTCATTCAGAAAAAGCCCCCGCTAGCGCGAGTGTCACGCTCGTGCTAAGCTAAAAGTCCATTAAACCCAAATGCATACCTTCATTATCTATTTTTAAAACAGTATCATCCTCCGCATAGTTTCTTGCACTACTGTATTTCCAACCTCGTACCTCCACTATCCCAACCACCCCTCTCTATCTAAGCTTCGGTACTGGATTGCTTCGGCGATATGATGGTTTTGAATCGTTTTGTTTGCCTCTAGATCGGCTATAGTGCGGGCCACCTTTAAGATCCGGTCATAGGCACGGGCAGAAAGGTTAAGTTGCTCCATAGCACTTTTTAAAAGATCTAACGATGTAGCATCTAATCTGCAATTTTCCCGTATCTGTTTCGTGTTCATCTGGGCATTATAATGGACGGTTTCCAAACCCTCAAAACGTTGTGTCTGGATCTCGCGAGCAGCAGTAACCCGTTTTCTGATCACCAGGCTGCTCTCCCCTTTCCGCTCTTCAGATAGTTTTTCAAAAGGCACAGGGGTAACTTCTATATGAATATCGATACGATCCAGCAGCGGCCCGGAAATCTTCCCTAAATAGCGTTGCATTTCCACAGGCGAAGAGGTCACAGGGGCATCTGGATCATTAAAATACCCGGACGGACTTGGATTCATGCTGGCCACCAGCATAAAACTACTGGGATAAGTGACCGTAAAACGGGCTCTGGAAATAGTCACCTCCCTGTCTTCCAACGGCTGCCGCATCACCTCCAATACCCCACGTTTGAATTCTGGGAGTTCATCTAAAAACAACACCCCATTATGGGACAATGAAATCTCGCCCGGTTGCGGGTAGGCTCCGCCCCCGACCAGGGCAACATCCGAAATCGTATGATGGGGACTCCTGAAAGGACGCTGGTATAGCAGGCCTTTGTTGGTTACCCTGCCCACCACGCTATGGATCTTGGTTGTCTCTAAGGCTTCTCTAAGGGTCATAGGCGGTAGAATTGAAGGTAAACGCTTTGCCAGCATGGTTTTTCCTGCTCCGGGAGGACCAATAAGGATAATATTATGGCCCCCGGCTGCGGCGATCTCCATACACCGTTTAATACTCTCCTGCCCTTTTACATCAGAAAAATCGTATTTCGGAAATTCCTGGTTTTTGAGAAACGTAGCTCTGGTATCCACGATTGTTGGGGTTAGTTTCTCACCCGTATCAAAGAAGTTAATGACCTCGCGGATAGAGCGTACCCCAAACACTTCTAAATTACTAACAATGGCTGCTTCCAAGGCATTTTCCTCGGGGAGTATAAACCCGGCAAACCCTTCTTCCATAGCTTTTATGGCAATGGGTAAGGCCCCTTTTATAGGCAATACACCCCCATCTAAGGAGAGCTCCCCCATAATCAGGTACTTTTCTAACTCAGGGGACTGTATCTGCTCCGAGGCAGTTAGAATTCCCAGGGCGAGGGTTAAGTCATACGCCGAGCCTTCTTTCCGCAAATCCGCAGGCGCCATATTAATGGTAATTTTCTTTCCTGGAATTTTATACCCATTATTCTGAAGAGCCGCCGCTATGCGGTAATTGCTCTCTTTGATGGCATTATCCGGGAGGCCTACCAGATGGTACCCTATACCTCTATCTATATTAACCTCAACCGTAATGGTTGTTGCCTCTACCCCAAAAATAGCACTGCCATATACTTTCGTCAACATATAAAAAAATGTAATTGCCTAAACGAAGTATAGTAAGCCTATTCCCTGTATTTCCCTTGCAGTAGTTCGTTCGAAGGCTAGGAGTAGTACATCCCATATAAAATTACTGTTCAGGTAAATAATTCTGCAAGCATCTGAAACATCACCTTAAAACGGATCAGGCCCTTCTTCCAAAAAAGTTAATTTTATAAGGATATATAAGTTAATAAGGCGTGATAAATGAAAGAATTAAAATATATTCGTAGTAATACCTTGCTTACTTTGAAAACTAAATTTATTTTAAAGAAATATGCGTGCCGGTAACTATAAGGGTACGTGATTGATTATACCATTAAATTGTCAGTGTGTGAAAATTATCGGAAGAATTGATAAAGCAGATTTTCCTGAATTAAATTTGCAGAATATAGATATAAAAGTTGATACAGGTGCCTTCACTTCCTCCATACATACCCATGATGTAAAAGAGATTGAATTGAATGGAGATAAACACATCGAATTTAAACTCCTCGATCCTTCACATCCCAATTACGAGGATAAAATATTTAAAGTAAAAAGCTATGAGGTGAAAACCTTGAAAAGTTCATTTGGAAATATTGAGCAACGGTTTATCATCAAAACAACCATGGTTATTTTTGATCAGGAATATCCGATTGAAATGTCACTTAGCGATCGGAGTGATATGAAGTTTCCCGTGTTATTGGGAAGGAAATTTTTAAATAAACGATTCATTGTTGATACCTCATTAAAAAACGTTTCCAGCAAATTAAAGCGGAAAAAAAAGAAAAACAGTTAGTTTCACCAAAGCTTGTTCCGATAGTTTTCAAGGGCATCTATTTTACTAGTGTGCTATAAAATCAGAAGACTGCTTATTTAAAATAGATACGTATGAAAATTGCCATTTTATCAAGAAATCCAAAGTTGTATTCTACCAAAAGATTGGTAGAGGCAGGAAAAGCAAAAGGCCATGAAGTAATAATAATTGATCATTCAAAATGCATCATAGAGCTCGAGAAGAAAAACCCGAGGGTCTATTACAATGGCTCATATGTAGATGACATAGATGCCATAATTCCAAGGATTGGGGCATCTGTAACATTTTACGGCACTGCCGTGGTACGCCAGTTTGAAATGATGCGTATATTTTCGGCCGTGGAGTCACAAGCATTGGTTAGGTCAAGAGATAAACTAAGAAGTTTACAGATATTGGCAAGAGCAGGTGTGGGCTTACCCAAAACCGTTTTTACAAATTATTCTAAAGATGTAGATCATGTAATTGAATCTGTTGGCGGTGCTCCTTTAGTGCTAAAATTATTGGAAGGCACCCAAGGGTTAGGTGTTGTTTTAGCAGAAACCCAAAATGCAGCAAGTTCGGTTATTGAGGCATTTAATGGTTTAAAAGCCAGAGTAATTGCCCAACAGTTCATCAAGGAATCTGGCGGAGCAGATCTTCGGGCTTTTGTTGTTGATGGAATTGTAGTTGGCGCCATGAAGCGGCAGGGAAAGGAAGGAGAATTCCGTTCTAACCTACACAGGGGAGGTAGCGCCTCAATCATAGAATTATCCGATCAGGAGGAGCTTACGGCAATTAAGGCAGCAAAGGCCATGGGCCTTGGTGTTGCCGGGGTTGACATGTTACAATCCTCGAGTGGGCCTCTGGTTTTAGAAGTCAATTCGTCACCTGGTTTAGAAGGCATTGAAATGGCGACCCAAAAAGATATTGCAAAAGAAATTATAAAGTATCTTGAGAGGAATGTCTGAGAATAAATTCATACTTCTTGGAAGAGAAATAAAAAAGGGAGAGCGTATTATCTTAGAAATGGAAGTCGCTAAACTCCACACAAGAAATAGTTTGCGCATTCCGATAATAGTAGAACGGGCTATTCATGATGGCCCGGTTCTATTACTAATGAGTGGGGTACACGGAGATGAAACGAATGGAGTTGCAATTTTGCGTGATATTATTAGAAAAAAATATAATAGACCAAGAAGAGGCACTATCATATGCATACCTGTTTTTAATGTATTTGGCTATTTAAATCAGACAAGGGAGTTTCCAGACGGTAGAGATTTAAACAGAATTTTTCCCGGATCTAAAAGGGGTTCTTTGGCAAGTCAGTTTGCTTACAAATTCACAAAAGAAGTTGCCCCATTGGTTGACTATGTTCTGGACTTTCACACAGGGGGAGCCAGTAGAGAGAATTTCTCTAATATCAGATGCGTTTTTAAACAAGAATCATTATTGGAACTGGCGAAAGTTTTTGGTGCACCATTCATTGTTAATTCTAAATATATCGCTAAATCTATAAGGGAAACAATCAATAAAATGGGGAAAACTATCCTATTATTTGAAGGTGGGAAATCGCTCGATCTAGACCAATCGGTTATTGATTGCGGAGTTGAAGGTGCCTTGAATGTAATGAAACATTTAGATATGCAGGAAGGAGAAATAACTAATAAACATAACTCCGTTATTGTGCAAAAAAGCAAATGGTTACGTGCTCCTCATTCCGGAATGTTTCAATCGCACGTAAAAAACGGTAGCTTGGTAACCCGTAAAGAAATTTTAGGTAGGATATATGATCCTTACGGGGAGTTTGAAAAACATGTGCTCGCTCCTTTTGACTGCTATATTTTCGGTTTAAATACGGCGCCTATTGTTAATAAAGGTGATGCGCTTTTCCATGTTAGCATTACGATAAAATAAATTTTAATTTAGAATTTGTACAATAATTACCAACTGTATAACAAGTTCAGTAAAAACTAATATCCCCTCTATTTTATGGAAGAACACTTCGATAACTTTGAAACCCTCGATCCAAAAGACTGGGAAAAGTCTAAGGCCCTAATGCACAAAATGGTTGATGATGCCTTTGATTATACACAAAATGTACGAGGGCGTAAAATTTGGCAAGAAATGCCCGAAAGTGTTTTAACAACATTTAAAACTGGCTTGCCTAAACAACCTAGTAATGCGGAAGACGTCTATAAAGAACTTCAAAAAAATGTGTTGCCCTACCCCATGGGCAACCTTCATCCACGCTTTTGGGCCTGGTATATGGGAAACGGCACTATATCTGGCGTTATGGGCGATTTTTGGGCATCTATCCTTAACCCTAATTTAGGAGGTGGTAACCACGCAGGGCATAAAGTTGAAGAACAAGTGGTAGACTGGATAAAAGAAATTGTTGAGTTTCCGAAATCCGCCAGCGGCCTTTTAGTAAGTGGTGGGTCTATGGCCAACTATGTGGCATTGGCTGTAACCAGAAATGTAAAAGCAGGGTACGATATTAGAGCTGAAGGCCTCAAAGAAAACAACCTGGTTTTTTATGGCTCTACCGAAATTCACAGCTGTAATACAAAAGCCGTTGAATTATTGGGTTTAGGGACCAAAGGCCTAAAAAAAATTAAAGTAAATGACGATTACTCCATTAATATAGATGCTCTCAAGAAACAAATACAATTGGATAAGGAGGCCGGCTTACGACCTATTTGTATTATTGGCACCTCTGGCACGGTTAATACCGGCGCCATAGACGATTTGAATGCCATCGCCGATATTTGTCAACAAGAAAATCTATGGTTTCATGTAGATGGTGCTATTGGTGCCATAGCCATGTTATCTAAAACTATTAAACCGCAATTAAAAGGCATTGAGCGTGCAGATTCTGTAGCATTAGATTTGCATAAATGGCTACATATGCCTTTTGAGGTTGGCTGTGTTGTTGTAAAAGATAGCGCAAGCCATAAAGACACCTTTTCTTTAATTCCTGAATATTTAGAAAAAAATACAAGGGGGTTGGCCTCTGGTGAAAATTGGTTTAGTGAATATGGTTTACAACTCTCCAGACGATTTAGGGCCCTAAAAGTTTGGATGTCCTTAAAAGAACACGGTAGCGAGCGTTTTGGAAGAATGATATCTCGAAATGTTGACCAGGCCTATTACTTAGGTGAGCTCGTTAATAAACACCAGGATTTAGAGCTTATAGCGCCTATTGGCATGGACATTGTTTGCTTTAGATACAATCCCCGATCCCTTTCGCTCGAGGAACTAAATGCACTGAATAAAGAGATTAAATTGCAAATAGAAGAACGCGCCATTGCACTACCCGGTTATACTACCCTTAATGGTATGTATTGTATCCGTTGTGCTATTTCCAGTCATCGTGTAACAAATGAAGACTTTGATGAATTGGTAAGAAGTGTGGTACATATTGGAAAGGAACTTCACATATGAACCTAAGGAATAAAGAATAATACATGCGATGATAAATTAAAGTAAATATTACTACTATTACTCCATTGTGAAGGTCGGTAGTAGAGTGCTTTATTGTTGCAGCGCTACATCCCCAACTACTCCAAAGAAACGGATCAGTATCAAAATCATCTTACTATATTAAGTTCCAGGGCTTGCGGGGCTATTATAAACGGGTCTGGAGTGTCTGGTTTATCTACTGTTTCAACAACATCAGGATTGTCGCCAGACTTTGATTACCCAACAAGACGTAACAAAAAGACAAATAATAAAATGGTAGCCGTATGTACGAATTACTTCTAATTTTTTCATGGCTGGAAAAAAATCGAAATGATATTAAAACCCAACCAGTTGCCCTAAATCGATCTGGATTTAGATACAAATAGTCATTCTAGGTATGTTACTTTTTGGGAACTTTAAAGGTAAGCGTTGAAACGGCGGTTTGTTCTATCTCCTCCTTGTTGATCATCATTTTTCTAAATTCTCCATTTACAAACATCTTCGCCTGATCTTCATAGTGTTTGCTAAACGGATTTCCGGATTGCCCAGTTGGCAAAATACTGGTACTGTTTTCTATATCTGAAAAATCGATCACTCTTCTAGTTGAAGGTCCGGCAGTTACCCTATAGGAAGATTCCCCATTATACGGAAAGGCCATGTTATTAATAACCTCCCGTGATCCGGAAATAGGAAAGGGCCCTACATTGAAGAACGACCGAAACATCGCTACTTGTCCAATAGGATGCCCGTGTTCCAGGGTATGGAGCTTGTTCCAGGTCCATTTAGTAATATCACTACCAAAATCCTTTTCGAGCGATTCAAATGCATGGATGTATGATAGTTGTACAATATCTTTTTGAGTTTCAACATGCTCCTCGGTTGCTACATTATCCCACCAGACCGAAGCCGGTTTTGTCGTCATTGGTGCAATGAGTCGCTTATGAAAATGTGTGCTTGCAAATTGCCCAAAAAGAGTGGGGCCCAATTCGTCTTCAAAGGTATTCTTAAGCAAATAATAGATCCACCGATGATACAATGCTGCTTCCGTATTCTTTAATGCATACTCCCCATTCCAAGTGCTTAGATGATCTAATGCAAGGGTTTGTTGGTCTGTTAACTCTTTTACCGTGATAAGCTTTGCCAGATTGGTAACTAGGGTTGGATTTACGGAAGAGACGCCATCTGTGATCATGGTCCTTACCGCATCTGCATCCCAGTCATCTTTAGATTCTAGCAAGCTTACGATCCTCTTCGCCCTGTTTTCTGGCAGGTAATAACCGGGATATGACATTCCCGAAATGGAATCTGGTTGATTGTTAGCAGAATATACATACTCCCACGGCGGATTAATTGCTTGCGGGTTCTCTGAAAAATCTAGATAACGCTTCACTCTATCCTGGGCTTTGCTCCCATCCATTACAAATTTTGTATGGGTACTATCTCCTAACTCATACAATGTACCGGAGGCCCACCAGGCAACATTTCCTTCCGCATCCCCGTACATGGTATTCAACCCGGGAGCATGCACATTGGGTAAGGCGGCACTGAATTCTTCGATATTTGAAGCATGACTTATGCCATACAACGCATCCATAACCTTATTATCTAGTTTTGTGTAGATCCATGACATACTAACGGGCCTGTCGCCTAAAGAGAGATTGGGGATCTCATTAAATACCGGGCCACGAATGGTTTTTAGATACGAGAATGTAACTTCCTCAGCATCTTTCACCTTTATGGTCTTGGTAACAACCTCAAACTTTTTATAGCCATCTGGAGTTTTATACAGGGTACTATCGGCAGGATGATATGTCTCGTAATAAAAATCCACATCATCATTTTCAAACATTGTGAAACCATAAGCTACTTTTCTATCGTGCGCCAATAATGGGAAAGGAACACCTGCAAGATGGTAGCCATATTTCTCGTACGTGGGGGTGCTAATATGTGCCTCATACCATACCGAGGGTTGTGCAAAACCAATATGGGGATCGTTGGCAAAAATTACATTGCCATTTTTAGTTTTTCCTGAAGACAGCACCCAACTATTACTCCCAATAAATTGAGGTAACGGTAGTTTTTCTAAAGCAGCTGTAGCCCTTGAAACAATTTTTTCATAACTGCTTTTATTGCTTTTAGAATAATTCTTAATCCATTCGGTGTCCGATGATACATCTATCTCCAGATCTTTTAAATATTCTAACCCCAAAGAATCTTTAATGATAGTTAATAAGGGATCTGTTTTATGTGCCATGGCAAAACTAAATGCCATATACCCTACCGCGTTATACACATCCTTCATTACAAAGGGTGTTTTATCTAATCCTGTTAAATAAAATTCTACCGGAGTAGGACCTTCTTCAATAAACTGATTAATTCCTTCAATATAAGCCTGGGAAATCCGCATAGGACTGCTGGTTGCATCCAATTCTGCTACGGTCTTCTCAGAGGCATCATCTATACCCAGCGAAAGGAAAAAACGATCTGTCTTTACGAGATCTTCCCCAAACACCTCAGAAAGCCCTCCAACAGCTACTCTGCGCAGCAATTCCATCTGCCACAATCTGTCTTGTGCATGTACGTACCCCAACGCCCTAAAAGCGTCTGTTTCTGACTCACCATAAATGTGTGGAATTCCATAGGCATCATACAAGACCTTTACCTCCGAAGTAAGTCCAGGCATCTGTTTTGTGCCAGAATACGCTGGTTTTAAGGATTGTCTAATAAACAGGACTGCAATGATCAGGATGCCAATTAGCACCAGAAGTATACGCCCTAATTTTTTAAAATTTTTCAAGGTATTGGGTGTGCTGGGATTCTATATTAAAGGTACTATTTTTTAAAGACTATTGGGCAATATTTCGTTGACCAACTAAATTAGTTTGTTGATGTTGCTCATAGTTTTTAAGTCCGGTTTCCAGCCATACTCTGTAGGTGTTGCTATCTGTATTTTGGATAGCACTATTGAGAAGAGTCAGGTCCGGAGATAATAACACATAAAATGGTTGTGACGCAGCATTAAAATTGATTGTTTGGAACGTGCCCCATTTCTCACCCACCTCTTCTATAGCTTTCACCCTTCCGGAATCGTATTTGTACATAAACTGTTCATTTTCCTGTAACGGTTTTCGATCATCTATATAGAGTGAAATAAGCACGTATTCCTCGTTTAATAAGCGAAACACCTCAGGATCGCTCCAGACATTTTCTTCCATTTTACGGCAGTTTACACAGGCCCAACCTGTAAAATCCAATAATATGGGCTTTTGTTTCGCCACGGCATAGGCTTTCCCTTCTTCAAAATCTTTAAAACAATTGATGCCCAACGGACAGTTATTTTCGGTTGATACTATAGAATAAAAATCTGGTGGTGGAAAACCGCTTAATGCTTTTAAGTTGGTTACCTGTAAAGTTCCCAGAATTAAATAGAGAGTAAACAAACCACTTACTACGCCTGTAACTTTGCGCAATACAGATAACTTTGCTTTAGGTCCGTCGTGAGGAAAACGGAACAGACCAAATAAATACCCCGTTAGCAGAAGAAATAACAAGATCCATATTCCTAAAAAGATCTCTCGCTTAAATATTCCCCAGTTGCCAACCAGGTCGGCATTTGAAAGGAATTTAAAGGCTAAAGCCAGTTCTAAAAAGCCTAAAACCACTTTTACTGTCGTCATCCACCCACCAGATTTTGGCAAGCTGTGCAACCAGGCCGGGAACATAGCAAATAAGCCAAAGGGCAAGGCCAGGGCTACCCCAAAGCCAACCATTCCTGCTGATAAATTCATCGCCACATCACCTTCTGCCAGTGCTGTACTTCCGAGTAAACCTCCAAGGATGGGCCCGGTACATGAAAAAGACACAATGGCAAGTGTTACTGCCATAAAAAAGATCCCGAGTCCTCCTCCTACTTTGTTAGAAGCATCATCCATTTTATTTGCCCAGGAACTGGGCAAGGTGAGTTCGTAATACCCAAAAAAGGAAAAAGCAAAAAAGACAAAAATTATAAAGAAGAACACGTTGAGCCAGATGTTGGTGGCTATGGTATTCAGGATTTGCGAATCAACAGAGTCAAAAACATGAAAGGGTAAACTCAGTAGAAAGTAGATCAGGATAATAAAGAAACCATATAGAGAGGCATTAACAATCCCTTCTGTTTTGTTTTGTGATTTCTTTGTAAAGAAAGACACGGTTAGCGGAATCATTGGAAAAACACAAGGCGTTAATAATGCAATTAACCCGCCTAAAAATCCCAGGCCAAAGATCACCAGGAGTCCATTTTCAGTATCCGACTTCCCAGCATTACCCTCCGTAAGGAGTTCTTTGTTTTTTAGATCGATTTTTAATGCAGCTGTGAGTGCTTTACTCCGGTCATCGATTGCCACTTCCGAAACAACAACATCTTTTCCATCTAGGGAAAAGTAAAATATCTGATCTCTTGCGATACATACTTCCTTACAAACCTGGTAAAAAAGGTCTACCTGAATTTGGGTTACAGAAGTATTTGAGAGCTTTATTTTTTGTTTAAAAACCGCTTCTTTTTTAAAAAAGGTCTCCTCTACTTCAAAAATATCGCTAAATTCCTTAATAGTTTCACTCTCTGTTGTACCCCCTACTAGTTGGTACTCTTCCCCTTCCTTTATATAGGTAAATTCACTGGGTAATGATCCTCCTTCTGCAGTAAACTGTGAGTACACGTGCCACCCTTCCAGAATAATGCCTTTCATCACCAATTCATATTCTGTATCGGAAATTTTTATAACCTCCTGCGACCAGGCTACCGGATCTTCCTCTGTTTGCGATATAACAGGAGCTGCGAAAAAAGCTAATAATATACTAAGGATTACATGTTTCATTTATCTACGGTAAACTTTAAAATCGTTTTTGTTTTGGGCACTACTTTAAAACGGTCGTCTGCTCTTCTGCCTATAATCCAAACAATGTTATCTCCAGAACAAAGGAGCCATTGGTTTTCTTTGGCTACTGCATCCATCTTTTCATCTTTAAAAAATTTGGATACTTTTTTCCTCCCGTTAAAACCTAAAGGATAAAAATAGTCGCCTTTTTTCCATTTTCTAACAATGAGTTTAGTGTTTAACGTTTCTTTATCAGCATATAGTATCTGATTTCCTGTTTGCGATATTTCTTCTACCCTTGCTATGCTTATAGAAATAGGCTTACTTATCCCCTCCTTTGCGAGGTCTACTTCGTAGTAGGCGGTATCTACATCGAAAATTCTCTGTAACAAGATATGCTCACGGTCCTTTATAAGCCTATGGGTCCCCGATATAATTTCCTTTCCACTCATTGCTGTTAGTAAGGATGAAATATCTTTCCATGCAGTAAAACCATAAGCATGTAATAACCCATGCAAATATCCCTTAATTGGGTGAAGGGCCTGAAGCTCCTTTACAGAAATCCTATAGCCATTTTCATAGGGTTCAAATAAACGCTGCTTTACCTCCTGAAAGTGATTCTCTAAAATAGCCACAGAATCTTTTAAATACCCTTGTGTTGATTTAAAATTTTCGAGGAATGTTGGGTGTACCTCTTTAAAAAGAGGCACTATCTGATGCCTAATTTTATTTCGTACATACTTCGTTTCCTTGTTGGAGCTGTCTTCTCTCCATCGCAATTTTTCTCCCAAAGCATACGCATGGATTTCCTCCCTCGTAAATGGGAGTAAGGGGCGAACTATCTGGCCACTTTTTTCAGGAATTCCATTAAGTCCTTCTATTCCTGTCCCCCTGGATAGGTTTATAATGAATGTTTCGAGGTCATCATCTAACTGATGCGCCGTTGCAACATAGCTATACTCCTTATTACTGAGAAGTTCTTTAAACCATTTATATCGCAGCTCTCTAGCTGCAATCTGAACAGAAACCTTGTTCTCTTTCACATACCCTGCTGTATCAAAACGAGTTACAAAAAAGGGGATTTGAAACGTCCCGGCCAGCTTTTCAACGAATTGCTGATCTTCATCGCTTTCTGCGCCTCGCAAACCAAAGTTGCAGTGAGCAAGCGCTATAGACAGATTGGCTCTTATACAAAGATGGGCAAGTACAACGCTATCGAGGCCTCCGCTGCAAGCTACCAAAAGGCTAGTATTTCGCAGTTCGGGAAAGTGCTGTGTAATATGATCTTTAAAGCGTTCTAACACGGCATAAAGGTATAAAAGATTACGGTTAGGAGCACCCTTACGAGGATTATATAAACATAATTTACGATGCAACCAAGCCTGTAACAAGCTCACCTATTGTTCGAAAGAATGGATCTAAAGGAACTTTTTTAGTTGGTAATAGCAGTTGCAAAACTCTCAACTGCTTTTGCGTGTTCCACAGCTAGCTCCTGGTTTAATATGCCTTTTTTAGGATCAAAATTATCGTAGAATGACGGCAGTGAAAAAGTAACCACTGTCTCTGCACCAAATCGTGGCAATAATTCACTTACTTTTTCCAAAGCTCCTATTCCACCTCGCTTGCCGGGAGAAGTAGCCATCAAAAGCACATGGGTATTTGCCATAAAATTACGCTCCAGCCTGGAGAGCCAGTCTATTAGGTTTTTAAAATATGCTGAAGGATTGCTGTTGTGTTCGTTTACTGAAAGTACGAGTCCTTTGGCTTTAACAAGATCGTCCCTGAGTTCTGCCAGTGAATTAGCAAAGCCATTGGACTTTTCATAGTCCTCACTGTACATAGGCAAGGGGAAATTTGCCATATTAAGTAGCTGAATGTTATGTCCTTCAATACATCCGGCCGTAAACTGTACTAATTGATAATTAATAGAAGTGGATGAATTGCTTCCTGCGAATGCCATAAGATTTGCCATACAACTGCGTTTTATTTTTTTAAAACCCGAAAATACTGCTATTCGGTTTATATTGAGAACATTTTAGCTAATTTTGCCCTCGAAATCTTCCAAAGGTGCTGTTAAACAAGTATATAGCATTATAAATTAAATGGAGCGAACGACTAGATTACATTTTATTGATGCCATGCGCGCCTGGGCCATACTTATGATGCTTCAGGGTCATTTTGTAGATGGACTTCTGGATACTGTTTTTAGGGATCCGGAAAACTATGTATACATGCTTTGGAAATATTTCAGAGGCATCACAGCTCCAGTATTTTTTACGGTCTCCGGGTTTATTTTTACCTATCTCCTTATACGGTTTCCTCTTTATGGATTAGAAAACCCGAGGATAAAAAAAGGAATACGAAGAGGAATACAATTAATACTCATTGGGTATTTATTACGTATAAACCTTTTTGGCTTATTGCAAAAGCAAAAACATAAAAGTTGTTGCCTTTTTACTTAACAAAAATTTATATATTAATTGCAGCTTTTGGATTTGCTGCACCTGTTTATGCTGGTGCAGGTCACTCGCATGACAAAGATGGTGGTCATAGTCATTCGTCTGGTCCAATTTCTGAGGTGAATGCTAAAAGTAAGGCTACACGCACTATGCAAAACCTTGTGAAACGTGGAGTGATTAATAAAAGTTGGACTTCTGCTAAAGTGATTAAGGCTGAGAAAAAAAGCTTTTCAAAAGGACCTGAATGGGTAGTTAGTTTTTACAATGATAAAGAGAAGGATAAAACAAAACAAACCTTGTATATCTTTTATAGTCTAGATGGGCACTACATCGCCGCCAATTTCACAGGAAAATAATTGGATATTAGAAAGGCCGGTATACCGGCCTTTTTACTTTAAAATGTGAATAAAAACATCCTCTACTGGCAGTTAATGTACATCAATCAAAAAAAGCTAATAATTCTCCAGCAGTGCCACGCTTTTTACCGTTACAACTAATAAATCGTTGGACATGAAATTTAGTGATTTTATTGGCATTAGCATAAGCCTTACGTGTAAAGCCTGTGTTGTGATTGGAAATCAATATCGGAATACCTTTAATCGAAGTTGCATTAGCCAAGTCTGCAAGCTGTTGTTGCTTTTCCATGTTAAAGCCACCTGTACTGTAGCTTGTAAAATTTGAAGATGGCGATAGAGGAACATAAGGA
>CBDUCK010000054.1:0-14579 GCA_965365635.1 uncultured Muriicola sp.
ATCCTCAGTTCAGAGGTATAACGGTAGCTCATAAGGAGTCATTAAGGTTAATGATCAATTACTTTCTAAAAACCAGAAAAGATAAGATAAATGAGTTTACAGAGAATGCCAATACCAATAGAACCTCCACTCGGCGATCAGATATAGTAGAAGCAGCTCTGGAAGGCAACATCGATACGCTTTTTATCAATAAAAATGTACCGCTCTTTGGCACTTTCAAAGCTGCCAATAAATGTCTTATTGCTGATTCGAAGAAAGATATACATAATATATCCTTAACCAATTTGGCAGGCGTAAAGACCTTCCTAAAAGGAGGCAATGTATATCTTTTGGAAGATGCTGAAATGCCGGTAAGTAATATACCGTTAAATGCTTTAATGCGAGTCTAGGATTATGAGACTTGTAAATTCTAAATGTTAACCTAAAATTCATCATAATGTTAAAGGAAAATATTTTTAATACGCATGTTGAAGAATATGAACAATGGTATACAGATCATCAAGGTGTATACCTTTCTGAACTAGAAGCCATACGAGAGCAATTAAACAAATTACCTGAAAACCTAAGAGGCATTGAAGTTGGTGTAGGAACTGGCAGGTTTGCCAAGGAGCTCGGAATAAAGGAAGGTATAGAGCCATCTGTTGCAATGGCCGAAAAGGCAATTAAAAGGGGTATAGAAATTATGAAAGGAGTTGCTGAACATTTGCCATACAGAGACCTTCATTTAGATTTTGTTCTGTTTGTCACTATTTGTCATTTAAAAAACTTCAAAGATGCATTGTTGGAGACCCACCGGGTATTAAAACCTAAGGGTTCGGTAATTATTGGATTCTTAGACCGGGAACAAGAAGTGGCCAAAGAATACCTGGAAAGGAGGCATCGAAGTACTTTTTATGGCCAGGCTAATTTTTACAAAATAGCTCAAATTAAGAAATACCTGAAAGAGGCCGGATTTAAGGACTTTGAATTTAATCAAACACTTTTTGGGGATTTGGATTCTATTCAAAAAGTACAACTACCTGAACCTGGATATGGTAAAGGCTCTTTTGTTGTAGTTAAGGCTACAAAAAGATGAAAGTTTAGTAGCTACGTTATTAAGTGGATGTTCGAAAGAAGTTAGAGCGTGTAACTCCTCAATAGGTCCTAAGTTCACCTTAAATGGGGAATGTTTTGTTCTTGGCTGCCGGCAATTAAGATCAGTTAATTTTTGCGATGATTTTCTAATATGGCAATTGCCTCCTCATCGGAAACCGGAAAGAATCTTTCATAAAATTGACCAACAGCCCGAAAATTCTCTGGCGTCAGCAGACAAACCACTTCGTGAACCTTAGGATGTTTTTCGAGATTTCTGATGGCTGAAGGTGGGGCTACAGGAATGGCCACAACAACTTTTTTTGGATTTTGCTTCGAAATCAGATCAACCGTAGCAAGAATTGTATTTCCTGTAGCAATGCCATCATCAATAATAAAAACGGTTTTATTCGTGAGATTTATGGGGTTACTTTCTTTATAATATTGTTTTTGCCGTACGTTTAATTTTTTTCGGATTTCTTCAACTTCTTCGGATATATACAGATTGCTTACCCCCGTTACATCATTCATTATTACATTCTCCATGCTCACCGCGCCAATGGCATATTCCTTATTGTTTGGGTGACCTATTTTTTTGGTAAGTACAACATCTAACGGCGCATTTAATTCTTTTGCCACAATAGATGCGACGGGTAACCCACCACGAGGGATGGCAACTACCACTGCGTTTTCCGGAGTAGCATCGCTCAATTTTTGAGCTAATTGTATACCGGCATCTGTTCTATCTTCAAACATTTTCATTCTTATTTTTAAACCATTTTACGAACCATTTTGTGGACAATAAGGCCACTTGGTCTAATTTTCCCGGCTCTTCAAACAAGTGAGTGGCTTCGGGAATAATCTCTAGTTTACGGGTACATTTTAATTTTGAATAAGCCTGCCTGTTTAGTTTTATTACCTGCTGATCCCAACCACCAACCAGCAATAGGGTTGCGGCTGTTACTTTTTCTAAATCGTTTAAAGCCATATCTGGTCTGCCACCTCTGGAGACCACCGCAATAACCCTATCGCCGAAATGGGCCGCCGCTCTTAATGCAGAGGCCGCCCCGGTACTTGCGCCAAAATAACCAACGGGAAGTTTCTGTAACCCCGGGTTTAAGGTGATCCATTCTGTAACTTTAATTAAACGTTCCGTTAATAAATCAATATTAAAACGGGTTTCATATATGCTGTCTTCTTTTTCTGTAAGCAGATCAAAAAGAAAAGTGGCTAATCCATGTTTTTCTAAAATTGAAGCCACATAGGTGTTTCTTGGACTATTTCTGCTGCTTCCGCTACCATGGGAGAAAAGTACTAATCCCAGGGCTTTTTCAGGAATACTTAAATATCCTGGTAATAAAATACTATCTATTTGTACGTCAACTTTCTTATGTTTAAAATCAGGTGTCATTTTTTTTTCAACTAAGACCGGTAGTAATTCTTCCAATTAGTGCCTTTTCATAAATTCTTTTTATGAAAGCTTAGGACAGGGACACTACCCTCTGCTTTCATACGTTTTACTGCGTCGCGATGCCAAATACTTTTTAACAGACTATGACCTACCCGCTCTAGCATGGCGATCATATCGCCATCTACTTCTTCTACAAAGGAATTTAATGAAGGAACGATGTCTTCTGCAAAGCGAAGTTCAAAACTAATATTAGGATAATCTACCTTATGTTGGAGCATTTCCCGGAACCATTCCATCTGTTCCTCTCCGGCATATTCATGCTGTGGAGAAATGTGTATTAACCTAATTTTTGCCTCAAAGGGTTCGGCAAGTGCCACTAATCTGTGCACAGCCAGGATGTCTGCCTGTTCAAAGGCTGTTGCGTAAACAATATTCTTTAGTGAAACCGTTTGAGCTACTTCCGGAATGGTTAGCACCGGAACATATGATGTATCTATGAGCGCAGAGGCCGTACTACCTACAAAAAATTGCCGCACTGCAGTGCTGCCTTTCATCCCTATCACAATGAGATCTGCATTTACCGCTTCAACCTTTTCTAGAATACCATGAGATGCAATACTATTTTCACCTACTGAAATCTCCACATTTTCATCGGGTTCTGTTCCAAGATGTTCTTTGTAAAAATGATGGAGTCGTTGCATATGCGTTTTAAATGCGGTCTCTTCTAAACGGGCATAGGCGATACTAACAGTACTTATAAAGGTTACAGACATGTCGAAGACATGCAGTACATGTAATTTGGCATTAAGTGTTCTTCGCAAAGTATCCGCCCATTTTAAAGCGGTTACAGAATTCTCTGAATAATCCGTAGCATACAGAATGGTTTTCATAAAATGGTCACTTTCAGATAATGTTATGAAGCTATATAAATAAAAAACAACAGAAAATGACACATATCATATAATAAGAGAAACAAGATGACCAAAGTCATTTTTTTTACAAAAACAGGGTAGTAATTTTGATCTATTATAAAAAAGGCAAGAATAATGGGCAATTACAGAAAAAGACCTAAAGGCACCTATATAGAGGAGGCTAGCTGGGAAGAGCTCTACTCGCTATCCAAACTTTGGAAAGCAGATATCGAATTTTATAAGGATGATTCAAAGTTTTTGCGTCATCTTATGGATAAATACTTCATTTGGATCATCGAAAAAGATGCCATTAAGGTAGTAAATACACTGCAGAATAATCTTAAAAAAATTGACGAGAAATGTCAGGATCTATTGGCAAAAATAGATAAACATTTACTACAGTTAGCTCATTTAGTAGAACAGCCAGATAAGGAAGGAGGCAGGTTATTTAGATTGGAACATGCACATTTAGAAGACGAGATTCATGAGTTCACTTCTTTTTTCAGAGGTAACAGAATGTCTGTATTTAATGCGGTGGAAGGCGTGGTACTCAATGAAAAGGTAAAGCATCTATTAAGTGATATTGTGAAAGATAGGGTATAATACAAATGAAAAAGATACAACAGATTGTTTCAGAAATTGTTGAGGTTACCAGTAAAATTGAAACCTTATATCCTGAATTGTATCAATTTTTGGATGAAAATCCGGATACGATCCCATCACAGCTTCATCCTAATATTGATAAAAGCGTTTTGGAAGAATATCTCGATAGTTTAAAACAATTATTGCAGCATTATATGAAGACGCATAACGGGAAACAGATAATAACATAAAATGAGTACGATTGCAACATCGGACAGGCTTATTACCCTTTATTACAGCTCAAACTCAAGAAGGGCCAAGTTAACATTGGCCTATGCAAAATCGGAAGGATTACCGGTACAGGAAATAGATATTTTAAAAACACCGCTAACTGGAATGCAACTCGTGGAGTTGGCCGAAAGAATTGGAATAAAAGTGAAAGACCTGGTGAATCAAAATCATCCTGCATTTAAAGCCAAATTTAAAGGGCATGATTTTGAGTTATCAAGCGATGACTGGATCAAAATGATCCAGCACAATCCTGAAATCATGAAACAGCCCATTGCTTTACGTGGGGATATCACCATTTTAGTAGAAACCCCTTCGGATATAATCAAAATATGATTATTAAAATCTTATCCTTTGAATAGGAAACTAAAGCTAACAAAATAAAGGTATATACATGTTAAAATTAAACAAGTTAAATATAGCAGATTGGTTTTCGCTCTACCGGATTATAGCCGTTCCATTGCTTTTAACTTTTATTTTTTTGGATGAAAGACTTTTGTTTACCTGGTTCCTCTTGATAAGTTATTCCACTGATGCAATTGATGGTTTTATAGCCCGTAAATTAAAAATTACTAGTGCAAGAGGATCGCAATTAGATTCATTTGGAGATCAATTAACATTAATCGTTGCCCTTATAGGGTTGGTTGTTTTTGAGCCCACCTTCATTAAAGATAATCTTCTATTAATAGCCATTGCATTTGTTCCTTACATCATTCAGATGATCATTGCTTTCAGGAAATATGGCAAGGCTACCGCTTTTCATACTTATTTGGCTAAACTTTCGGCAATCACGCAGAGTGTATTTATTTTATGGTTGCTCTTCTTTTACCCGGTATATTGGTTGTTTTATGGAATGATTGTTTTAGGTGTCCTGGAAACCATCGAAGAAATTATGTTGATTTTTATGTATGATGAATGGGTTGAAGGAATAAAGGGGATTTATTGGGCTCTTAAGGATAAACGGCGAGCGAAATCTGAATTGTCTAAATAAATCTTTGGAAGAAAGAATTAGAGATAAAAATACTTGAAAAAGGTATTGAAGTCTGCGAAAATGAATAAAGTAGATTACAAAAAAGAATACAAAGAGTTTTACAAGCCATCTGTGAAAGAGGTAACCACTGTTACAGTACCTGCGTTCAATTTCTTGATGATCGACGGTAAGGGAGACCCAAACACTTCCGTAGCGTATAAAGAGGCAATAGAAGCCTTGTATGCAGTTTCTTACACCATAAAGTTTGCGATAAAGAAAAGCCCTGACGGTATAGATTATGGTGTGATGCCTTTGGAGAGTTTGTGGTGGGTAGATGACATGCAAAAATTTGATCAAAATAAGAAAGATAAATGGAAATGGACTGCCATGATTTTACAACCGCCAATAATTTCTGATGAATTGGTAGCGGAATGTATGAAAGTTGCTCAGAAAAAAAAGAACCCACCCGCACTATCGAAAATGCGTTTTGAAAAATTTACTGAAGGAAAAGTTGCTCAATTAATGCACATTGGTCCCTTTTCAGAAGAAGGTCCGAGCATTAAAAAAGTACATGATTACATTATCACCAATGGGCATCAACTTCACGGGAAACACCATGAAATTTACCTATCCGATATTCGGCGGGCAGCCCCAGAAAAATGGAAAACTATAATACGACAGCCCTTTGAATAAAAAACGATTTCTAGAACTATTGGAAGTTGGTAAAAAATTAGTTCTTGTTTGCTTTTTGTTGCTCTTTCTCTAATTTTTTAAAATAACGACGGGTAAGGAAATTGTGTTTAAGCGCTTCCATATTTTCGTTGAATTTTGCCGTGCCCAATTCAATATTTTCCATGGTAGCTTCCAGACTTTTAACAAAACTGCTATCCGCTACTAAATACTGGTATCCTCCTTTACCATCTTTTACCTGGTTAATAACAGTGTCTAAAGAGGTTAGTACAGAAGTCATTTTATGACTAGATAGGTTTATTTCTTCAATGATATTGCGCATTTTGGCCCCGGTAAGCGAATCGCTCACCAGAACGGCAGCAGCACTGTTTTTAATATCGAGACTATTCATAAAGGATCTCATATCTTTCATAGCTTCCTGAGTCTCAAGGCTAATGGCATGTAGGTTGGTAAATGATTTTTTAAGATCGAGCGCCATTAGGGTATCATTTAATAGGCGTCCCAGTGTACCTTTTCCATTTTTAAGTGCTTCGGTTACTTTTAAGAGATCTGCAGTAAGTAAGGCGGCATTTTCATTGGTTACATTAAGGGTGCTGAGCATGTCTTCTGCACCAATTCGACTATAGGATATAATAGTGTCACCAGATTGCACCAAACGAGTATCTCCGGCCCCTGGAACAATATTAACAATCATACTACCCACCAGGCCGTCGGATCCAATGGTGGCAACTGCATCTTTTTTAATATGGCTGAGCATATTGGCATCTATAAGCATTCCCACATTAATAATGGAATCGTTTTTCATTTTGATGGAGGATACCGTCCCAATATTAATGCCGGCATAACGAACATTGTTGCCTTTTTGCAGGCCATTTACATTCTTAAAAACAACATTAATCGTAATGGTATTTCCAAACAGATTTTGCCGGTTTCCTATTAAATAGGCCCCAATAACAAGTAGCGCTGTACCCAAAATGACAAATACACCCAATCTAATGTTTTCTGATGTTGATTTTTCCATGACCTTACTTTTTAAAAAATGCTTCTACTTTAGGATCTTCCGATTGTTGCAACTCCTGAAAGGTGCCTTCGGCATAATTTATTCCGTCTACCAAAAGAATCATTCGTTCCGAGATAACTCTTGCACAGTCTACATCATGTGTAATGATGAGCGATGAGGTACCATACTTTTGTTGTATACGACGCATTAATTCAATAATTTCTTTGGCAGTAATAGGATCTAATCCACTGGTAGGTTCATCATATAAAATGATCTTTGGTTTCAGGATTAAAGTGCGGGCAAGCGCTACGCGACGCTTCATACCGCCAGAAAGCTCTGCAGGCATCAGGTCCATGGTGTGTGCCAATCCTACATTTTCCAATGCCTCCATAACCAAGGGGGTAGTATCTGCAATATTCCCCAGTTTTTCACGATGTCTGCGCATGGGAAATTCCAAATTTTCGCGAACAGTCATTGAATCATATAAAGCGCTCCCCTGGAATAAAAATCCAATATCCGAACGTAAATTGTCTAAAGTGGCCCGGTCTAAGGTTCCAATCTCTTTCCCCATAACAGCAATATAACCACTATCTGGCTCAAGCAATCCCACAAGACATTTGATCATGACCGATTTACCCGATCCCGATTTCCCCATGACCACCAGGTTTTCCCCTTTTTTTAATTCCATATTAAAACCATTCAACACATGATTATCTCCAAATTTCTTGTGAAGGTCCCTAATCTCAATCATAAGACCATCGTATGCTTCCTCTGTGCTGATATGTTTAGGTTGTGCCTTCATTATAATTCATAAAAAATATCTGAAATAAAAACGGCTATAAAATCTATTATAAAAAGGAGCATGGAGGTGAAAACAACTGCTGTATTGGCAGCAGTACCCACACCGGCAGTCCCCTTTTTGCAGTAATAACCTTTATAACTGCCAACCAGGCCTATGGCAAATCCAAAAAAGAACGACTTTATAGTGGCAGGAATAAGATCTCCGTAATCTAGCGCATCAAAAACACGGTTGAAATAGAGTTGGAAGGAAACCTCGCCCTTAAAATATTCGACCAGCGCAGAACCGTATAATGCAATGGCATCTCCAAGTATTACTAACAAGGGGAGCATTAGGGTTGCTGCAAGAATGCGGGTAACTACCAAATATTTAAAAGGGTTGGTGCCAGAAACTTCCATGGCATCTATTTGTTCCGTAACCCTCATAGAACCTAGTTCGGCCCCAATGCCAGAAGCAATTCTACCTGCGCAAACTAAAGCAGTGATAACAGGCCCTAGTTCTCTTACAATAGAGATTCCTACCATATTTGGCATCCAAGACGCAGCACCAAATTCTTCTAGTGTAGGCCTAGATTGCAACGTTAGCACAAGGCCAATAATAAAGCCGGTAACTAATACCAGAACCAAAGACCGGTTACCCATATTATAGCACTGCCTTAGTAATTCTTTGAATTCAAAAGGAGGTTTAAAGACAGCCTTAAAAAAACGACCTGCAAAATATGAAAGTTCTCCAACTTCAGTTAAGAATTGCCTGGTGCCTGCCTTAATTTGTTGATACGTGTTTGCCATATTACAAATGTTAGAACAAGGTAGTTGAGATTCTAACAATTGAAAATGACAAAGGTCATGCCTCCCCGTGGACAAATGCGCTTCTAATATGACAAAAGTCATTTACTGGGAAGCGGTACGATAGTATTTTTATGTACTACCAATAAGTTAGAAATCAGATTTTATGAAAACACAGGTTATTTACAACGAAGATTTACATTTGGAACACAAGCAATGGAACATGGAACTCAATTTTTGGAAAGATGAATTAAAAACCTTTGAGAACAGGTTAGAAGAATTAGTTCAAAAATGGACGGAAGTAGAGGTGCTTGCCAGTTTAGACCATTTTCAAAACCAATTCTTTATTCACAGAACCAAGATTATGGAGATGAAAGAACGTATTGAAGCTCATGAACTTAATATGGCCAGACATTATGAAGCCAAGGAAAATGTTATGGATCGTTTTGAGTTTAAAAATCATCTTTCTTTTCGGGAAAAGATGGAAACCGAACGGGAAATGTACCATGAGTTGAAAAAAGAGTTTTACGGTTTCCTCACTAAATTAATGTAGAAAAAGACCTTGCTTTTAGACACTCTGTAACCTAGGTTACCACCTTTGTTGTTTTCCACGCCTATTTTTGCACTCATAAAATAACAGTTGTGGATCTGATTCAAATTTTAGGATATCTTGGGGCATTGGTTATCGGAGTAGTACTTGGTTTAATTGGAGGTGGCGGTTCCATTTTAACTGTACCCCTACTAGTTTATTTACTGGCTATTAATCCCGTAGTTGCAACGGCCTATTCACTTTTTGTGGTTGGGGTATCCTCGTTACTAGGGGCCCTGCAAAATGTTAGAAAAGGACTTGTTGATTTTAGAACAGCAATAGTTTTTGCAATACCGGCATTCATTGCCGTCTATGCTACCAGAAAATTCTTTGTACCTGCCATACCGCTGCAATTGTTTGAGGTAAATGGCTTTATGGTTACAAGAGATATTGGGATCATGGTCTTTTTTGCCATTATTATGTTATTGGCTTCCTATTCTATGATAAAAGGGAGGTGCAAGAATTGCGATGAAGAATCAGCAGTAATTTCCTATAACTATCCCCTCATCATATTAGAAGGATTGGTAGTAGGCGTTTTAACAGGAATAGTGGGAGCCGGAGGTGGTTTCTTGATTATTCCGGCCTTGGTCTTATTGGCCAAATTACCCATGAAAAAAGCGGTGGCCACTTCGTTACTGATCATCGCCATTAAATCCTTAATTGGTTTCATAGGCGACGTGGAAAATATGGACATAGATTGGCCCTTCCTTTTAAGTTTTACAGCATTTTCGGTCATGGGTATTCTTATAGGAGTTTGGTTAAATAAGTTTATAGATGGAAATAAACTAAAAAAATCCTTTGGCTGGTTTGTATTGGTTATGGGTATCTACATCATATTTAAAGAGATTATTGCTTAAAAAGTTTGAATACCTGACCTATGTCATTTATTCTAAAATCTTAAATACAGAGTTTTGTAACCTGAGTTACGAACCATAAAATGAAGTCTTTATATCTTTAGTAATATTCGTTAAAGTTGTATTTATTAAAAAAAGTAGAATGAAAATAGAACAGATTTACACAGGATGCCTGGCACATGCCGCTTATTATTTAGAAAGTAACGGAGAAGCTGCCATTTTTGATCCATTACGAGAAGTTGGGCCCTATATTGAAAGGGCTAAAAAGGATAATGCAAAAATTAAATATGTCTTCGAAACACATTTTCATGCCGATTTTGTAAGTGGACATTTAGATCTTAAGAAAAAAACGGGGGCCACCATTGTATTTGGTCCAACAGCAAAACCTGGGTATGATGCCTTGGTGGCCGAAGATAATCAGGTGTTTGAGGTGGGTGCTTATAAGGTGAAGGTAATCCATACTCCTGGTCATACTATGGAAAGTACTACCTATTTGTTGCTAGACGAGAAGGGAAAAGAACATGGGATCATAACCGGAGATACTTTGTTTATTGGTGATGTTGGTAGGCCAGATTTGGCACAGCATGTAGTATCCGAATTAACAGAGGAAAAATTAGCTGCACACTTGTTCGATTCATTACGAAACAGAATAATGCCGTTATCTGATGATTTAATAGTATACCCAAACCACGGGGCCGGTTCTGCTTGTGGGAAAATGATGAGTAAGGAAACAACCGATACGCTGGGTCATCAAAAGAAAGTTAATTATGCATTGCGGGCAGATATGACCAAAGAGGAGTTTGTTAAAGAATTGCTTACCGGACTTACAGCCCCTCCGGGATACTTCCCACAAAATGTACTCATGAACATTAAAGGTTATGATAGCCTGGATTCGGTTTTGAAACGAGGTGAAAAACCATTGTCCCCAGACGCTTTCGAAGCAGCAGCTAATGAAACAAGTGCATTAATGTTAGACACACGAGAAGCTCCCGATTTTGCTAAGGGCCATATTCCCAATAGTATCAATATTGGTTTGGAAAGTAATTTTGCACAATGGGTTGGTGAAATGATCCCGGATGTGAAACAGGAAATCCTGTTAATTACCTATCCGGGGAAGGAAGAAGAAGCAATTACGCGTTTGTCCAGAGTAGGGTACGATTTTGCCATAGGATTTTTAGAAGGAGGTTTCGATAGTTGGAAAAAAGCTAAAAAGGAGTACGATACCATAAAACGAATCACCCCGGAGGAATTCGAGAAAGCCTATCATGGAGAACGCCCATTGGTTATAGACGTACGTAAAAAAAGTGAATATGATTCTGAACATATCATCGGAGCCATCAACATTCCTTTAAATGAAATTAACGCACACTTGGCGCAATTCCCAAAGGACAAGCCTTTTATGCTTCACTGCCAAGGTGGTTATAGAAGTATGATCGCGGCCTCTATTTTGAAACAGCGAGGCTGGGATGACTTTGTTGATGTTATTGGTGGTTTTGATGCTATAGCAGAAACTAGTGTAGAAAAATCGGACTATATATGTCCAACCACTCTCTTGTAGTAGTATTTGTTATTCTGTTTTTTTGGTTGGACTCTTAACAGGAGCGGCCATAGTTACTATGACCGCTCCTTGTTATACTTAACTTAAGTAGTATTAATTATAAAAGTATCTATGTCTATTGTGAGCTTATTTTTTAAGAAACAAAAGCCAGGAAAAGGCTCTAGTATTATGTTGGATTGTGCTGCGTATAAAGAGGCAATTGAAAGCAAGAAGGTACAGTTGATAGATGTTCGCACTTCCAAGGAATATTTCGGAGGCCATATAAAGGATGCCGTAAATGTCGATTATTATAAAAATAAAGAATTTACCGAGTATTTTGATAGTTTAGATAGGTCCCAACCCGTCTATTTGTATTGCCGTTCCGGGCAAAGAAGTCAGAAAGCAGCATCACGGTTGCTGGCTATGGGATTTGAGCAAATTATCGATTTAAAAGGAGGTATTCTGCAGTGGAACAAGGTATTTAATTAATCCGTAATTCTATGAAGTACATCGCCGTTTTTCTATTTGTACTCTTAACGGCAGCTTGCAAAGACGTTGCTAAGACCAATAGTTCAATCTCCGATAGTGCTTCCCAGTTAGAGACCCTGAACGATACTGCACATCCGGGTAAAAAGGTCTTGGAAAATCAATGTTATATATGTCATAATCCAAGCGCTGCCGAGGGGACTATGATAGCACCTCCAATGATAGCCGTTAAAAAACATTACATTGCGGAAGGCACCACAAAAGAAGCCTTTACGGAAGCATTACTTAATTGGATTAATGATCCTAAGAAAGAAAAATCTAGAATGCCCGGGGCCCTAAGAAGATTTGGTATTATGCCCTATCAACCCTTTTCAGAAGCTACAGTTCGCGATATAGCAGACTATCTGTATGATAATGAGATTCCTCAACCCCCTTGGTTTGAGGAACATTTTCAGCAAGGAAACGGCAAGGGGAAGATGGGCAAAGGAAAAGGCATAGGAGGAATGCAAAACAGGCAAACTGCCTATGAGGAAGTTCCTGATTTTTATTCTGAGAAGGGCATGGAGTATACTATGGCTACCCAGGCCATATTAGGAAAAAACTTGCTAAATGCTATTCAGCAAAAGGGAACAGAAGGTGCTATTTCTTTCTGCAAGGAAGCAGCAACCCCCCTTACAGATAGTATGGCTAGTAGGAGAAGTGCGATTATTAAACGTGTTTCGGACAAACCAAGAAACCTTGCTAATACGGCTAACGTGGAAGAGACGGGTTTCATTGCTGCATTTAAGGCTCAATTGGCTAATAAAAGTGTCGTTAGACCCATCACTAAAAAAGTGAATGATCGGGTGTATTTCTATTATCCCATTACCACCAATGCCATGTGTCTTCAATGCCACGGAGTTCCGGAAAAGGATATACAACCATCGGTCTTAAAAGTACTTTCTCAATTATATCCCGAAGACAAGGCAACTGGCTATGATGTGAATGAAGTCAGAGGTATGTGGAGAGTTCAATTTATTGAAGAAGAGTAAACCAACCCATTTAAATAATAACTGAAATGAGAAAGACAGCAGCAATCATTTTGGGAACCATTTTACTTATTGCATGTAATGACAGCAAGCCGGTAAAAAATCAGGATTCGGAACAAATTGCGAGTACATCCCAAGCGGATGGAAGTCACTGGGACTACCAGGGAGAAATGGGTCCCGAACATTGGCAGGAAATTGAAAAGAATTCTATGTGTGGAGGTTCCAATCAATCCCCCATCAATATTGTGAACTACCAAACGGACGATACTATCCAAAAGTTTTCCATTCATTATGCAGATAGTACCCATATTCATGACGTGGTAAATAACGGGCATACCATTCAATATAACTTTGATCCTGGCGACTTTATTATGTTAGAAGATGTTAAGTACAATCTAAAACAATTTCATTTTCATGAACCTGCAGAACATTTAATAGGAGGAATTCGCTATCCTATGGTAATACATCTTGTGCACATAAATGAGAAGGGTGACTATGCAGTTATTGCTGTGATGGCGAGAGAAGAACAAAGTAGTGAACCATTCGATTTTTTGGAAAGATATTTGCCTATTCACATAGGGGATACCGTAGAAATTGACCTGGCCTTCGATATGAATAAAAACCTCCCTGCAGACCGAACGTATTTTACGTATACAGGGTCGTTAACCACGCCTCCATGTACAGAAAATGTACAATGGTTTATCTTTAAAGAACCCATAACAGTATCACTGGAACAGGTAGAGATTCTCAAGAAGTTAATGCCTTTAAATAATTATCGGACAGAACAAGCTCGTAACGACCGCCCGATTCTTATTTCGAAATAAGGAGAAAGTTACAGACAGCATTCACAGGTTTAAAAAATGTAGGTATGAATAGTATTGGACTTATTGGAGGTACCTGCTGGCATTCCACCATTGTATATTACAGGCTTATCAACGAATTG
Organism: uncultured Muriicola sp.; assembly: GCA_965365635.1. Taxonomy (GTDB): domain Bacteria; phylum Bacteroidota; class Bacteroidia; order Flavobacteriales; family Flavobacteriaceae; genus Muriicola. Next base: position 13,945 of record CBDUCK010000054.1, read on the forward strand.
GTTGCGGAAAAGATAGGCACCCAGGGCAACCCGGAATTGCTGTTGTATAGCATAAATATAGAGCTAATGCGCGAACAGAATGTGGATAAAATCAATGCAAAGTATTTACAGGTGTCCAGGTCTTTGGAGCAAGCAGGTGTAAAGGCCATTGTTATTTGTGCCAATACTCCTCATATGGCCTATGATTATGTACAGCCAAAAATTGGAATTCCCATTTTACATATCGCAGATGCCACCGGAAAAGAGGCTGCCAGATTACAACTCAAGAGGGTTGGATTACTTGGAAACAAACCCACCATGACCCGTGGCTTTATACCAGATATTTTGCTTCGGAATTACGGGATTGAAACTATTATTCCGGAAGAAAACGACCTGGCGCAATCGCATCATTATGTTTCCAAAGAACTCACTCAAGGTCTTTTTACAAAAGAAGCAACAACCTTTTTTCTGGAACAGATCCAATCACTTAAAAATCGAGGGGCAGAGGGTATTATCCTGGGCTGCACAGAACTGCCAATATTGTTAGATAAATCGTCTGCCGATATTCCTTTATTAGCAACCACGCAGCTGCATGCCCAGATGGCTGTTGATTTTATTTTAGGTTAATAAAGTACTAGTTACTACTTTTTTTCTGA
>CBDUCK010000055.1:0-14556 GCA_965365635.1 uncultured Muriicola sp.
ATGGTTTCGCACACGAGAATATGAAAAGGAAGTTTAAAAAGATTGATGATAAGGAACAACCATGCTGCAGTTCCTATGAACTCATTTTTGGGCAATCGCATCGCCAAAAAGAAGATATTAGAGAATGCGCCCGCCAGATTCCCGATCATGGTAGTTATACCGGCCATAATACCCATGAAACCAGCAAAGGACCAATGGGTTGGAACTGTTTCCGATTTTCGAAAATCCCACCATGTCATCATGGCGACACTACCTAAAATAACAATGACCATTCCTATTTTGAAAGTTTTTTCCGGGAGCCCGTTACCAATAAGTACCCCAAGAACCACCCCGGCCATCATCCATGGGAGGAAACGTCGAATATAATGCCAACGAGTATGTTTATTATAGAATGAAACGGCAAATATATCACCAAGCACAAATAGTGGAACCAATAGTCCGGTAGAAGCTTTGGCGCCAAAAGCCAGCGCCATTAAAGTAATAATTATTACCGCAATACCTTTAATACCCGCTTTGGAAATACCAATAACAAAAGAAGCCATAAAGGCAAGTATCCATGATGTCGTTGTAATTTCCAATGGCGTTTTTGTTTGTTGGCCAGAGTTTAACCAACGGTAAACAAATGTATCCTAAAAAATAATATCTTTATCCACCAACCTAAATACTAACGTATGCAATTAAGTGCATTAGACTACAGCTTTATAATCGTTTTCTTTTCTATAGTGCTGGGTATAGGCATCTATGTTTCTAAGAAATCTGGCAAAAACACTTCAGAATTTTTTCTTTCAGGGAGAACCATGCCTTGGTGGCTACTTGGATTGTCTATGGTGGCAACTACCTTTTCCACAGACACGCCTAATCTGGTCACAGATATAGTACGTACCAATGGTGTATCTGGGAATTGGGTATGGTGGGCATTTCTTATTACGGGGCTATTAACCGTTTTTGTGTATGCCAAACTATGGAGGAAATCGAATGTAAATACGGATCTCGAATTCTATGAATTGCGATATGGAGGAAAAGCTGCAAGTTTTCTAAGAAAGTTCAGAGCCATTTATTTAGGCGTTATTTTTAATGTGATTACCATGTCTGCCGTAACCCTGGCTGCAATAAAAATTGGAGGAATTATGTTGGGGTTAGAGCCTTGGCAAACCGTAATCAGCGCAGGGCTAATTACTGTTACCTTTAGTGCATTGGGAGGCTTTAAAGGTGTAGTGTATACAGATTTTCTTCTTTTCTTTGTGGCTATGGCAGGCGCCATAGGTGCTGCATATTATCTTGTAAACATACCTGAAGTTGGTGGAATTGAGGCCCTTATGGCGAATGAAAATGTAGCTGACAAACTCTCTATACTACCAGATTTCAGCAACAAAAAGGCGTTAATAACGCTATTTATAATTCCATTGGCGGTACAGTGGTGGAGTTCCTGGTATCCCGGAGCGGAGCCCGGTGGTGGTGGGTATATAGCACAACGAATGTTGGCTGCAAAAAATGAAAATCATGCTATTGGGGCTACTTTCTTTTTCAACATCATGCATTATGCCTTGCGTCCCTGGCCTTGGATATTGGTGGCCCTTGCCTCTTTGGCGGTCTACCCAGATGTTGCAAGTATACAGGAAGCCTTCCCGGGTATAGCTGAAGATAAACTTGGGCACGATTTGGCATATTCTGCCATGCTAACGAAACTTCCTAGTGGATTACTGGGCTTGGTATTGGCATCTCTTATTGCAGCGTATATGTCAACAATCTCCACACAATTAAATTGGGGATCGTCCTACATTGTCTTTGATTTCTACAAACAACAAATAAACCCTGATGCTTCAGAAAAAAGGTTGGTTGCCGTTGGCAGGATTTCTACCATTGCCCTGATGGTCTTTAGCGCCTTGTTGGCATTACTATTGCAAAATGCACTACAATTATTTGATGTGCTTCTGGCTTTTGGAGCCGGAACAGGCCTCATTTTTATTTTAAGATGGTTTTGGTGGCGCATTAATGCTTGGAGCGAAATAACCGCAATGTTTGCTTCGGGAATCATTTCTATTATATTAAAATTAACCCCCCTCGGAGCGTTCTTCTTTGCAACGGAAACCGGTGTATTTCCGGATTGGACAGAGTACATTTTTATTGTAGTTTCTACTACAGTAATCTGGTTAGGGGCTACATTTTTAACACAACCGGAATCCAAAAAGGTTCTTCGAAATTTTTATGTTAAAATTCAACCGGGAGGTCCGGGATGGACTAAAGTTATTAATGATGCCAGTGATGATAATGAGACCATCGTAAATACGGATGAAAAATGGAGTGTTCCTTCAGGCATCTTTGCCATGCTATTGGGATGTGTTCTTATTTATACCTGTATGTTTGCCACTGGCTATTGGATTTATGGTGAACACACTCTCGCAATGATACTTACGGGACTAGCAGTAATATCTGGCTTCCTTTTAGCAAAAGTTTGGAATAGAATGAAAGACTCTATATTGTAGGATTATGAAAAATAGAATTATCTCTGTAGACATTTTTAGGGGGCTTACTATTGTCCTCATGATTTTAGTAAATACGCCCGGAACATGGTCTAATGTGTATGCGCCACTGCTTCATGCAAAGTGGCATGGGTATACGCCTACAGACCTGGTATTTCCGTTTTTTCTTTTTATAGTTGGGACCTCTATTGTCTTTGCCTATCAAAACAAAGTAGCAAACGCAGCAAGCTATAGAAAAATTAGCGTGCGCACATTGAAACTGATTGGGCTGGGCCTTTTTCTCGGAGCGTTTACGATAGCCTTTCCATTTTTTAAAGACTTTGAAGAAATTCGTTTTCCGGGAGTACTGCAGCGAATTGGGGTAGTTTTCTTTTTTGCAGCCGTCTTGTTTCTAAACTTTAATTGGAAAGCCCTGTTAGGGATTTGTATTGCATTGCTGGTTGGCTATTGGCTATGGCTTGGTTTTATCCCGGTTGAAGGAGTAGACCCCACCTTTGAAAGGGCTCCTAACAACTGGGCAAATTATATTGATCTAAATGTTTTTGGCTCCCATATGTATAAGGACGATTATGATCCGGAAGGCCTCTTGAGTACCATCCCCTCAATAGCCTCCTCACTTTTAGGAATCTTTACAGGGTTGATTTTGTTATCCAAAAGAGCAAAAAAGGAACTTATATTGGCCGCTTTGGGGGTTGCCATGATACTCCTGGGACATCTTTGGGATCTTGCATTTCCAATTAATAAGGCCTTATGGACAAGTAGCTTTGTGATAGTGACTGCAGGTTGGGGAAATCTTTTTCTTGCCCTAATTTATTTTCTAACCGATGTAAAGGGGATAAAATTTGGAAGTATATTCAGCTATGCCGGGGCAAATGCCATTACGGTCTATTTCTTATCTAGCTTTATTTCAAAAATATTTTACTCAATTAATGTGAGCGGGCAGACATCGTTGCATCAATGGCTTTTTGAAACCATTTATTTGCACGATTTTATGTCGGCAGAATTTGCGTCCTTATTGTACGGCCTTACGGTAGTGAGTTTTTATCTGTTGTTGGCCTACATACTGTATAAAAAGAAAATTTTTATTAAAGTCTAGTGTTTTTATTCAGTAGCTAATAGTCGGGCAACATATTTGCCAATCACATCAAATTCTAAATTTACACTTGTGCCTTTTTTGTATTGTTTGAAACGAGTGTGTTCATAGGTGTAAGGTATAATGGCTACACTAAAGGAGTTTTTGCCAGAATTCACAACAGTTAAGCTAACCCCATCTACGGTAATAGATCCTTTTTCTATAGTTACATGTTCTTTGTTTGGACTGTACTCAAAAGTGTAGAACCAACTTCCATCTTTTGTTTCAACCCCAGTACAGATAGCCGTGGCATCAACATGCCCTTGCACTATATGTCCGTCTAGTCGGGTACCCAGTATCATTGCGCGCTCCAGATTTATATAATCCCCCTTGGCCAATTCCCCAAGATTTGTCTTATTTAGGGTTTCTTCTATGGCTGTAACGGTGTACTGTGAAGCATCTTTAGCTACAACGGTAAGGCAAACGCCATTGTGAGCTACACTTTGATCTACTTTTAATTCTGGAGCTATGGCCGCCTTAACAGTTATATGCAAATTGCCTCCTTCGCGCTCTAGTTTGGTTATTTCTCCTAATGTTTCAATGATTCCTGTAAACATACATCTGCTTTTAAGAAAAGAGGTAAATTGTTTATGATTGCCTGTTATATGACTTATTTTTGATCTATAGTAGCAGCGATGTAAGAGTTGATGCTGTTTGCCGCATGAATTTCATTAAGTTTAAAGATCAGAAATAAGTGCTCTGCAAATTTAGAGGACACCTGCTTTTTCAAAGCAAATTTAGGACATAGATTAGAAATATGAAGAAGGAAAACACAAAAATAAAGGTAGGGATTTCTATAGGGGATCTAAATGGAATAGGATGCGAGGTTGTTTTAAAAACATTTGAGGATAATCGTATGTTGGAACTTTGCACACCTGTAATTTTCGCATCCAATAAGACGATCAGTCAACAAAAGAACGAACTAAATATTCCATTGACATATCATGGTATAGAAAATGCTTCCAAAGCGATAGAAGGCAAAATTAATGTAGTAAATGTTTGGAAGGAAGTGCCAAAAATTGAATTTGGGACGGAGACTAAAGAAGCTGGGAAATATGCCATTAGGTCATTAAGAGCTGCAGTAAATGCTTTAAAAAATGACGAGATTGATGTACTTGTAACAGCTCCCATAAATAAGAAGAATATTCAAACTGAGGATTTTGATTTCCCAGGGCATACAGATTTTCTCGCCCAGGAGTTAGAGGGAGAAAGCCTCATGTTTATGGTTACTGACACCTTAAAAGTAGGCTTGCTAACAGATCATGTAGCGGTAAAAGATGTGGCGAGTAACATCACCGAAGAACGTATTAAAAAGAAAATAGATACTATAGAACGAAGCCTGATCATGGATTTTGGGATTCGCAAGCCAAAAATTGCGCTTTTGGGGATTAACCCGCATAGTGGCGACAATGGAGTAATAGGAAAAGAAGACGATGAGGTATTAAAACCGGTTATAAAAGAAATGGCCAATACAGGAAGGCTTATTTATGGACCGTATGCAGCTGACAGTTTTTTTGGGTCGGACACGCATACGCAGTTCGATGCAATATTGGCGGCGTATCACGATCAGGGCCTGATTCCATTTAAAACGCTTTCATTTGGGAAAGGAGTAAACTTCACTGCTGGATTATCTAAGGTAAGAACATCCCCGGATCACGGCACGGCGTATGAAATAGCAGGCAAAGGAGTAGCCGATCCAAGTTCTTTTAAGGAGGCGGTATTTATGGGGATAAAAATTTATAGAAAAAGACAAGAATATAAAGGTCTTACGGCGAATGTTCTTAAGAAACAGAAGACAAGGCCCTAAAACAGTGGGTTTGCCATGGGCGAAGTGCACCTGCATTAAGAATGAAATATATTTTAAATAGGTTGGCAATTGAGAAAAAAAAAGTATCTTTGCACGCCTTAAACGATTGTAAAAGATGACGACGCATAAGGAATTCAACATTCCTTTTTCAGGACTGAAGATAGGAAAGCATACGTTTGAGTATCAAATAAGTAATACGTTCTTTGAATCTTTTGGTTACCGTGAGTTTAATGATGCCGACATTAAAGTGGAGGTTGTTTTAAATAAACTCAATACGGTTTTAGAATTAGAAATGGTAGCAAATGGCAGTGTTAATGTTGCCTGTGACCTTACTAGTGAGCCCTTTGATCAGGTGGTAACAGCTAATTTAGCGCTGGTTGTAAAATTTGGCAACGAATTCAACAATGAAGACGACGAAATTCTGGTGCTACCGCATGGGGAATATCAACTAAATGTATCGCAATATATTTACGAGATGTTAGTTTTGGCCGTTCCTTCTAAGCGAATCCATCCCGGAGTTTTGGATGGAACACTAGAATCTGAAGCACTAAAGAAATTAGAAGAGCTTCAACCGAAAGAATCAAAAAAAGATAAAGACAAAACAGATCCCAGATGGGACGCATTAAAAAATTTACTAACGGATAAATAAGTTTCATAATGGCACATCCTAAAAGAAAAATATCCAGAACTAGGAGAGACAAAAGAAGAACACATTACAAGGCAGTAGCTCCTACGCTTGCCAAGGATCCAACAACTGGAGAAATGCATTTGTATCACAGAGCGCATTGGCACGAAGGAAAACTATATTACAGAGGACAAGTATTAATAGACAAAGCCGAAGAAGTTTCTGCATAATATATAGAAATCAATTAGTAACTCCCACTTTTATAAGTTGGGAGTTTTTTTATGGAATAGATCAAAATTCATAAAATTGAATTTTAATTAAAATGTCATAAAAATTGACTATTTTTCACGAATTTTGGAGCATTTTTTAAGGTTTCCTTGTAAAAAACCAGATTTAGTATGACCAAATTAACAGCGGCAATTACAGCCGTAGGAGCGTATGTTCCAGATTTCAGGTTAACCAATAAACTATTGGAAACCATGGTAGATACCAATGATGAATGGATCACAACCAGGACTGGCATCAAGGAAAGAAGGATATTAAAAGACAAGGATAAAGGGACGTCTTATTTGGCCATTAAAGCCGCCGAAGATCTTATTAAAAAAAAGAATATAGACCCCAAGGAAATAGACCTGGTTATATTAGGCACTGCGACACCCGATTTGCCAGTAGCATCAACAGCGGTTTATGTAGCCACAAAAATAGGCGCTACTAATGCGTTTGCATATGATCTTCAGGCAGCTTGCTGTAATTTTTTATATGGGATGTCTACAGCGGCCCGTTATATTGAATCTGGCAGATACAAAAAAGTGCTATTAATTGGCGCAGATAAAATGTCATCCATATTAGATTATACGGATAGAACTACATGCATTATTTTTGGAGATGGAGCAGGAGCAGTACTATTCGAACCTAATACAGAAGGGCTTGGTCTAAAGGACGAATATTTACGATCTGATGGAACGGGACGTGAATTCTTAAAAATTGAAGCTGGGGGATCGTTATTACCTCCTTCAGAAGAAACAGTTAAGAATAAGCAACACTATGTCTATCAGGATGGAAAATCGGTTTTTAAATTTGCTGTAACCAATATGGCGGACTCTGCTGAGAAAATTATGGAGCGGAATAACCTAACGCACAATGATGTACAATGGTTAGTGCCTCACCAGGCAAATAAGCGGATTATAGATGCAACGGCAAATAGAATGGATTTGGAGCATGAAAAAGTAATGATGAATATTCAGAAGTACGGAAATACAACTTCTGCTACACTTCCGCTGCTACTGAATGATTATGAAAAGCAGTTAAAAAAAGGAGACAATATAGTATTTGCAGCCTTTGGTGGAGGATTCACCTGGGGCTCTATATATTTAAAATGGGCATATAACACCTAGTATCAATTAAACAAAAGAGAATACCATGGATATTAAAGAGATTCAAAGCTTAATTAAGTTTGTGGCGAGATCCGGTGCCAGCGAAGTAAAACTGGAAACGGACGACATTAAAATTACCATTAGAACCGGCGCCTTGGGTTCATCAGGAGAGACTACGTATATTCAGCAAATTCCTGTTGCATCGGCTGCTCCGCCAGCACAAGGGCAAGCACCAGCACCGGCTGCACCCACAGAAGATAGTACCGCCAGCAAGGAAGACGATACTAAATACATTACAATTAAATCCCCTATTATTGGCACGTTTTACAGAAAGCCCTCTCCGGATAAACCAGCCTATGTGGAAGTAGGAGATAGCATTGCAGTGGGAGACGTTCTTTGCGTAATAGAAGCTATGAAACTTTTTAACGATATAGAGTCTGAGGTTTCCGGGAAGATTGTCAAAGTGTTGGTAGAGGATTCTTCTCCGGTAGAATTTGATCAACCCTTATTTTTGGTAGATCCATCCTAGGCAAACAGATAACTTCGAAACATCATACGTATGGAGGATCCATATGTTTTTTTAGGTTTGAAAATTGAAATTTAGGCTGATATGTTTAAAAAAATACTTATTGCGAACCGAGGAGAAATTGCACTGCGAATAATTCGTACGTGCAAGGAAATGGGAATTAAGACGGTTGCCGTATATTCTAAAGCAGATGAAGAGAGTCTTCATGTTCGTTTTGCGGACGAAGCTGTTTGTATTGGTCCGGCTCCCAGTAGTGAATCCTACCTCAAAATACCAAATATTATAGCAGCTGCAGAAATCACTAATGCAGATGCCATTCATCCGGGATATGGTTTTCTATCTGAAAATTCTAAGTTTTCCAGAATTTGTGCTGAACACGACATAAAATTTATTGGAGCTACCGGGGAACAGATCGACAAAATGGGTGATAAGGCCACGGCCAAAGAAACCATGAAAAAGGCAGGTGTTCCATGCGTTCCAGGATCAGAAGGACTTCTGAAAGATGTAGCTGATGCAAAGAAAACTGCAAAAAAGGTGGGCTACCCAGTAATGATAAAGGCCACCGCAGGTGGTGGTGGTAAAGGAATGCGCGCTGTTTGGAGTGAAGAAGAAATGGAAGGCCATTTCGATAGTGCGGTTAAAGAGGCTTCAGCTGCTTTTGGAAACGGAGCCATGTACATGGAAAAACTTATTGAAGAGCCAAGGCATATTGAAATCCAAGTAGTAGGAGATCAATATGGGAAGGCGTGCCACCTTTCTGAAAGAGATTGCTCTATACAAAGAAGACACCAAAAACTTACAGAAGAAACGCCTTCTCCCTTTATGACCGATAAATTAAGGGAAGATATGGGCAAGGCAGCGATCAAAGCAGCTGAGCACATTAAATACGAAGGAGCCGGAACCATAGAATTTTTGGTAGATAAGCACAGGAAATTCTATTTTATGGAAATGAATACGCGTATTCAGGTAGAACACCCTATTACAGAACAGGTGGTAGATTATGATTTAATTCGTGAGCAAATTCTGGTAGCTGGTGGCGTTCCTATTTCTGGTAAGAACTATTACCCAAAACTTCATGCAATAGAATGCCGTATTAATGCGGAAGATCCATACAACAATTTTAGACCATCCCCCGGAACTATTACCACCCTTCATACACCGGGAGGACACGGAATTCGCTTAGATACACATGTATATAGTGGCTATGTTATTCCTCCACATTATGATTCCATGATCGCTAAGCTTATTACAACAGCTCAAACAAGGGAAGAGGCTATCAATAAAATGAAACGGGCACTAGATGAGTTTGTGATAGAAGGTGTTAAAACAACGATTCCTTTCCATCGTCAGCTTATGGACCACCCGGATTATTTAGCCGGAAATTATACAACGAAATTTATGGAGGATTTTAAAATGAATCCTGAGATTGACACGAATTAATTAACCATACTCCGACACTTGTCGGAGTTTTTTATATCAAAAATGAATCTTAGTTATTGGGAATACAAAACATGGTTTTCCAATATAGACTTCACTATCATAGGAAGTGGAATTGTAGGGCTTACTTGTGCCTTGGAACTTCAAAGAAAACACCCTATTGCCAAAATAGTAGTTTTGGAGAAAGGGTTTTTGCCTCAGGGTGCTAGCACAAAAAATGCCGGATTTGCTTGTTTTGGTAGTATTTCTGAAATACGCGAAGACTTGAATCATCACAGTGCAGAGGAGGTTTTAAAGTTGGTTCAAAAGCGCTGGGATGGGATTCAGTTGCTGAGAAAAAATCTGGGAGATAAGGCGCTAGACTATCAAAGATTGGGAGGTCATGAACTTTTTATAAATGCAGATAGAGCACTTTATGAAAACTGTTTGGAGCGCATGGAAGAGATAAATAAATTATTGCTTCCGGTGTACAAGAAACCGGCCTTTCAACTACACCCAAACCAGTTTGGGTTTAAAAAAATTGAACAGAACTATATCACAAATCAGTTTGAAGCGCAAATTAATACGGGTTCTATGATGCAATCCTTGCTGCGGTTGGTACGTGCATCTGGTGTTACTATCCTCAATTCCATGACTCTACAAGAGTACTCGGAAACAGCAGATGGGGTAGTGGTTAAAACTTCAAACGCTGAATTTCACACCAAAAAACTACTGATTGCCACCAATGGATTTGCCTCTAAATTACTTAAGGAAGAAGTGCAACCCGCCAGAGCACAGGTATTAATAACAAAACCCATAAAGGACCTTAAGATAAAAGGGACCTTCCATTTGGATAAGGGATATTATTATTTTAGAAATATAGATAACCGAATATTGTTTGGAGGGGGTCGAAATCTGGATTTTAAAACAGAGGAGACCAGTGAAATGGGCCTAACTTCTTTAATTCAGAACAGGCTAGAATCGCTTTTAAAGGAAACTATATTACCAGACATTCCTTTTGAAATAGAACAACGCTGGAGTGGAATCATGGGGGTGGGAACTAATAAGCGTCCTATTGTCAAACACCTGTCAAATAATGTGTCTTGTGGGGTCCGCTTAGGAGGAATGGGAATAGCAATTGGGAGTTTGGTAGGCCAAGAATTGGCAGATATAGCCTAACAAATAACTTTTTATAAAAAATTAACTTATCATGGGGCCAAATGGTCAACTCCGTATTTAACTATTAGAATTCCGTACATTGTCATAAATGTAATTCAAACCTGCTCATAGAAATCTGAAGGAAGGCCAACTAGTATTGAATAACATAAGGATGATTATATGGAAATAATTTATTTGATTTTTGCCGTAGTATTTATTGTTGTTTTAACCACCAAATTAAAAATTCATCCCTTTCTGGCCTTATTGATCATCTCTATTGCCTACGCCTTATTTGCCGGAATGCCTTACAAAGAGATTATTGTAGCCATTAATGATGGTTTTGGGGGAACGTTAGGCAAAATAGGATTAATCATTGTACTGGGAGTTATCATAGGAGCCTTCCTTGAAAATACGGGAGGAGCTTACAGTATAGCGGAGAAAGTATTAAAACTAATTGGAAGTAAAAGGGTCCCAACTGCAATGGGAATAATTGGATATATCGTTTCTATCCCTGTATTTGCAGATAGTGGGTTTATGTTGTTACACCCTCTTAACAAAAGTCTTAGCAAAAAGGCAAAAATATCTCTGGCCGGTGCGGCTATTGCATTAGGGTTGGGGCTAATGGCCTCACATACGATGGTTCCACCTACGCCGGGCCCAATAGCGGCAGCAGGGATACTACAAGCGAATTTGGGGCTGGTAATTGCCTTTGGACTTCCCATAAGTCTTGTTGCGTTAAGTATAGCCCTTGTTTTTGCTTCTAAATATGCCTCTAAAACCTATATTGACCCTGATCTAAAAGGGTCAGAAGCAATAGCACCTTTGAAACAAATAAGAGAGGAAGCTCCAGGATTTTTTAAATCATCTGTTCCTATTGTTGTACCCATAATCCTAATAGTCTGTAAATCGGTTTTGATTGTTGATAGCAAAGAGGAGCCTAGCTTTTTGTTTGGACTTATTAGTTTTCTCGGGGAACCGGTAATTGCCTTGTTGATTGGAGTTTTTCTATGTTTGCTCCTGCCAAAAAAATTGCATGTAGATATGTTATCCTCCTCAGGATGGGTAGGAAAAGCAATTAAAGATGCTGCTTCCATTATTATGATTACCGGGGCCGGTGGTATTTTCGGAACAGTATTGCAAATGTCTGGAATTGCTGAGGTGCTTGGTGAGACGTTAAAGGAATTGAATATTGGAATTTTTTTACCATTCTTATTAGCTGCGGCCCTAAAAACAGCTCAAGGTTCCTCCACGGTGGCTTTGATCACCACAGCTTCTATATTGGCCCCCATGATGTCCTCACTTGGATTTGATTCAGAAGTTCAAAAAGCATTGGTTGTGGTATCAATAGGTACAGGATCTGCTATGATGTCGCACGCTAATGATAGTTTCTTTTGGGTGGTTACACAGATGAGTGGTATGAATGTAAAGACCGGGTATCGGTTGTTTGGTTTAGGGACTGTAGTTTTAGGAACATCCGGGGCCCTAACAGTGTTTATTGCCTCACTTATTTGGACCTGAAAAATAATTAGAGCTTTGGGCTATTTGAAAGAAAGCCTTTTGTTGATTGTTTCGATCGAAACATTGAGGTATACTTGTTCACCTACCTTAAGCTTCTTATCAGAATTAAAAAACACATCCCCATCATCCGTTTTTCCTTTAACCAGAAAAAAGTTTCCCATAGGGTAAATAACCGTGGCAGTAACAGGGAGGCCTGAGGAACCGGAGACCTTAAATTCATGGGCATATACAATGATATTTCTTTTCGTATCTGCATAAGATTTTAAGACAGTAATCGGAATATTATTAGCTTCCCCAAAAAGGCTGGCTACATACATGTTTCGCGGATTTTCATATAGTTTTAAAGTTTCGCCTTCAGCAATAAGTTGCCTGTCTTTCAGGATCAAAACCCGATTTGCAAATGGAAGAACATCCATATGATCATGGGTGGCAGTAAGACAGGTAATCTCCTCCTCTTTAAGATACTCAAACAGGTTTCTGCGAAGACTATTCTTTCTAAAATTATCAATATGACTAAAAGGTTCATCCAACAACAAAACATCTGGTTTTTGAGCCAATACGCGGGCAAGTGCCACGCGCTGTTGTTGCCCACCACTAAGGTTTTTAACTTTGGTGTCTGCATCTGAGGTCATTTCTATGATCTCTAACAACTCCCTGGTACGACTCTTCATCTCATCGGGATAGAAAACAGATAGATATTCGCTAATGTTCTCAGATACGGTAGTAAAAGGCATTAAATCGAATTCCTGGGATAAGTATTTCATATACGATTCTCCCGGCACTAACTTATATAAAGGTCCTTTAACCTGATTTTGTCCCCACATGATGTTTCCTTCACCAGGGGTAAGTAATCCATAGACCAATTTTAACAAGGTGCTTTTTCCACATCCACTTTCACCCATAACAGCAATATGCTCTCCTTTAGCTACTTCAAAGGAAAGATCCTCCAGAACATTGGATTGTTTGTATGCAAAAGAAAGTTGACTTACTTGCAACATGGGTGATGTATTCTGAAACCGAATTTGAAAAAAAATCCGCCTCTAAAGAAACGGATTTCATTCTTAAATATTGATTATTAGTCCTTAAATTCTTTTAATACCTTTTGGTTAGGGAGTTTTTCATACCCCATATTGTACAGTGTGAATGCTAACATATCAGCATATTGTTCTATGGTTTTACTTATAGGCTTACCAGCTCCATGACCTGCATTAGTTTCTATTCTAATAAGCGTAGGATTTATGCCTGTCTGTTTTTCCTGTAGCGATGCTGCAAATTTAAAACTATGAGCAGGCACCACCCGATCGTCATGATCTCCTGTTGTCACCAGCGTGGCTGGGTATTCAATTCCCGATTTTATATTATGCAGAGGAGAATATCCTTTTAAATATTCAAACATTTCTGCGTTATCTTCAGAAGTTCCGTAATCATACGCCCAGCCAGCACCAGAAGTAAAGGTATGATATCGCAGCATATCGAGTACACCAACAGCAGGAAGAGCTACTTTCATAAGATCTGGTCTTTGCGTCATAGTAGCACCTACCAATAAACCTCCGTTAGATCCACCACGGATGGCAAGATACTCTGAAGAAGTATACCTGTTTTCGATCAGATATTCTGCAGCAGCGATAAAGTCGTCAAAAACATTCTGCTTTTGTAATTTGGTTCCTGCATCGTGCCATTTTTTACCATACTCTCCACCTCCACGAAGATTAGGTGCTGCATAAACCCCACCTTGCTCCATCCAAATAGCATTCGCTATATTGAAGGAAGGAGTTAAACTTACATTAAAACCTCCATAGCCGTATAGAATTGTCGGATTTTCTCCTGTAAGTTTCAGCCCTTTTTTATAGGTAATGATCATCGGCACTTGGGTGCCATCTGCAGAGGAGTAGAATACCTGTGTGGATTCGTAATCATCCGGGTTAAAATCTATTTCAGGACTCCAATAGGAACTGTAATCTCCAGTTCCGGGGTTAAATTTATAAATAGAACTTGGGGTATAGTAATTCGTAAATGAAAAATAAAGAACATCCACTTCTTTTTTTCCTCTAAATCCGCCGGCACTTCCAATTCCAGGAAGTTTCACTTCTCTTACAAGGTCGCCCTCATAATTATACTGCATTACTTTCGATATGGCATCTACCATATATTCGGCAAAAATATACCCTGCACCAGTGCTTGTATTTAATACATGTTCTGTCTCCGGGATAAAGTCTTTCCAATTCTCAGGCCCAGGATTGGTGGCATCTACCGTAACTACTTTTTCATTTGGAGCATCTCTATTGGTCCTTATATACAAGGTACTACCTACATTGTCTATCACATAACTATCAGAGTCTGCGTCTATCAACACTTCGATTAGGATCCCATTGGGATCACTGAGATCCCGAATCAACATTTTATTTCCAGAGGTAGTGGTTCTTGGATATAATAACAGGTACCGTTCATCCTCGGTGACCCCAGCGGAGATATAACGATGTTTTTCAGCTAGAGTGCCTCCATAGATAAGTACATCATTCTG
>CBDUCK010000056.1:0-14496 GCA_965365635.1 uncultured Muriicola sp.
AGAAGGTGTTTATGTTTGGGATGTGGAAGAAAAGAAATACTACGATTTTCTGTCTGCCTATTCTGCCGTAAACCAAGGTCATTGCCATCCCAGGATCATAGGAGCTTTAAAGGACCAGGCCGAGACGCTCACCCTAACGTCACGTGCATTTTATAACAACATGCTTGGAATTTACGAGCAGTATTTGTGTTCCTTTTTTGGTTTTGAAAAGGTATTGCCTATGAACACCGGAGCTGAAGCGGTGGAAACTGCCATGAAATTGGCAAGAAAATGGGGGTATGAAAAGAAAGGAATTCCTGCCAATAAAGCCAGAATTATAGTTTGTCAGAATAATTTTCATGGTCGCACTATTTCAATTATATCTGCATCAAATGATCCGGTTGCAACCGAAAATTTCGGACCATTTACGCCCGGAATAACCTCGATACGATATAACGACTTGGACGCTTTGCGCGAAGTCCTTGAAGACGACCATGTTGCTGCATTTTTAGTGGAGCCTATACAGGGTGAGGCTGGTGTGTATGTGCCCGATGAAGGATATTTGAAGGAGGCATATGAGGTGTGTAAAGCTCGCAATGTACTTTTCATAGCTGATGAAGTGCAAACAGGAATTGCACGAACAGGAAGACTCCTGGCTTCTTGTGGAAATTGTGCATGCTCCGATAAAAACTGCAGTAGAACGCCAGATGTTAAGCCAGACGTCCTTATTCTGGGAAAGGCTATTTCTGGTGGAGTTTTCCCAGTTTCTGCTGTGTTGGCAAATAAGGATATTATGGAAGTAATTAGGCCTGGTAATCATGGTTCCACATTTGGTGGAAATCCTTTGGCATGTGCTGTAGCTATGGCCGCTTTGGATGTGATTAAAGAGGAACAACTTGCTGAAAATGCTTCGCAGTTAGGGGAGCTTTTTAGGTCTGAAATGACCAAGCTCATTAAAGAATCTTCAATGGTACAACTTGTGAGGGGGAAAGGCCTTTTAAATGCTATAGTTATTAATGACACAGAAGATAGTTCCACAGCTTGGGAGATCTGCATGGCCCTGAAAGAGAATGGTCTTTTGGCTAAGCCAACGCATGGAAATATAATTCGGTTTGCTCCTCCACTAGTTATGACAGAGGATCAGTTAATGGATTGTGTTGGAATTATTAGAAAAACAATTCTTGCATTTGAAAAGAAATAGTATGATTTAAATTTGTGCCAAAAGAGACGGTAGTTGCACAGGTTTTAATTTAAAAAGGTGTATAAAAAAACCCTAACGCAATAGTTAGGGTTTTTTATTTTATTGAGAAATAAATCTTATGACCTGACTTCTTTAATACGTGCTTTTTTACCGGTCAATCCTCGGAAATAGAAGATACGTGCTCTTCTTACTTTACCTTTTTTATTGATTTCAACCTTTTGTAACGCTGGTAAGTTAATTGGGAAGATTCTTTCTACCCCAACAGTTCCTGACATTTTTCGAATTGTAAAAGTTTCAGAAGCACCAGTGCCTCTTCGCTGAATTACAACACCTCTAAAGAACTGAGTACGTGTTTTTTCACCTTCTTTAATCTCATAGTATACTGTAATAGTATCACCGGCAGAGAATTCAGGAAAGTCTTTTTTTGGAACAAATTCGTCTTGAACAAATTTTATTAAGGATTCCATGTTTTTTATGTTTAACTGTTCTGTAAAAACAACATTCACGTATTTCGTCAGAGGTTGATTTTAACGACTGCAAAAATAGTTTATAAATTAGAACCTACAAGTAATTTTTGCGTTTTTTTAAATCAAAGCAACGCTCTTAGTGTTTACTCTAATAGATCGGGTCGTAGCTTCTCTGTGCGCCTGTAGGCTTGTTCTTCGCGCCATTCCTCTATTTCTTTGAAATTCCCCCCTAATAAAACTTCTGGCACTTTAAGGCCTTTGTATTCTCTTGGCCTTGTATATACCGGGGGAGCCAGTAGATTATCCTGAAATGTATCGGTCAGGGCAGATGTCTCGTCATTCAATACACCGGGCAATAATCTAATTATACTATCACAGAGTACAGCAGCTCCTAATTCCCCTCCGGATAGTACATAATCTCCAATAGATATTTCTTTAGTTATTAAGGACTCTCGTACGCGTTGGTCTACCCCTTTGTAATGTCCGCAAAGAATAATTATATTCTTTAGCATAGACAGGCCATTAGCCATTTTTTGGTTTAAGGTCTCTCCATCCGGGGTTAGATAAATAATTTCATCATAGGATCGTTCATCTTTTAGCTTCTGAATGCATTTATCTATAGGTTCTATCATCAGCACCATTCCCGCACCACCACCAAATTGGTAGTCGTCTACCTGGTTATAATTGCCCAGGGAATAATCTCTTAAATTATGTAAATATACTTCTACCAGGCCTTTATCTATAGCTCGTTTTAAAATAGAAGACTCAAAAGGACTTCTAAGAATATCGGGAACTACAGTGATGATATCGATGCGCATTATCAAGTAGGAGTTAAATTAAAGGATCTATGAATCAGCAGACCAAAAGTAATGAAAACAATGTGAATCTTTTGACCAACCTAGTTGTTCATACAATTTTTGAGCGGGGTTGTCAACGGCAGTTTCTAAAGCCAGGCCTTTGAAGTGATTTTTTGTGCAATAATTTTGTGCCCATACCAACAAATCTTTCCCAATTCCTCTATTTCTAAATTCAGAAGCGACGTAGAGGTCATTGAGTATTAGTAATCGCTGCAGTCCTACCGTTGAAAAGCTAGGATATAATTGTGTAAAACCTGCCGGCTTACCAGAAACAAAAGCCAAACAAATGATAGATTCCTTATTGCGAAAACGATCTTCTAAAAAGGATTTGGCCTTTGGTTCGTCCGAAGTTTGTTTATAGAACATCCTATAGCCATCTAGTAGGGGTACTAGTTCTGGGATATGCTCCTTTTTAGCTTGAATGATTTCAATAGACATGATAATAGAAAAAAAGCTCCTGATGGAGCTTTTTGTTATTTTGATTTTCTGTATTTATTAATTTCATCCTGAAGTTCCCTGCTTATGCGTTGTTCTCTTTCCAGAGCTCTTCTTCGGTGATCTTCATATTCTTCCTCTAGCTCGGAAAGATTAGACTTTGCTTCCTGAGTTAACACATTACTTTGTCTAAACTTAAAAATAAAGAGCAGAAGTAAAAGGAAGAGGCCTAATATCAAGGTCCATAATGTAAAATTATATGTTCCTTTAGACACCAGCATCCCCAACACAGACATACTGTCTTTTTCTTCTGTAACAGTTGTTAGACGCTCTGAAGTTTCATCTAACTTTTTGTTAAGTTCTGCAATTGTTGATTCGTGTGTAGCAATAATCCTCTGGAGTTCATTCGCTTTCTTATTCGCTGCATTAATGGTATCCGTTATGTTTTTTCTTAGTTTATCTAAGTTAATTGTACGAACAACTTCATATCTTTTTCCGTCTGCCCTATAGTTGCCAGACTTCAAGTATAAATAGTCGAATTGCGAATTTATAGTGCCGCTGTCTAATGAAGGTTCTTGTGCAGATGTCTCAGTTTGAGCAAATGTTGCTCCACACAGCAGCAGCGTACCGATAATATATAGTATTCTAAAATTTTTCATTTTAGGTAGTTCTTAATATTTGTAATGATTCAGAGTTGTCAAAAGTACTTCAATCTAGCCAATTAATAAAAAAAATATCTAATTACATGATATAACACACTTTATAAAGAAAAATAGTCCCAGTAAAACAACTTTGAAAAATGATTAATAGTAGGTATACCTTCTCACCTTGGCGATGTATTTTGCGAGCCTAATTACCTGATGCGCATATCCATATTCATTATCGTACCAGATATATAGTATAATATTCTTCCCATTTGGAGTCACTATTGTTGCTTTGCTATCATAAATAGACGGTGCAGTGGTGCCAATAATGTCTGTGGAGACCAGTTCATTGCTCAAGGAATACTTTATTTGTTCTACCAGATCCCCTTCCAAAGCATATTTTTTGACGATGGTATTTATGGCTTCTTTGGAGGTTTTAGTTTTTAGTTCCAGGTTGAGAATGGCCAATGAGCCATTGGGCACGGGAACTCTAATAGCGTTGGAAGTAAGTTTTCCTTCTAGTGAAGGAAGTGCCTTCGAAACGGCTTTACCAGCCCCTGTTTCTGTAATGACCATATTAAGAGCAGCTGCCCGTCCTCTCCGGTATTTTCCATGCATATTATCTACAAGATTTTGATCGTTGGTATAAGCATGAATAGTTTCGAGATGCCCTTTACTAATACCCAGAGAGTCTTCTACCACTTTTAAAATAGGGGTAATGGCGTTAGTGGTACAAGAAGCTGCAGAAAAAATTTTGGTGGTATCCGGATTAAAATTATTTTGATTTACTCCGTGTACAATGTTCGGCACATTTTTTCCGGGAGCTGTTAATAATACCCTGGTGGCGCCTTTAGATTTTAGATGTCTAGATAATTCTTTGTCATCTCTAAATGCACCGGTATTATCTATTATCAGGGCATTTTTAATCCCATATTTTGTATAGTCGATACTCTCGGGGGTATCCGCAGTAATCATATAAACTGTAGTTCCGTTTATTACCAGGGATTTATTATCAAAATCTGCCTCAACGGTCCCACTAAACTGTCCATGAATAGAATCGGTTCTTAAAAGCATGGCCCTCTTTTCAAGGATTTCTTCAGACAAATCACCTCTGGTAACAATAGCTCGTAATCGGAGTTGGCTACCCTTTCCTGTTTTAGCCATGAGTTCGCGTGCCAATAACCTGCCTATTCTCCCAAAACCATAAAGCACCACATCTTTGGGCTCTATTTCTTTAGAATTACTGGCATCTTTTAGTTTGTTAATAACGAAAGCCTTTACGTTCTGATAGGTATTATGTGTATCGGAATGATATTCAAAAGTCAGTTTTCCTATGTCTAACTTGGAAGGAGGAAGGTTTAGATCGCTGATGGCCCGCAATAATTCAACAGAATCAAAAATGGAAATTGGTTTTTGAACAAACTCACCTGCATATTCGTGTAAATTAATGATGTCGCTTACAGGTTTGTCTATAATTTGATTTTTAAAAAGCACCACTTCAATGGCTCTGTCATACCAAAGATCACTTATTATTTTTATGAATTCTGTGGTGGCTTTTCGCCTGTCTGCCTGGAACGCTAATTCCTTTTCGTAAGAGGCTGCTTTTGTCATTAATTGGTTGTTTAAAATTTTGGCAAAAATATATATTTCAAACGTTTTCGCACAAGGAAATCGCATTAAAAAAGCGCATCTTGTGAAGATGCACTTTTAGAATTTTTTAAAGAGCGTTTTTATTGGAAAATAACCCGCTCGCGTTCCCCATCTTCATTGACCAAGGTAATTACCGTCTTACCAAATCTTGTGATTTTTCCAAATGAGGATTTTGCATCGTTAATGTTGGTGATCGACTCTCCATCTAGTTCAATAATCACCTTACCGTTAAGTCCCTTATTTTTATAACCTTCCGGAACCCCAATTATTTTAACACCTTTGTCGACTTTAAATAATTTTTTATCCTTTTCGGTGAGGTTCTTAACTGTGAAGTTCATCATAGGTACGTTCAACGATTGTATTTCTTTTAAGGTTACAGGCACCAGCATCTCATCTTTCCCCCGTTTGATTTTTACCTGAACCTTATCGCCAGGGCGTTTTGTGGAGATATATCCGGTTAGATCAGCAAATTTTTGAACCTTTATATCATCTATTTTCTTAATGATATCCCCGGGTTGAAGATCAGCATCATAGGCCCCTGAATTTTCCTCTACACTACGGATATAGACTCCTTCTATCTCATTAATTCCGTTCTCAATCGCTTCCCTTGTGTTTACACTGGGAGCAGTAATGCCTAATATCCCTTTTTGTACGGTGCCATATTCCATAATATCCTCCACAATTTTTTTGGCAATATTACTGGGCACGGCAAAGGAGTATCCAACATAAGATCCTGTTTGAGAGGTAATGGCCGTATTTATACCAATAAGATCTCCATTGGTATTAACCAATGCGCCACCACTATTCCCTGGATTTACAGCAGCATCTGTTTGAATAAATGATTGGTCCGAACGGCCCAGAGCTCTTGCTTTGGCACTAACAATCCCTGCTGTAACCGTTGATGTCAAATTAAAAGGATTACCCACAGCTAAGACCCATTCCCCCACTTTGGTAACATCAGAATCTCCAAATGCTAAATAAGGCAGGGATTCTTCCGTATCTATTTTAATTAGTGCGATATCCGAATTAGGATCTGTCCCAATAAGTGTTGCTTCGTAGGTTTTGTTATTGTTTAAGGTAACCGAGAGTTCTGTTGCCTTAGCGATAACATGATTATTGGTTACAATATATCCGTCAGGAGAAATAATTACTCCGGAACCCGTTCCAACACGAGGAACTTCTCTGGTTGTGGACCCGAAAAAAAACTCCATGGCACTCGCAGGTCTTTTGCTAACAGTCAAATTCATGACATGTACAACAGCATTTACTGTATTTTCTGCGGCGATTGTAAAATCTGCTTCATTAATACCCGATCCCCTAAAAGACGTGGGGGTTAAATTTGTTCTAAAAACTGGTGTTTCTGAGCTATCTGCCACGAAAACGGAAGTTGGTTTTTCCATAAATACCTTGTAAGTTCCCAGGGTAATTGCACCTCCCAGGATTGCTACAAATAATAAACCGGATAATCTTTTCATAACTAAATAACCTTTTAAATTCTACCTTAAAATTAGAACTTTATATATAATTCTAAATTTCTTTAACGACTTTTTAACTGATAATATTACCTTAAATAAAGTTCTATCTTTGTATTTCAATTGCACTATGAAACTTGAATTTTATAAATATCAGGGAACTGGAAACGACTTTATTGTCATAGATAACAGGGCGCTTCAATTCCCCAAAAATGACACTAAATTAATTGGTCGTTTGTGCGATCGCAGATACGGAATAGGTGCGGATGGTCTTTTATTACTAGAAAACGATGAGTTATCAGATTTTAGAATGATTTATTACAACTCTGATGGAAATTTGGGAAGTATGTGTGGCAATGGAGGCAGGTGTTTGGTTTCTTTTGCACACCTTCTTGGGGTTATAGAAAATGAGACAGAATTTGTAGCTACCGACGGTGTGCACCATGCTACTATTGAAAATGACGAAGTTTCTTTAAAAATGAAGGATGTCTCCAGTATCATCAACAAGAAAAAATCATTTTTTCTAAATACGGGTTCTCCGCATCATGTTCAGCTGGTAAATGAGCTAGATTCATTTAAAGTAGTTAAAGAGGGAAAACGCATTCGCTTTGGTGTCTATGGAGAAAAGGGCAGTAATATTAACTTTGTGGAGCAGAAGAATGCGGATACTGTTTCCGTGCGAACATATGAAAGAGGCGTAGAAGATTAAACACTTTCTTGTGGAACTGGAGTAACTGCTGTAGCACTTGCCATGCATCATGGCGGAAAGACAACCAGCGAGCGTATTACTGTCAGGACCAAAGGGGGAGACCTGCGGATAAGCTTTAAAAGTCAACCAACAGGTTTTACCGATATTTATCTAAAAGGCCCTGCTGAATTGGTATATAAAGGAACGATCGTATGGTAAGTTTATCTGGGAATCATATAGACCTAAGGGCATTAGAGCCCGAAGATTTGGCGTTTTTATATGAACTGGAAAATAACCCGGCTATTTGGGAGATAAGTGGTACTGTTGCCCCCTATGCAAAACACGTACTTCAGGAATATCTGAAGAATGCCAAGAAAGACATTTATGATGTGAAACAGCTACGACTGGGGATCAGTAATAAGAAAGAACAGCTCATTGGGCTCATAGATCTATTCGAATTCGATCCGAAGAACAGGAGAATAGGTGTTGGAATTGTGGTATTAGATGAGAAGAATAGGAATAAAGGAGCAGGAGGAGAGGCATTAAACCTGGTATGTGAGTACGCTTTTAAAGTGCTCGAGGTAAGGCAGGTATATGCCAATGTCCTGGAAGACAATGAAGCCAGCATTCATTTGTTTAAAAAACTGGGATTCAGTTTAATAGGAGCCAAAAAAGACTGGATCCTTTCAGAAGGCCGCTTTAAGGATGAATTATTATTTCAAAAGTTAAATCGATAATGTATATAAGGAAAATATTACTTGCAGTAGTCGCCATTGGACTGGTTATCGGAAGTTTCTTTGTGTATATGGTATACAATGCATTCTTCGCTCCAAACACAACCTTTTCCAATAATGAAGCATTTGTTTATGTATCGTCCGAAGCAACCTTTGCCGATGTTAAAGAGATGGTTGCGCCCTTATTGGATGATATAGAATCATTTGAGGCTGTTGCAGAGCGCAAGCAGTATACAACTAACATTAAAGCGGGCAAATATCGTATAAGAAGGGGAATGACGAACAACGAAATTGTTAATTCGCTTCGAAGTGGTAATATCCCTGTGAAGGTATCCTTTAATAATCAGGAGACCTTAGGAGATCTGGCAGGAAGGGTTTCGGCCCAGATAGAAGCAGATAGCATTTCTTTGCTTACAGCTTTTAAAGAGCCGGCATTTTTAAAAGAACAGGGGTTAGATGGGGAAACAGGGATACTTATGTATATTCCAAATAGTTACGAATTTTTTTGGAATACGTCTGCCGAGGAATTTAGAAATCGGATGCTGAAAGAGTACGCTAGATTCTGGAATGAGAAACGACAGGAGAAGGCGAGCGCAAAGGGACTAAAAGTGCACGAGGTAATGACCTTGGCATCTATAGTGCATAAAGAGAGTGCCAAAGTTGAGGAACGTCCACGCGTAGCGGGCGTTTATTTAAACAGACTTAAAAAAGGGATGTTGTTACAGGCAGATCCTACTGTGATTTATGCTCTGAAACGGCATTTAAATAATCACGATACAATAATTAAACGCGTCCTGTATAAAGATGTGGAATTGGATGCACCGTATAATACCTATAAATATGCCGGATTACCACCCGGGCCTATCACAATGCCCGATATATCGGCGATAGATGCAGTATTGAATGCGGAGCAACATAACTTTTTCTATTTTGTGGCGAATGTAGAAAAGTTTGGTTATCACAAATTTGCGAAAACTCTTTCACAACACAACCGAAATAAAACGCAATACATCCGGTGGATAAATAGCCAAAATATTAACAGATAAGCACTTTAACGATTAAATATGTCTGTTTATCCTAATAATGACACTTTTGTGACCTTCTCTTAGTTCCTCCGGAAAAAATGAGTCTTATCTTTGTAAGATGAAATTTAAGCTGTTCTTGACAGAACCTAAGTCTTAAGAAAACACCTATATGAGAAAGTGGATTAGTATTATCTGTCCCCTTATCATGATTTTATTTTTAGCTAGTTTTGGAATTAGCCCCGAGAAAGTAGTGGTTGTTCCGGAAACATTAAAAGTAAAAGAACCTACGCTGGTTTTGTTTCCCAAAGACAAAACTGTTTTTAAACCTTCTATAGTGGCCCCGCCGTTTGTGGGCAGTTCTTTTATAGGGTTTAAAGAAGCCCTCGCATTCAAAGAATCGCAAGGAGATTATTTTATCATCAACACACTTGGATACTTAGGGAAATATCAATTTGGCATTGGTACCCTTCAGTTAATGGGGGTCTATAACGCTACAAAATTCTTAAATGATCCCAGATTACAGGAGAAGGTATTCAGAACGAATCTGGCCCGTAATAAGTGGATTCTGAGGCGAGATATTAGGCGGTTTGTAGGGAAACGCTTCCATGGGTTTGAAATAACGGAATCCGGTATTTTAGCAGCAGCTCATTTGGCAGGTCCTGGGAACGTTAAAAAATATCTTAGATCGTACGGAAAGTTCGATGTAAAAGATGCCTATGGCACCAGCATATCTAATTATTTAAGAAAATTTTCCGGGTATGACCTGTCTACTATTATAGCGGTACGAAATCCGAAAGTATAGACTTTAAAATTTAAAATTAGTACTAACCCTG
Source organism: uncultured Muriicola sp. (assembly GCA_965365635.1). Classification (GTDB taxonomy): domain Bacteria; phylum Bacteroidota; class Bacteroidia; order Flavobacteriales; family Flavobacteriaceae; genus Muriicola. The sequence goes on from CBDUCK010000056.1 coordinate 9,986, forward strand.
ATCTGTTGATCGGGGTTTTTTATGCATGGATAAGAAATATAGCTGGTCTTTTATGAAGGTCTATGGTTGTATTTTTCCAGGCATGAATAGGTTTAGTTAAAATAAATTCATTGGCCAGTGTAATATCGGCGGCAATACAAAGCAGCGTTGCCCCCGACAGACTCTTTAAAAGATCCTGAAATAATTTATCGTTTCTATAGGGAGTTTCGATAAATATCTGTGTTTGATTCTTTTCTTTTGAAATCCGTTCCAATGATTTTATAGCGCTTTTACGGTCATTCGTTTCTATCGGGAGGTAGCCATTAAAGGCAAATTGCTGACCATTTAATCCACTGGCCATCAAGGCAAGAAGAATAGAGGAGGGCCCTACCATTGGTACTACCTTAATGTTTTTTTCATGTGCAATTCTGACTACATCAGCTCCGGGATCTGCAACCCCAGGACTACCAGCTTCTGATAACACACCTACATTATGTCCCTGGAGGCAGGGATCCAAAAAGGAAGGGATTCTTTCTGGTTCAGTAAATTTATTTAATTGCTCAATATGAAGGCCAGGCTGTGATTTTCTCGGATGTATTTTTTTAATAAAATGACGGGCTGTTTTTTCATTTTCTACAATATAATAATCGATCTCCTCAATGGCTTGTTTTACCGATATCGGTAATACCTCCAGAGGTTCATTGTCCCCTAGCGTGGTGGGAATAAGAAATAATTTGCCGGGGATGTTATCTTTCTTATTCATTAGTAGTGGTTTTAGATGCTAATGTAGTTAACGCGATATAGCTGCACGCTTTATCAACCAAATTGTATACCTCTTGAAACCCGTTCTCTCTGCCGTAATACGGATCGGGAACTTCCGTATAAGGGCTATCAACTCCTGTTAAAAGAAGTTGGACTTTGTCTCTGGCTATAGCATTAGGAGCAAGAGAAATGATATGGTTGTAATTCTCGGTATCCATGGCGAAAATATAGTCAAATTCTATAAAATCTTCTTTGTTGAATTTCCGACATCGTTGTTGAGATATATCTATTTGGTATTTGCGGGCAACGGCAATGGAACGCGGATCAGGTTGCTTACCAACATGGTAACCAGCCGTCCCGGCGGAATCTACCAAAACCATGGCAGGGTCTACTTTGGAGCTTAGAATGCCTTCGGCTAATGGTGATCTGCAGATGTTTCCCAGACATACCATTAGAACCTTTATTTTCATGGTTAAATTAAGATAATTTCTTGGTTAGGTCTTCGATATACTTACGGAACTGCTTATCAGTTTCAGCCAGATTATCTACTGTTTTACAAGCGTGTAGAACAGTAGCATGGTCTCGTTTCCCTATTTGTGAGCCAATACTTGCGAGGGAGGCTTTTGTGAATTTCTTCGCAAAGAACATAGCTAGCTGACGGGCCTGTACAATATGCCTTTTTCTGGTTTTGGATTGAAGTGTAGCTACATCCATTTCAAAATAATCCGAAACTACTTTTTGTATATAATCTATAGAAACTTCACGTTTCGTGTTTTTCACAAACTTTTCTACTACTTGTTGTGCCAACTCTATAGTTATTTCCCTTTTGTTGAAAGAAGATTGTGCAATTAGCGAAATAATAGCCCCTTCCAATTCTCTAATATTTGTTTTAATATGTTTTGCAACATATTCTATTATTTCGTTGGGCATTTCAACGCCATCCCTGTATAATTTGTTCTTTAGGATCGAAATCCGTGTTTCATAATCGGGATTCTGTAATTCAGCAGATAAGCCCCACTTAAATCTGGATAATAATCGTTGCTCTATATCTTGCATGTCCACCGGTGCCTTATCAGAAGTAAGGATTACCTGTTTTCCATTTTGATGGAGATGGTTAAAAATATGGAAGAAGACATCCTGGGTCCCCGATTTTCCGGATAAAAATTGTACATCATCGATAATTAATACATCGATTAGCTGATAAAAGTGAATAAAATCGTTTCGTGTATTCTTCTTTACAGATTCTATATATTGTTGTGTGAACTTTTCCGCAGAAATATAAAGTACGGTTCGTTCCGGATATTTGTCTTTAATATCCACGCCGATCGCATGTGCCAAGTGTGTTTTACCTAAACCAACACCCCCGAAAATTAGCAATGGGTTAAAAGAAGTGCCACCAGGCTTGTTGGCTACTGCCATACCGGCAGAACGCGCCAATCTGTTAGAGTCCCCTTCTAAAAAGTTTTCAAAATTATAGTTGGGATTGAGTTGAGATTCAATCTTGATATTTCGTATGCCCGGAATTACAAAAGGATTTTTTAATTCAGGATTTTTAGATTTAATAGGTACATCCATTTCCTGAGTCGAAACATTCCCGCGGTTAGAACTTGGAATTCGTTCCGTGAAAGGTTCCTTGTTCCCATAGGTGTTTTCCATTTTGATGACATAGACCAGTTTGGCCTGTTCACCTAATTCTTTTGTTAACGCTACTTTGAGTAATTTTACGTAATGTTCCTCTAACCACTCATAAAAAAATTTACTGGGCACCTGAATACTCAGTGCATTCTCGGATAGTTTAACTGGTTTAATAGGCTCAAACCATGTTTTGAATGCCTGCGGTTGGATGTTATCCTGGATAAATGCCAAACAATTACTCCATACGGAATTCGCAGTTACACTCATGTTAAAAATTTCTCTATTTGTTGGTTAGTGATTCAAGCCAGTCGGTCTAATAAAAGGAGGGATTATCCTCGTCTTTTATAGTGAGACAAATATGTGAACAAAAAAGCTAAAAAAAAAATGAATATAGGTTGAATTTAATCTTTTTTTTTCGCATGTTCCGGTGCAATAATTCTTACCTAATAAATATATCCTTTTTAACTGATAAATGATGCATATAAACAAATTTTCTTTTCGTGTTCGTTATGGCGAAACCGATCAAATGGGAGTGGTCTATCACGGCAATTACGCACAATACCTGGAGATTGGAAGAGTAGAGTGGTTAAGGTCGCTAGGTTTTTCCTACAAAAGTATGGAGGAAAGCGGGGTAATGCTTCCCGTGATATCACTTCAGATAGACTTCAAAAAATCAGCTACTTATGATGATGAGATAACTGTAATAACGAAACTTAAAAAAGTACCTGCCGTGCGCATAGAATTCGATTTCGAAATTAGGAATCAGCACGATGAATTACTGGTGTTGGCAAATACAGTTTTGGTCTTTATGGATATTAAAACCAAACGTCCGATAAAATGTCCGCCAGAGATTTTAGAACGCATTTCATCAGAAGGGTTGTAGTTAAAATTATTTCTTAGACAGGATTTAATTGTTTAGTGTAATATCTAGGGCATTACTAAAAATGCTTTTAATGTGTTCGGAATCTGTTTTCCGAACGGCTACGACATAAGTACATTCTAAATCTGTTGTTTGCGATACAATCTTTAACCGATACTTTTTTATGATCCTCATTACGCTGTTCATTGCTGAATACTTAAAAGAGATTGAGATACAAACTTCTTGTATTCTCTCTACTATAATAGAATTTTCGAGTGCTAATTGGGCTGTACCTCTGTAAGCTTGAATCAGGCCTCCTACGCCTAATTTTGTGCCACCAAAATATCGAACAACAGCTATTAAAACATTGGTGATTTCAAAAGACTGTATTTGTCCATATATTGGATTACCTGCTGAATTAGTTGGTTCTCCATCGTCATGTACCCTAAATACAGGATTTTCGATACCCAATTGCCAGGCATAACAGACATGATTGGCCTTTGAATTGCTCTTACGTAAATCTTCAATATATTTTTTAGCCTGTGTTTCATCTTTTATAGGGAAGGCATATCCGAAGAATTTACTATTTCGCTCCTTAAAAAGGATTTCTTTGGATGGTTTTAACAGGGTTTTATATTGATCGTTCATCTTTCATTTAAAAAATAGCCACTAATAGGATGCTGAGAACTGCCAGTGTTATCCCCACCCAATTCTTGATACTTAGTTCTTCCTTGAAAAGAAAAATTCCCAGTAGAGTAGACAACATTACGATGGCCACATTATTAATGGTAAACACAGAAGCACTGTTAAGTACATTGTTTTGCAACGCTCCCAAGAGGAAGTAAATTGAAAAATAATTGGGTACTCCCAGGGCAATTCCTCCAACAATACTATTTGAAGATACTCTTATTCCTTGTTTAAAAGATTTCAAAAACACGAAACAGATACCACATACTGCTGCAAAAGCAAAAATGGTTGCCGAAAACAGCGGTGATTCTTCCTTAGATACCAGATACTGTTCGGCATATTGCAAGCTTGCGTCTATTACCCCGGAGCCTAAAAAAACCAGCATGGGCAGGTAGAGCGCTTTTCTACTGAATCTTCCAGTACTATTCTTAACAGATGCAAAATAGACGGCAGCTATTGCCATTACTATCCCTGCTATTTTTAGGGGCCCTAATTCTTCGTTGTAAAGAAACACCCCTAAAAGCACAGGAATCGTAAGAGACATTTTTGTGGCAACCGATGCGACCGAAACCCCTAATAACTGGGAAGT
>CBDUCK010000057.1:0-14287 GCA_965365635.1 uncultured Muriicola sp.
GATACCATTGCAGAACTCACCGATGAACACCCAAAATATTATAAAGAAGTTCGGATAGAATACCATTTTTATGGTGCTAATCTAGCTGAAAAAAAATTGCAGCGGGCAGTTAGTTTGTCTATTGAGAAATATTGTGGTGTTATAGAAATGTTTCGTGGTTTTGCTACAGTAACAACAGCGACAATATTTCACTCAGAATAGAGCATACGCTCTCTATTTTAAAATACGTTTATTAAATAGAAAAACTGCTGTTCTATTGCAGTTACTGTAGGTACCTTATGACTAAAAGCAATACTTTCGATATGCGCTGGACCTTAAAGGCTATGCCTAATAAACAGGAAATAAGCGAATTGGCCTCAACTTTAAAGGTAGATCCTTTAATTGCCCAATTATTACTTCAAAGGGGAATAACCAATTACGAGGAAGCAAAATCTTTTTTCCGGCCCCAATTGTCAGACTTACACGATCCTTTTTTGATGAAAGATATGGATCTGGCGATTGCCAGGATTGAAAAAGCCATCGCATTAAATGAGAATATTTTAGTTTATGGAGATTATGATGTAGATGGTACCACGGCTGTATCTCTCGTTTCTTCTTACTTATTGACGAGGTACTCTAACGTAGCAACGTATATACCAGACAGGTATTCCGAAGGCTATGGTATTTCATATAAAGGGATTGATTTTGCCTCGGATAATGAAATTTCATTAATTATAGCATTGGATTGTGGGATAAAGGCAATGGATAAAGTAGCCTACGCACAAGAAAAGAATATCGATTTTATTATCTGCGATCATCATAGACCAGGAGAGTTACTACCCAAAGCAATAGCCGTTTTGGACCCAAAGCGGACAGACTGTTCATACCCCTATGACGAGTTATGTGGGTGTGGGATAGGATTTAAGTTGATACAGGCGTTAGAAGTCAGTAATGGCGGAGATATCAATAAAATTGTCCCGTATTTAGATCTGGTAGCAACAGCGATTGGAGCAGATATTGTACCCATTACAGGAGAGAATAGGGTGTTGGCATTTTTTGGACTTCATATTATAAATCATTCTCCACGACCCGGATTTAGAGCCATTATCGAAACTACCAAAACGCAAGTGTTTACCATTACCGATGTTGTTTTTATTATCGCACCTCGTATAAATGCGGCAGGACGAATGGAGCATGGTCGCTATGCCGTTTCGTTGCTTACAGAGGCTAATTATAAAAGTGCCCAGAAAATGGCGCAGGAAATTGAAGAGTTTAATAAGGACAGACGAGGTTTGGATAAGGTTATTACAGAAGAAGCCCTTCATCAGATTAAAGAGAACAAGGAAGAGGAATTGTTTACTTCGGTGGTGTACAAGGATTCATGGCATAAGGGGGTTATCGGCATTGTGGCATCGAGACTTACAGAAACCTATTATCGTCCTACCCTGGTTTTTACAAAAAGTGGCGATAAGCTTGCAGCTTCTGCCAGGTCTGTTAAAGGATTTGATGTTTATGATGCTCTTCAGGCATGCAGCGATACTATTGAACAATTTGGCGGGCATAAGTATGCTGCAGGGTTAACCCTTTTGGAAGACCAATACGATGAATTTAAATTTCAATTTGAAAAGGTCGTATCCGAATCTATAGACCCATTACTACTGACCCCCGAAATAGTAATCGATTCCGAAATAGAATTGCGTCAAATTACTCCCAGGTTCATTAGAATATTAGACCAATTTGCGCCTTTTGGCCCCGGGAACATGAAACCCGTATTTTTAGGAAAGAATTTACAAGACACAGGATATGCGAAAGGGGTTGGGGAGGATAGTAAACATCTGAAAACTACCATTAAACAACAGAATACCCAACCAATAGCAGCCATTGGCTTTGGATTAGGAGATAAATTACCTAAAGTTTTAAAAAATAAAATGTTCAGTGCAGTGTTTACAATTGAAGAGAACCAATGGAACGGCAACGTTAGTTTGCAATTAAAACTAAAAGACCTTCGATAATCTTATCCTTTAAAAGGAAGTAAGGAGAGTTTCTTTCCATCAAAAACGCCATAGGTATAGTAACCAACCCAGTCGCCAAGATTTACATAGGATGAGGAGTCATTTAATTGTATTTCTAAAGGTAAATGTCGATGTCCAAAAACAAAATAATCATAATGGTCTTCCTTTAATTTTTGCTTGGCATATTGTACCAACCACTCTTTGTCTTCTCCTAGAAACGTTATATCTTCTTCCCCTGAGATCAGTTTATTTTTAACAGAAAAGTACTGGGCCAAACGCACCCCCAGATCTGGGTGGAGCCATCTAAAACACCATTTCGCAACAGAATTGCTAAATACCTTCTTCATTCTTTTGTATCCTTTATCATGAGGCCCCAAGCCATCTCCGTGCCCAATAAAAAAACGGGTTTCATTGATTAAAAACTGCTTTGGTTTATGAAATACAGGGATATTCAACTCTTCTTCAAAATAGCCGTTCATCCATAGATCATGATTTCCGACAAAAAAATAAACAGGAATACCAGCATCGGTAATTTCAGCTAATTTCCCAAGCGTTCTGACAAATCCTTTAGGGACCACAGTGTTATATTCGAACCAAAAATCGAAAAGATCACCTAAAAGGAAAATTGCTGCAGCATCTTTTTGTACAAGATTCAGCCAGTTGACAAATTTGCGTTCTCTCTTGGCGCTTTCTTTTCTATTAGGAGCCCCCAGGTGATTATCACTTGCGAAATAGATGTACTTTCCTTCAGGGACTCGAATGTGCTTCATTTGGACATAAAGATAGAAAAAACAGGACGGAAATTATGCATTATCTGAGTGGAACCATTCAGCATAAGCTGTTTCTGTTTCTCTTAGTTTTAAGGAATGTAATAGAATATTTTTAGGCAGACGAGCTTTAATTTTAGAAGCAAAATCAATAACCATATTCTCACTGGTTGGTTGATAATCAGCCAGGATTACCTTGTGACCTCTTTGCTGCAGTTCCTCGGCTAATTCCAGATGAGGTGTATTTTTATTAAATACAGTGGCATGATCGAAGGGATTTACAACTTCTTCTTTTACAATTTTTTTCAGATCCCCAAAATCAATGACCATACCTAGTTTAACATCCCCTTTTTCTTTACTTGGCACACCTATAACGGTAACGGAGAGCTTGTAACTATGCCCGTGAACATTTTTACATTTGCCATCGTACCCATACAACGCATGGCCCGTTTCAAAAGTAAATTGCTTTGTAACCCTTATTTTGCTCATTCCAACTAGATCTGGTACAAAGGTAGGAATTCTTTAAAGGGAAGCCACAGAGAAACTAATTTATAACAAGAGGTGAAAACTCATATGGGGAGTTTCCTTTTTAGTTTTAATCCAAAAAGAGGTCGAATCAATTCCCATCTTCGTATTACAAATTCGTAAAGTAACCATGACCCTCCAAAAGTGCCGATGGCAAGTATGCAGAATTTGGTCGCTAATCCCCAGTTTAAATCCATAAGGTAGTATCCAATTATAATCGTAATGGTTTGATGTAAAATATAAAATGGATACACTGCTTCATTAGCATACGCCAATGTTTTGCTTGGACGATTTAAATATTTTGAAGCATACCCGAACAGGGCTAAGATCCACGACCAAAGATTAAAGACCTTAAGAAAGGCTTCAACAAAATGCTCCCAAACCGAGTCTTCAAAAGTCAATATCAAACTAAGGAACAAGGTAAACCCACCCAGTCCGCATATAAGGTAAAATCTGCGATGTTTGGTTACAGTTTTCCAGAACTGTTCTTTTACAGAGATCAGCAGGAAGCCAAAGAAAAATAAGGCCGCATAATTTATGATTGCAAACCAATCATCTATTAGTGCATGTGTTATGTCAAAAAATGGTTCAACCAGAGATTCGAACAGATACAGGGGAAGCAGGAACCAGAAAATACCATATTTGTTGTCAACTTTGTTTTTTATCCACAAAAGAAATCTGTTTTCGGGATGCTTATGTAGGTATAGAAACACAGGGAGAAGGGCCAGGGAAAAAAGCAACAAATACGGCAAGAACCAAAGGTGGTGCCAACTCAGATTACCTTCCGGATAAACACCTATAAATGCTTTGGAAGGCCAAAAATCAAAATAGGACCCAAGAAATTGCCCGTTGGAAAACTTTTCTATATATACCTGTGGAGGAACTATTAAAAGCATGCCCACTACTAAGGGAAGGAATAACCTTTTAATACGCTCCATACTGAATTGGAGGGCCGTTCTTTTATTTAAGGCGTAATAGGTACCCATACCGGAGATAACAAACAAAATGGGGAGTCGCCATTGATTAAGGAATAACATGGGGTATCGAAGCCATGAATATTCTACATTGTTCTTAATATGCCATCCCCAGGGAACAAAAAACATTCCTACATGGTAAAAAATGAGCAATCCAAAAACAAGCACCCGTAACCAATCCATATCGTATCGTCGCATAGTATGACCTTTTTAACAAAGGTATTCTTAAACCATATTCATTATGATTCTCTGTGGCGAGTAACAAGGATTTGTGGTGAATGACAAGGTAGGATGCTATTGCTGCAATCTGGATTCAAAAACAGGAATCATATTTCTGGAGACCGGGATTGAAACATCCCCATGTTGTAGTGTAAGTTGGTAGCCCTGAGCATTACCTTTTACATGCTCAAGAAATGAAAGATTTACAATATATGAACGATGTGTTCTAACGATCTGGTCTATGGCCCCGAGTTGCTTTTCAAATTCTTTTATTGTGATCCTTTTTAAAAGTTGACTCAGATCATTCCCGGTATACATATATAACATCAGGTAATTTCCTTCTGCTTTGGCAAAAAGAAATTGCTCAATTTTCAGGTCGAACCTATCCATTTTCACCTGTGTTTCTATGGGAACAATGCGCGTATTTTCACGCAGACTGAATATTCTTCGTGATCGCTCCAGGACATTTGCCTCTCTTATATAACGGGCATTTAGTCTATTGAAATTAACCGAGATAATAATGCCGACCAGAAGAATACCTACTAAAAATGTATTGCCTACTTCTTCTCTAAAATATCTCCAGGACCAATTGTTGGGATTGTCGTAAATGAGGTCTCGGATAAGGAATTGGCCAATACCAATTAACAGAAGAAAGACACTTAGAAAGATGAAGTCTTTTCCGATGGTCCAATGCTCATCAAGAAAAGGTGAAAAATAAATATAAGGGTACATTAGGAGCAGAATCACAAGGGGCATTAGCGCATGTATGCCGCTTATCCAGAGATAGTCCATTCTATGTTCTGCTGTATTTACATTGAAAGGAGTGAAGAAGTAATTAAATAAAAAGGCCAGAAGGAAGATGACCAGACCAAACTGTACTAAAGACCTCCCCCTAAAATAAAAGGGATATGGGGTATGTAAGAATTTAATGATAGAAAAGTTCATTACCAATAAATCAAAAAATACGGAATGATGTTATTTTTTAAAAGCCTCTAAAGCTTTCTTGGTATTTGATGAAAGGGCTAAATCACCCGTAATAGCTGCCCTATCTAACAATAGTTGGGACCAATTAGCAGTTCCTTCCCACAAAACTTTTTTAAGCTGACGAAGTGCGTCCGGATTATACCCTCTTAATTGTGAGATGAAATAATCAATTTCCTTATCCATCTCCTTTACATTGTTGAAGACTTTGGAGAATAGCCCTTTTTCTTTTGCCCAATACGCATTTTTCCATTCAGATGGGGCCAGTGCCAATTCTGCAAGCCCTGAAACGCCTATTTTTCGTTCCACTGCAGGGGCGATGACTAAGAGGGCAATTCCGATCATTAGTTTAGAAAGTCGAACAGATGCTGCTTCTGTAGCAAATACATAGTCGCATGAAGCAATAAGACCTACCCCTCCCCCAACAGCTTTCCCCTGAACTCTTCCAATAATGGGATGTACGCACTGTCGCATCGCATTTATAACATGGGCAAAGCCACTAAAAAATAGCTTCCCTTCATCTAAAGTTGACACGGCTATAAGTTCATCGAAAGAAGCACCCGCGCAAAATGCCCGATCTCCTTCCGATTTCAAAACAATGATTGAAACGGAGGTGTTTTTGGATAGTGATTCCAGTTCTTTTGCTAACCGGTCTAATAATTCAGAAACAAAGGAATTACTTGAAGGATGCCCAAATTCTAAGGTTGCAATACGGTTGTCTATAGTAGTATACAGACTTCCATTTGGTCTCGATGTTCCCATGGAGTATAGATTTTTTCAAAATTACGTCTTTTGTAAGCGAGGGCGAAATTTTACTCGGAACTTCCAAACAAGTGCCCCTCCTCTAATAAACATCCAGAGTGTAATAGCTAACCAGATACCTGTAAGCCCCCAACCTAATGATTTACTGACTAACAAGAATGGTATAAATCCTAAAAAAGTAGCTGAAAGCAATACATTTCTTAAATATTTCATCTCTCCAAGGCCTTTGAACAAACCGTCGAGAACAAATGCTACTGTATTTAAAGGGAGGGCCAGAATGACGATATAAAAAATGGAATAAAAGGTTTCTAACACCAGGAGTTCATTCGAGAACAGCCGTCCAAGGGGTTTATATAGAGCAAACCCAATTGCTAATAATAGTAGGCTTACAATGGCTCCATAGAGCGATATTTTCTTCGCTAACCTCCAGAGGTTAGGGTAATCTTTAGCCCCCAAAAGACGACCTCCCATAATATTCCCTGCGGCCCCGTACCCGTCTATAAAAAAAGCAGCGAAGAACCAGAAATAAATAGCAATAGTATGAGCTCTGATATAACGATCCCCTAACGCAGCGGCCTCTCTCACGGCTAATAGTAGTGTAATATTTAAAGCTACAGTTCTAACAAATAAATTGAGACTCATCATCACTAAACGCTTCAGCTCGGGATGGAATGGGAATTTAGGTATTAGTTTAATTTCGGTTTTTGTAATTATAAGAAAGAGGGCCATGATGGTCATCACTGCCTGTGATATAAGGCTTGCCCAGGCAGCTCCCTCCAGATACATGGGCGCTAACAAACCTTCTATTCCATATACGAAAATAACATCGAGAATTACATTCAATACGGCTCCTACAATAGCAATCATCATGGGCCAAAAGGTGTTTTGTAGCCCTCTAAAAATTCCCATAATGGCGAAAACCAATAAGGTAAGCGGAAAGCCCCAGACACGGATGGAATAATAAGAAATGCAATAGTCCAAGATGCGTCCACTGGCATTTAATAACGTAAAAATGTCTTCTACTATAAATATGGTGGAGAGTAATATCAGAATACTTAAGAGGAGATTAAGACAAATAGCCTGGGCGGGCAGGTTAGCTACCTGTTCTATTTTTCCAGCCCCTAAATATTGAGATATAATAGCGGAAATAGCACTTCTGGTTTGACCTAAAATCCAGATTAACATAGATAAAAAGGACCCTACGATTCCTACTGCGGCTAGTGACTCTAAGCCATAGGTAGGGATATTACCAACAATTGCCGTATCTGTAATAGAAAGTATGGGCTCGGCGATTCCGGCAATGGTTGCAGGGATGGCCAGCTTATTTATCGTTTTGAAGCTTACAACAGTTTTCAATGGCAATTAATTAAAATACAAGTTCATAACAATAAAAAGGATCGGTGCTTTGATTTGGAAAGTAGATCTCCTCTAATTTGTGATATCCTCGTGTCTCATAAAATTTTTGATTCCTTTCATTTTTGCTAAATGTATCTAAACGAATAGAAATAAACTTGTTATCTCTGGCATATGTTTCAGCATAATCCATGAGTTGGCGCGCATACCCCTTTTTTTGATGCGCCGGATGTACCGCGAGGCGATGTATGTAGATGTTCTTATTGTTTGGAGTTAGCCATTGTACAGGGCCATATTCTACATCCATAAAGCTAGAAATCGCAACACATGCAACTATAGAAGAGTTGTGCACTAAAACATACAGTTCTTTTCGGATGACATCGTTTTTAAAGACAGATTCTGATGGGTAATATTCATTCCACTGAAAGATGCCATTCTGGATCATAAACTGAGCACAGGCTCTTGATATACTAAGAATCTCGGGTATTTCAAGTATTTTTGCGCGTCTGATCATGCGTTCATTCTAATTAATGTGTAAATTTATATCAATAATCTCTAACCACTATGAAGAATATTTTAGTACCAATCGGAACCTCTCCAAATGCTCACGAAACCCTACAATATGCTGTAGACCTGGCCTCAGAATTCTCAGGACAAGTATTTGTTATGGAGGTTTTTAATGTAACAAGCGGAGCTGGTAACCTTATTAATATTTCTGAAAAAGTCGCCCAAAGTGGTAAGGAGAGGCTCAAAGAAATTATTGAAAAGGTAAATGCTAAGGGTCTGGAAATAAAAATTGCTACGTACAACGGGGATTTGATAGATGGGCTTAATGAAATAGATGCTGAATTAGGGATAGATATGCTCGTTATTGCCCCTCGCAGCAACGAAATAAATGAAGAGCTTTATTTAGGGCATACCTCAGGAAGAATAATTAAGCGTACAGACATACCAACAATGATTGTTCCTAAAGGCACAAAATTTGCTCCTTTAAAAAATATACTTGTCGGATTTAAATCAGGGACTCTTCAAAGGCACCGAATTTTGGATCCCCTTATCACCATTAAGAACAGATTCCGATCTAAGGTGAATTTATTAATGGTAAAAACCCCTGGATATAAAGACACAGATTTAGAGATTAATACGGCATTGATGGATCTTAGTTGTAAAATGACCATAACGGAACATGCCAACACTTTTCTGGGGATTCTGGAGCACATACAGACAGAACATCCAGATCTATTATGTGTTTTTAGAAGAAAGAGAGGAGTTTTTAAGAAATTATGGGAAAAGAATACCATACCAAAATCGGAATTTTCTGCAAGAATCCCTGTATTGGTATTAAGCGTAAAGGATAATGAGTAAACAAAAAAACCATCACTTTCATGATGGTTTGGTGGAGAATACCGGAGTCGAACCGGTGACCTCTTGCCTGCCAGGCAAGCGCTCTAGCCAGCTGAGCTAATCCCCCTTACATTGGAAGTTCAAAGGAACCACTTTTTAGGAAAGTTTCAAAACACAACCTTCTTTTTCTTTTCGCTAAAACGATAGGTCAAAGTAATTAATATTTACGGTTCAATTTTTTTTAAAGAGGAAAATTAAATTATGAAAACATTAGAAGACAAAGTTGCTTATATCACCGGTGGTTCTAAAGGAATTGGCTATGGTATTGCAAAAGCATTTTGTGAGGCCGGCATGAAGGTAGCCATAAGCTCAAGGAATAAGCAACAAGTAATACAGGCGGCAAAGGAATTGGGAAGCACAGATAAGGTACTCGCAGTGGTATCGGATGTTACTAACCCGTCAGATGAGGAGGAAGCTATTAATGAGGTGCTTAAAAAATGGGGTCAATTAGATGTTGTAATTGCCAACGCAGGTGTGGGAATTTTTGCATCTGTAGATAATCTGTCTATTGAGGACTGGCAACAAATGATAAACACCAACCTCAGCGGGGCCTTTTACACCTTAAAGGCTTCTGTAGATTCTCTAAAAAAATCAAAAGGGTATTATATTACTGTAGCTAGCCTGGCGGGCACTAACTTTTTTGCTGCTGGGGCAGGGTATAATGCTTCTAAATTTGGGGTAGTTGGATTTACACAAGCAGCTATGCTCGATCTCCGCAAGTTCGATATTAAGGTATCTACCATAATGCCCGGATCGGTTGCATCACATTTTAATAGAAATGAGCCGTCTGAAAAGGATGCCTGGAAAATTCAACCAGAGGATATAGGAGAACTAGTGGTAGATCTGCTAAGATTAAATCCTAGAACCTTACCAAGTAAGATAGAGCTGCGACCTACGCGACCCGATAAAAAATAGTAATTAGACCTCTTTGGCGATAAAAGGAGCCTCTAATGAATAGATATCGGCTAATAAAATACAAATCTGCTCCTTAAATAAGGCTTAGTTTTGTTTTTCACTCTAGATCCAGGAATGTCTTTTGTTGAAAAGGTCAAAACTCCGGCACCAAGATTTTTAAAAGGAACAATGCCTGCCTCCAAATCGGTTTTCGGGTGTTGGTCCGAATATAATAGCGCATAACAAAGCAGTTGAAAGGCTTTACTCTTATTTGGTTCGGATATAATTTCGTTCCAGTCCTGAATTTCTACATCGGATAATTTGGCGTTGCCCGTCTTGTAATCTATGATTCGAATTATGCCGTCATACGAGTCAATTCTATCTATAGTTCCCTTTAATGTTACCGGGAATGCAAGGGATGGAACATTGAGTTTCATGGTCATTTTGTCTTCCAATCCGAGTAGTTTAATTTTATGCGTACGTGCCTCTTTTATTTCGGAACGAATATAGTTTTCTATATAACGCGTAATTACCTTAAGGGCAATTAGATTTTTCCCTACGTTTAGTTCTATGGTGGGATATTCTTTGGCAAATTGTGTTTTTACAAGTGCAGGAACAACCGTAAGTGTAGACTTTAATTTATCGGGAGAAAGAAATTCTCCTATAAATGGTTGGTACAATTCTTCCATTGTATTGTGAATAATGGTACCAAACGTATTCGCAGCAATGGTCTCCTCAACATGTATGGGATCTTTTATTTTCAGTAGAACCCTTTTATAGAATTCTATAGGGTTTCTAATGTAGGAGGCTAATGATGTGGGAGAGAAACCATCTAACGCTTTCAATTCTAATTTTTTGAGTACATCTTGGTCTTTGTAAATGGTTTCAAGAAATAGTTCCTTTCCAGGGATTTCAGGCGAAGCAACCACTTGTACAATAGCTGCCTCATTGTTTTCGTCTGTAAGTAGTTGTGAAATAAAACGACTTTTTTCTCCTCCTTCCAAAACATCTGGTTGGGTATTATAAAGAAGATATACGTTCTTGGCACGCTGTAACAATCGATAGAAATGATAGGTGTAGACAGCATCTTTTTCCTTATAGGTTGGGAGTTTAAATTCGGTTTTAAGATCAAAAGGGATAAAAGAATTATTTGATTTCCCAGCGGGTAAAATACCCTCATTTACGGAGGTGATAATGACAGTTTCAAAATCTAGATTTCTACTTTCCAACATCCCCATTATTTGTATGCCTTCTAGAGGCTCTCCATAGAAATCTAGGGTTTCACTCGAAATAAGTTCTTTATAAATACTTTGTAACGATTTGATATCTCGTATAAAATCATATTTAATTAGGAACTCATTTATTTGGAGGAATAAGGTGTGAAACCGCGCTAAATATTCTGTAACTAACCTATCTTCTTTTATTTTAAACAGGTCATTTAGATTTGAAATCAACTGCAGGCAACTTTGTAGGAGTAATTTTGGTGTTACGTGAGTTTCGGGAAATAAATAGGATATTATTTGAGGATCCGAGGAGAGTAATTGTCGTAAATGACCAGGAGTAAGATACACCCAGTTCTTTTCTCTTATTGTATCGGAGACCAATTTTGTTTGTTCTCCCCGAGCATTTAATAGACTATTAATGTATGGGTGAGAAAGAAACGCAAGGATATCTTTGTAAAACCATCCTCTGGGCTCTCTTTGGAGATGAAGTTGCATTAGTTCATTAAAAATGCCCGCCATTGGCGTTTTTTCCAACGGATACCCCATAGTGATATTTATCTTGGAGATTTCATTGGGGATAGAATTGATTATGGGATTAAGGAGGGATTCATTTCCTAAGACAATTGCCGTTTGGGATAAGGAAGATGGCCTATTTTTATGAATACTTCGCAACAGCGTGCCTACATACTTTGCCTGAGATACATTTTTTGGAATCCCAATAACCTTGACGTCTTTTTTGGATAGATAGGTCTCTGAAAGGCCTTTTAGGGCGTTTTTGGAATAGTATGGCCAGTTTTTTTTATAGGATCTGATAAAGTACCCTGCGTCATGAATAGTATCTTTTAAGAAATAGGGATCGATATCCCAGTAGATATCCCCCATATCATTGGACAATAAGGCTTGTATTATTTTGGATTCTGCTGCATTCAGGGCATTAAAACCAATAAAGAGGTGCCTTTGATCTTTGTTGGTTTCCAAATAGGTTTCTAAAGAGTTATACGCCTGTCTATACACCAATCCTTGATATCCACAGCCTTGGGCCAAAAGATGCTCCTTAAAATTGTAATAGAGGTCTTCAAGGGTGTTCCAGAATTGTAGGTAATCTTTTATTAGAGGAGTTTTTTCTGCCTGAAGAGACCAATGCGTAGTTTCCTGAATTGCGGATAAGTACGAAAATATTTTCTTGGAGGAAATTAGATATCTGTCTATTTCGTTAAAGTCCTGTAAGAGCGTGTTCGCCCATTTGGAAAAACTGTAAAAGCTTTCATCATTACTTGGCGAAGTTGACCGGTATACGGTGTATAATTCAAACAGTAATTGAGTTTGGGAGGCATACTTTATTCCGGAAAGATGTTCCACAAATTCTTCAACCGTGAAAATCTTTGGGGCAAAAAGGGTTTCTTTGGTGGTTTTAGCAATGTATTGTAAGAGAAATAACCCAGCACGCTTACTGGGTACAATTAGAATTAAGGAATCTAACCTTTTGTTGGTTTTCCAAATATCATCTACTACTTCTTCAAGAAAGCTCCGCATATATAAAAATAAAAAAAGCTCCGCAATTGCGGAGCTTTTATATTTATTAAGAGATATATTCTTATTTCACTAAGTTAATCTCAACTCTTCTGTTTTGTGCTCTTCCAGCTCTGTTGGCGTTTGTCGCAATTGGCTTAGCTTCACCGTAACCTATTGCGGTTAACCTGTCTGCAGCAATTCCTTCTTTTACTAAGAAATCTCTAACAGAATTAGCGCGTTTCTCAGATAAAGCCTGGTTAGTTTTCTCACCACCAACACTATCAGTATGTCCTTCTACAGTAAATTTAGCATTAGGATACTCATTTAATATTTTAATGATATCAACAAATACAGATACTGATTCAGTTTTCAAAGAAGCTCTACCTGTGTCAAACAAGATAGTTCTTGCATAGTCATTCAATTGCTTCTGAACTTCTTCAGTAACCTCAGGACAACCTTTGTTTGCAACAGTACCAGCAACATCTGGACACTGATCATCTTTGTCTAAAACTCCGTCACTATCGCTATCTGGCCATGGGCATCCTTTGTTTTCAGCAGGACCTGCTTCACTAGGACAAGCATCATCTTTATCAGCAACTCCGTCACCGTCAGCATCTGGGCAACCTGCAAGAGCAGCTATTCCAGCTTCGTTAGGACAAGCATCATCTTTATCAGCAATACCATCACCGTCAGCATCTGGGCAACCGTTCATTTCTTTAGAACCAGCTTCGTTAGGACAGCTATCTTTACCATCTTCAATACCATCGCCATCAGCATCTGGACAACCATTAAAGGCTTCTAAACCAGCAACTTCAGGACAAGCATCGTCTTTGTCATAGATACCGTCACCATCAGTATCGGTTCCACCGAACTTGATAGATATACCAGCTAAATGTTGAAAATGCTTGATGCCGTAATCTTCAAATGCATGCTTATAGCTTGTTTGAAGACTAAAGCCGATGTTGTCTGTAAACCAGTAGCTGGCTCCAATACCTGCGTTTGCAGTACCGAATCCAATTTCATCAACCCAAGTATAACCTCCGCCGAACTCTACGAAAGGAGTAATCTTGGTGTCTTTAAGTACATTATATTTAATTGTACCATCCACAGCATAATGAGATAAATCATCTGCACGTACATCACCCAATTTACTGATACGGTTTAAAGATCCTCTAACTCCTACTGAGAATCCGTCTCCAACATACTTGGATACAGAAACATAAGAAATAGATGGAAGAATGTTCCAGTGATCATTAACATTAACGTACTCACTAAATAGAGTACCTGTTGGGTAAGCGGCGTCTTGGTCATTAGTTGGATAAACATCTATTGCGTTTACACCGAAGCTAACTTGCCAAGGATTATCTTCATCTTGCGCTTGTATGTTGTTAGACGCCAGTACTAATAGGCTAACAACTAATAATCTGCTAAGCTGTTTCATGTTCAAAATTTTAAGTTTAAGTGTTTATTAGCTGCAAATGTAAGTTGTTAAGAATTATTAACAAAATCAATTTCTTTTTTTTTTAACCTATTCATATATAGGTGCTAAGGAATTATACAATTTTTAGCTCTTTGCCCACTGTTATAAAGGCTGCGATGGCTTTATCCAAATGTTCTTTCTCATGTGCGGCAGATAATTGTACTCGAATTCTGGCCTTTCCCTTAGGAACTACCGGATAAAA
>CBDUCK010000058.1:0-14064 GCA_965365635.1 uncultured Muriicola sp.
TGGTACAGGCCTATTATGATGCAGAATACCTTTTTACGGTGCCTCCAGAGGTTTTTGATCCACCACCAAAAGTGCAATCCGGTGTTTTAAAACTGACCAGAAAAACGAACCTGTCGTTAGACTGTGATGAAAAATTATTTTATAGAGTGGTTAAAACTGCTTTTAATCAACGGCGCAAAACCATGCGTAATAGTTTAAAAATTTTTAACCTTTCTGATAATCTAAAAGAAGATGCTATCTTTGACCAGCGTCCTGAACAGCTGGGCGTAGCCGATTTTATATCGTTGACAAAGAAGATAGCGAATGACACCGTTTAAACTTACAGACGAGCTATTGACCTTTATGGAGGAGGTGCATTATGCGGATGTTGCTGAGATCGCTAATGAAATTACTATAGATCAGGCGACCTATCTCATAAAATTACTGGAAAGTGATAAAACATCGGATGTTCTTACGGAATTAGACGAGCATGTACGAGAAGCTATTCTTGGCAATTTATCTTCAAAAGAAATTGCCGAAGAGCTAGAGGAATTAGATACCGATGATGCCGCGGATATTGTTGGAGAACTTCCTAAGGAAATAATCCAGGAGGTTATCTCCGAAATTGAAGATAAAGAACACGCAAAAGATATTGTTGATCTATTGCGTTATGATGAAAACTCTGCAGGAGGACTCATGGCCAAGGAATTGGTGAAGGTTAATGAAAACTGGACCGTTCTTAGATGCGTAAAAGAGATGAGGGCACAAGCCGAGAATGTTACCCGGGTTCACTCTATTTATGTAGTAGACGATGAGGGAAAATTAAAAGGAAGACTCTCCCTGAAAGATTTACTTACTACTTCTACAACCAATCCTATTAAAGATGTTTACATCCCTAAAGTAGATTCCGTAAATGTTAATGAGAAACCCGAGGAGGTAGCTAAAATTATGTCTAAGTACGACCTGGAAGCAATCCCTGTTATTGATGAAATAGGAAGACTTGTAGGGCGTATTACCATAGATGATATCGTGGATGTTATTCGAGAAGAGGCAGAAAAAGATTACCAACTTGCAGCAGGTATCTCACAAGATGTAGAAGCAGATGATAGTATTTTACAATTAACTAAAGCCCGGATCCCCTGGTTGTTCCTGGGTTTAATTGGAGGGGTTGGTGCGGCTGCAATTATGGGTGGTTTTGAAGAGCTCATTAATAAACATGCGATCTTGTTTTTCTTTACTCCATTAATTGCTGCAATGGCAGGAAATGTAGGGGTTCAGTCTAGTGCAATTATAGTGCAGGGTTTAGCAAATGATGACCTTAAAGGAAGTATTGGAAATCGGTTAATAAAAGAGACCTTGTTGGCAACTTTAAACGGACTTATTTTAGCCGTGGTCTTATTGGTTTTCACCTGGTTCTGGAAAGGAGATTTCTTGACTTCTGTAGCTATTTCAATTTCATTAATTACAGTAATTATAGTGGCAGGAATCATTGGAACCTTTATCCCTATGTTCCTTCATAAAAGAGGAATAGACCCGGCCATAGCAACCGGACCTTTTATCACAACAAGCAATGATATTTTTGGTATACTTATTTACTTCTGGATCGCCAAAGTTGTTCTGGGAATTTAGAGACGGCCAACACAGCGCATCCATATCGAATTAAACCATCATTAATGAAAGTAAAAGTTGGCGTAGTTCAGGAAAGTCCCGTTTTTTTTGACAAAGAAAAAACGCTCGAAAAGATGGAGAAACTAATCCTTACTTATAAGGATCAAGGATGCGATTTACTGGTTTTTCCAGAATCGTTCATTCCAGGGTATCCCAGAGGATTTTCTTTTGGAGCCAAAGTAGGAAGCAGAACCGAAGAAGGTAGAAAACTGTATACAACCTATCATAAAAATAGCTTCGATCTTGAAAGTGAAGACCTAACCAAACTAGAAAAGTTAGCAAAGAACAACAACGTATACCTAGTTGTTGGTGTTACAGAAAAAGTTGAGGTGAATGGAAGTTTATATTGTTCCTCCGTATACATTTCACCTTCTAAAGGATACCTTGGGGTTCATAGAAAAATAAAACCAACAGGGACGGAAAGAACCATCTGGAATGAAGGCTCTGGTGAGACACTTACTACCTATCAAACCAGTATTGGGAAATTAGGAGGGCTAATTTGCTGGGAAAATTATATGCCTCTGGCAAGAATGTCGATGTTTCGAAAAGGTGTTGAAATATATATTGCTCCAACGGCCGATTCCCGGGAAACATGGATTTCAACTATGCGCCATATTGCTCTGGAAGGCAGGTGTTTTGTGTTGGCCTGTAATCAATATTTTACAAAATCTATGTATCCCAAAAAATACCAATCACTTCTAAAGGATGAAACCGAAGAAATTTGTCGCGGCGGAAGTGTTATTATTTCTCCCTTCGGAAAAATTTTAGCCGGACCATTATATGACAAAGAGGGTCTTTTAACCGCTACATTGGATTTGGACGATATTACCAACAGCAAATTAGATTTTGATGTGAATGGCCATTATGCCAGGAACGATATTTTTACTTTTGATGTAAAAGATCAACCTCCAATTACAAAAGAATAGCACATTAGCATCAAAATATTGAAATTAAAGAACGTTATGAAGGCAATTAATCTCAAAAATAAATATGCTGAATTCGATAAAACATGGCATCCTCATCAGATTGCAGTAGTTGATGATATGCAGGTGCTACTTGCCAAAATACAAGGAGAATTTGTTTGGCACGCCCATGAGGAAGAAGATGAATTATTTCAGGTACTAAAGGGAACTTTGTATATGCAGTTTAGAGATAGAACAGCAGTTGTTAATGAGGGGGAAATCATTGTAGTTCCAAAAGGGGTGGAACATTGCCCGGTGACCAAAAATGAGGAAGTAGTGCATCTTCTTCTTTTTGAAAAACTAACGACGGCACATACCGGGAATGTTACCCATGAATTAACCCAAACTGCCTATCCAAAAATTTAGTACTTATGAGAGTATTGCATCTAGATACAAATCATCCGCTTCTTATAGAACAATTTACGGCCCTGGGCTTTATAAATGAGGAAGAGTACCATGCCAGCAAAAAAGAAGTAGAAGAAATTATCCATAAATATGACGGTGTAATCATTAG
This sequence comes from uncultured Muriicola sp., assembly GCA_965365635.1. Classification (GTDB taxonomy): domain Bacteria; phylum Bacteroidota; class Bacteroidia; order Flavobacteriales; family Flavobacteriaceae; genus Muriicola. The sequence goes on from CBDUCK010000058.1 coordinate 3,124, forward strand.
AAGTAGGTTTACTATCGATCAATCTTTTTTAGATAAGGCCACCAAACTGAAGTTTATTGGTAGGGTTGGGGCAGGACTGGAGAATATAGATGTTTCTTATGCAGAGGCGAAAGGAATCTTTTTAGCTGCAGCGCCCGAAGGAAACCGAAATGCTGTAGGGGAACATGCACTGGGGATGTTACTATCGCTTTTTAATAAATTAAATAAGGCCCATAATGAAGTTAAACACGGTATTTGGGACCGGGAAGGAAACCGCGGGGTAGAACTCGATGGTAAAACAGTTGGAATTATAGGATATGGTAACACCGGAAAAGCATTTGCAAAGAAATTAAGGGGTTTTGATACAGAGGTGCTCTGTTATGACATTCTTGAGGGTGTAGGCGATGAGAATGCCCGGCAAGTACCCTTACAAGAATTGCAACAAAGAGCCGAGGTCCTGAGTTTACATGTGCCACAAACACCCCTTACTACGGGGATGATCCACAGTGCATTTATTAATGCTTTTATTAAACCGTTCTGGCTCATTAATACCGCCCGAGGAAAATGTGTTGTTACATCCGATCTTGTAGATGCCCTTAATTCTGGGAAAATCCTTGGGGCCGGATTAGATGTTTTGGAATATGAAAAAACATCATTTGAAGATATGTTTTCAGATAAAACACTGCCTAAGCCCTTTAAAAACCTCATCAATTCCGAAAATGTGATCTTAACACCCCATGTAGCGGGTTGGACCGTGGAAAGCAAAGTAAAATTGGCCCAGACCATTGTAAATAAGATTTCGAAAAGATTTCATTAAATTAGAGAGCATATTAGTTAGATGATGTTGAATTAAGCAAAGACATCTTTGACGAATAATACTACTCCTATGAAATCGGATGCAACGACGGTAGAAGTATATCTTCAAGAACTTCCTGAAGACAGGAAAAGCGCTATTTCCCAATTGCGCCAAACCATCAAAGCCAATTTACCACCGGGATTTGAAGAAGTAATGAGTTACGGAATGATTGGGTATGTAGTTCCCCATAGTCTATATCCCGACGGCTACCACTGCAGTCCGGAATTACCCTTGCCTTTTATCAATATTGCTTCCCAAAAAAACTTTATTGCCATGTATCATATGGGTCTCTATGCTAATAAAGAGCTCTACAATTGGTTTGTTTCAGAATATCCCAAACATGTAAAAACAAAATTGGATATGGGAAAAAGCTGTATTCGATTTAAAAAAATAAAAACTATCCCGTATGAGCTACTAGGTGAGCTATGCTCCAGAATGACTATTAAAGATTGGATAGACTTATATGAGCGTAATATAAAAACAACAAAATGAAAAACAGGGTAACTGGTTTAGGGGGGTTCTTTTTTAAAACAAAGAATCCCAACAAAATAAAAGAATGGTATAAAACACATTTAGGCCTTAATACAGACCAGTACGGCTGTACTTTTTGGTGGAAAGATGCCGAAGGGAAAGATTGCTCAACGCAATGGAGTCCATTCGCAGAGGACACAACCTATTTTCAACCAAGTGAAAAATCCTTTATGATGAATTACAGGGTAGAAAACCTAAAAGAGCTTCTCGAAGTCCTGAAGAAAGAAGGAGTAACCATTGTAGGCACTATAGAAGAATATGATTATGGAAAATTTGGATGGATCCTGGACCCGGAAGGCAACAAGATAGAACTATGGGAACCCAAAGATGCCGCATTTCTTTGAATTAAAAATAATTCCTACTTTTAGTTTAATTAACAACCAACATTACAAGTACTATGTCAGACGATACTAAAGATTTTGGAGACAAGGCAAAAGACGCCTTTGATGATGCTAAGGACTCGGCCAAAAAGGCTGCCGAGGAAGCCAAAGAAGCTGCCGGGGATTTTAAAGAAGAAGCCAAAAAAACCGCTGAGGAATTTAAGGAAGGACTGAAAAGTGCCGGAGGAGATAATAAAAAAATATTAGCCGGAATAATAGGTATATTCTTTGGTTATTTAGGTATTCACAAGTTTATTTTGGGATATACGAAAGAAGGTATAATTATGCTAGTTGTAACATGTATTCTTGGGATTTTCACTTGTGGTATAGGTGCTTCATTAATGGGCCTTATAGGTATTATCGAAGGAATAATTTATTTAACCAAATCCGATGAGGAATTTTACAATACCTATCAGGTAGGCAAGAAACCCTGGTTCTAAAAGCAAAAAAAGTCAGATTTTTAGGATTTGACTTTTTTATTATTATTTATTATCGTAATATTGCAATATATAAATATGATATGGGACTTACCAAAACACAAATTTTTGATACCGAACAGAATGCCTTAGCAACTATTTTTAAAGTATTGGGGCATCCTGGCCGTATCGCAATTCTTCAATATATTAGTAAGCAGCAGGCCTGTATTTGCAATGATATTGTAGAGGAAATTGGATTGGCACAGCCCACAGTCTCCCAGCATCTGAAAGAACTTAAAAGTATCGGCCTTATTGAAGGTGAAATAGAAGGGAAAAAAGTATGCTATTGTATCAATCTTGTCAAATGGAAAGAAATACAAACACTGCTAAATTCCTTTTTTAATGAAACTAAAATTAATTGTTGTTAATATATTCTAGTATGAAAACAAATGAATTCTTAAACATTCTAAAAGAACACCCATCAAAAGAACTACTATTCGAATTTCAACCAGGTCAACTTGTGGGAGCCAATTATCACATCACTGAGATCAAAAACACCCACATAGATTCCGTTGATTGCGGGGGACGCACAGATCGTTGGAACGAAACCATTGTTCAGCTTTGGGAGAGTCCGTCAGAACAGGACAAAACCGACTATTTATCCACCTCTAAAGCTACGGAGATCCTGAACAGGGTGCACGGGCTAAAACCCATGGACCTCGAAGCTGAAGTTAAATTTGAATATGGAAATGCTCGGTTTCATACGGCTCAGTTATTCGTGCAAGAATTCCGCACCCTAAACACACAACTACTCATAAAACTTGGGGTTGAAAATACAACGTGTAAAGCCCGGGACCTATGTGACCATGGCCCCACGGAACAAATTGAAAAAGTAGGTGCATGTGTCCCTAACTCTGGATGCTGCTAATGTCCAAATCATGGTGATAAAAGAAATGACCGAGCAAGACTGGCCCTCGGTAGCCAAAATATACAAAGAAGGCATAGCTACCGGATATGCAACCTTTGAATTAGAGGTGCCAGACTATGAACATTGGGACAACGCTCATGTATCATCTTGCAGATTGGTAGCCTTGGAGAACCAAACCATTGTAGGGTGGGCTGCTTTATCTCCGGTATCGAGCAGATGTGTTTATGGTGGGGTGGCTGAAGTAAGTGTTTATGTTGCTAAGGCACATAGAGGAAAAGGGTTAGGTGAAAAATTACTACATCGATTAATTCAGCTGAGTGAAGAGGCCGGATTCTGGACCTTGCAATCGGGTATTTTTCCAGAAAATACAGGAAGTATTCTCATACATGAGAAAACTGGTTTTCGACTCATTGGCAAAAGAGAACGAATAGGCAAATTGCATGGTGCTTGGAAAGATAATCTTATTTTTGAACGAAGAAGTAATTCTGTTGGAACCAGCTAATCCTTCTAAAATAAAATTCTTAGAATAAAATGAATAAAAAAAACATTCTGGTACTATGCACGGGTAACTCGTGTCGCAGCCAAATGGCTCATGGATATTTAGAAACTTATCTAAAAGGCAAAGCAATGATCTATAGTGCCGGTATAGAGACTCACGGATTGAACCCTGGTGCGGTAGCAATCATGAAGGAGGATGCTATTGATATTAGCAAAAATACGTCTAATAATGTAGCTGAATACGAGGGGGTATCATGGGATTACATCATTACCGTTTGCGATCATGCCAAGGAAAACTGCCCCTATATTGCAGCTCCAAACGCAATTAGAATTCATCATAATTTCTTCGATCCTTCGAAAGTAACTGGTACCGACGTTGAAAAACATGCAGCATTTTTAAAGGCAAGAAATGAAATTAGATCCTTCTGTAAGGAATTCTCAGAAACCGAGTTTTCTTAGGGGGTAGAATTGTTTTCTGAATGTTTTCTTTCCAGTTCGGCCTGAAATTCTTCCATAACAGGTTTCACTGTGCTCTCAGGGAGATCGGCTATTTTTATATACATCAGTCCGTCTACCGCATTGTTGAACAACGGATCTACATTAAATGCGACCACTTTGGCATTCTGTTTAATATACTTCTTTATAAGGACAGGCAACCGAAGATTGCCTGGTTCAACTTCATTAATCAATCGGTCAAATTTATTTAAGTCGGCTTCAGTTTCGTCAAAAACAAACTCTTTGTCGGCGTCTTTTAATTTTACTTTAAATTCTTTTTTGGGATGGATGTATTGAGCTACATAGGGATCCCAGTAATTCGACTTCATAAACTCGATCATCAGCGATTTAGAAAAATTCGAGAATTGATTACTAATACTCACTCCTCCAATTAGATATTTATGTTCCGGGAATCTCAAAGTGGTATGTACTATTCCTTTCCATAAAAGGAATAGAGGCATTGGTTTTTGTTGATATTCCTTTACGATATAAGCACGCCCCATTTCAATAGACTGGCGCATCATTCCGTAAAGTTCAGGTTCAAATCCAAACAGATCCTGAAGGTAAAATCCGTCTATTCCATGTTCTTCAAAGATTTGAGAACCCATTCCCATTCTATAGGCTCCTACGATACTCTTATTTTTATCATCCCATAAGAACAAGTGATGGTAAAAATCATCAAATCTATCCAGATCTATTGCCTTATTGGTCCCTTCGCCGATGGCTCTAAAGGTTGTTTCTCGTTGTCTGCCAATTTCATTTAGAATAAAGGGTATATCCTTTTTTTGGGCCAGAAACACCTCATAGTTCTTACTTTGCAATAAACGGGCATCTTTTTCCCGCAGCTTTTCTATTTCCCCCTCAATAACCTCTTTCCGTACGGCAGTTGCAATTTTTCTTGGGGCTTTAGGAATTTTTAAACTTGTTGGGATCTGATCAATGAGTCGCTCTTTTTCATAGGCATTTGCCAGGATATACGTTTTTCTCCTAAGCAGGTCCGTAAAATCTTCGAGGGTCTCGTGCTCTTTTTGGGAGGCAACCGTAATAGGCTGTCCAATGCGGACCTTAATAGCTCTATTGCGCTGTGTTGTTAATTCTGAGGGTAATTTTGCTGTTCTAAAAATGTCATTTAGTTTAGAAAGGCGGTAAAATAGCTTGCTGTTTCTAGCATGAAAATAAATTGGCACCACAGGCACCTCTGCCTTTCGAATTAATTTTAACGCAGCTTCTTCCCAGGGTTTATCTACAATTAGTTTTTCATCCTTATAGGTCGAAACTTCGCCTGCCGGAAATATTCCCAGTGGATGACCCTCATTTAAATGATGCAAAGAATTTTTAAACCCGGCAATACTACTTTTTACATCTTTGTGATTCTCAAACGGATTCACCGGCATAATAAAGGGAGTTATTGGTGCCACTCTATGAAGTAAAAAATTGGCTATAATCTTGAAGTCCGATCGATGCTGCAATAGAAGTTTTAAGAGTAACACCCCATCAATACCTCCCAACGGGTGATTACTTATCGTAATAAAGGCACCCTCTTTAGGCAGTCGTTTAATATCCTCTTCAGGAATTTCAAATTTAATTTCATAATGTTCCAGAATCGCATCCAGAAATTCAATTCCGTCTAAATGCTCGTGCTTTTCATAAAATGAATTAATGGAAGAGATTTGAGTTATTCTCATCAAAATCCATCCCATAAAGGTTCCTAAAAACCCGTAGTGCTGTATATTGATGGCTTTGGCCACTTCTTTTGCCGTAACTAGACCCATATAAAATCAACTAATGTGCAGGTAAATATAGGTAAAACGCTCTTGGTGATTCCTAATTTCTAGTATGAATTAACTGCCCGAAAGCTTTATTTGACAACTAATTGTACTGTTTCTTTTCCCCGTTGTTCTAAAAGCACTTCTTTTCCATTTTGGAGAGAGGCGATAGATGCGGAATCAAAATGCCGAATCGTATATAACGAAACATCTTCGTGATGAACAACGTTAAATTTGCCTTTCAAATGATTAAGCAATTCCTCTAAACGACCAAATCTATTATCCACGCAAACAGAAAAACTTATGGCAGAATTCTGAATAAGATCTACCTTCATTTTATAGTCGTGCAGCAATTTAAAAAGATCGCTAATGCTATCTTCCACAATGAATGAAAAATCTAAAGACGAAAGTTTCATCAACACCTGGTTTTTCTTTACAATAAAACAGGGTATTTTAGGTTCTATCCCTATACCCTTTCCTACCGTAGTACCTGCCTCTTTAGGGTTTAAAAACGACTTTACCATTAAAGGGATTTCCTTCCGCTGCAGGGGTTGTAAGGTTTTAGGGTGAATTACGGAAGCTCCGTAAAATGCTAGTTCAATTGCTTCCCTATAGGAAATCTGATGAAGAAGTTGTGAATGTTCAAAATATCGTGGATCCGCATTCAAAACTCCTGGAACATCTTTCCAAATGGTAACTGAATGAGCATTAAGACAATAAGCCAAAATAGCCGCCGTGTAATCAGATCCTTCTCTTCCAAGCGTAGTGGTAAAGTTATTTTCATCGCTCCCAATGAACCCCTGACTAACATACAATTTTCCTTTTTCCAATCCCTGCGTAATTCTAAGTTGGGTTGTATCCCAATCTACGCTTACATCTCTGTAATTATTATCACTTTTAATAAAGTTCCTAATATCTAGCCAGGTATTGGTAATACCTACCTCATTTAGATAAGCACTCACTATGGTAGTGGAAATCAATTCCCCGTAACTAACAACCTGGTCATACACAAAATTGTACTTAGGGGATTTATTCCATGCCAAGAAGCCATTAACCTCCTCAAAAAGATGTTGTACAGATTTGTAAACAGGATGGCTCAGATTTGTAAAAAGTTCGTTAAGAATTGTAGAATGATAAGTTATGACTTCCTGCAATGCGGCACGCATCTCGGTTTTATCCTTAAAATAAGCATTCACCACTGCTTCCATGGCGTTGGTGCTTTTTCCCATGGCCGATACAACTAGAAAGGTATCGGTGTGCCCTGTTACCTTTAAAACCTCCACCAGGTTTTTAACTCCAGTGGCATCTTTGACCGATGCACCTCCAAATTTGAAAACCCTCATAGATTATCAATAAAATTTTTAATTCCTTTTTCATCTAAATGAACCACATCCCAATCTCGCATTACCTTAGCTCCCTTTCTCTCATAAAATGATATAGCCGGCTCGTTCCAATCTAATACTTCCCAACTAATTCGTTTAACGCCCATTTCATAACCGTATTGCACAACTTTAGTTAGTAAGGCACTCCCCATGCCACTACCCCGCAACTTTTCTGTAACGATAAGGTCTTCTAAATGAATCACTGGTCCTTTCCAGGTAGAATACCTGGGATATACCAGGGCCATGCCTCCAATTATATTAGCTGCCGTTTCCCCAACAAAGCATTGAAAGAGCTTATTAGGACCAAAACCATCGCGGATTAAATCAGCTGCTGTTAATGAGACTGCATTGGCCTCTTTCTCAAATGAAGCTAACTCCTTTATAAGCTGCAGTACCTGGGGCATATCCTCTTCCCTTGCTTCTCGTATCTTACTAGTCATAATTGTTACAAATAAAACACAAAGTTATAAATTTAAAAAACGAAAGCCGAACGAAAACGTTATAGTTTCACAAAATAACCGATATTTGTTGCCAAATAACACTGCCTCACTTAATGGATAAAAAGAACAAAACTCTCGGCGAATTTATCATAGAAAATCAATCCTCTTTTCAATACACTTCAGGTGAGCTTTCTAAACTAATTAATGCCATCCGTTTGGCGGCAAAGGTGGTTAACCACGAAGTTAATAAAGCCGGTCTTATTGATATTCTGGGAGGCGCTGGCGACACCAATATTCAGGGGGAAGATCAGCAAAAGCTAGATGTACTGGCAAATGACAAGTTTATTCAAACATTGAAAAACCGGGAAATTGTTTGTGGCATTGCTTCAGAAGAAGAAGATGACTTTATCAGCATTAACAGTAGCGATGAACAACACCAAAATAAATATGTTGTACTAATAGATCCACTAGATGGATCTTCCAATATAGATGTGAATGTTTCTGTAGGAACCATATTCTCTATCTATCGAAGGGTAACTCCCATTGGCACCCCTGTACAATTGAAAGACTTTTTGCAACCCGGTGTAAACCAGGTGGCCGCAGGGTATATTATTTATGGAACTTCTACCATGCTTGTCTATACAACAGGTGACGGCGTAAATGGTTTTACGCTGAATCCGGCTATTGGCACTTTTTATCTTTCACATCCTGCTATGGAATTTCCCGAAACAGGTAAAATTTACTCTGTAAATGAAGGTAACTATATCCACTTTCCACAGGGAGTCAAAGACTACATAAAATATTGCCAAAAAGAAGAAGAAGACAGACCCTATACTTCCCGATATATTGGTTCGTTAGTTTCCGATTTTCATAGAAACATGATAAAAGGGGGTATTTATATGTATCCTAAAAGCAGTATAGCGTCTAATGGAAAATTGCGGTTGCTATATGAATGTAACCCAATGGCGTTTATAGCAGAACAGGCAAATGGCAAAGCGAGTGATGGTTTTGGGAGAATCATGGAAATACAACCGAAGGAATTACACGAGCGCGTACCCTTCTTTTGTGGAAGTAAAACGATGGTGGAAAAAGCGGAAGAATTTATGTCACAGACATCCTAAATACAAACAAGTTTAAAAGATAGCAATTAGTCTTTCTTGCGTTTCATCATATATAGGTAATCTTCAAAATCGAATTTTCCCCTAAATAAGATGATAGACCTTCGGATAATTTTTTCAGCTTTGGCCGGCGAATACCCTAATGCCAGGGCATATCTCTTAATTAATCTGTATTCATCCTTATCAATATCATGATCTGCATAAATGATCTTAAAAAGATCATAGAGTCGTTCTAATCTTTTTTCCGATTCGTATGGAGCTTCAATAGGATATTTATTCTCCTTTTTCATTACCTCTTTATACTCCTCTCCGGAAATATCAAATTTGACAGCAAAACGATCGAGCACTTTCTTCTCTTCCGGGTTTATTTCCCCATCTACAGCAGCTAAGGAAGCTAGAGCCGCGAAATGCGCCAAATGTCTTCTTTTCTCACTATGGGTATATAAATCTATAATTGGCATAACGTCCGTATTCTTTACTACAAATATACTTTTTTTGCAGAGGATTATTTTAATATTCTGCCAATAATTTTATCACCCTTTTGCGCAAATCAGATGATATTATGTTTGTCATTTATTACACAAATAGACAGCGTATCGCACCTCTATTGGAACACTTATAATCTATCCGTATTCTCTAAGCCGGTACTTACAGGCTTTTGCTAAGGGTGCAACAAAAATATAAACCTTTCTTTGCGCTCCCCTTTTTCTACTCTTATCTTTGCATAAATTTTTAAGGTGATAAAAACCACCATCCCACAATTCTACGCAAAGTCTCCTCAACTAAGGAAACTAGGGGAAGCTATTGCCAATACTCAAAAAATTACACACTTAAAAGGGTTGGTTGGATCTTCTCAATCTTTCTTAATTTCAGAATCTTTCAAAGATGCCAGCAAGGCGTTTCTATGGATACTACGAGACAAAGAGGAAGCTGCTTATTACTTGAACGATCTGGAACATTTGCTTGGCGACCGCGATGTGCTTTTCTATCCCGGCAGTTATCGAAGACCTTATCAAATTGAAGAGACGGACAACGCCAATGTTTTATTGCGTGCGGAAGTTTTAAACCGAATTAATTCGCAAAAGAAACCGGCCATCATAGTTACGTATCCGGATGCCCTTTTTGAAAAAGTGGTGACCCGTAAGGAACTTAATAAGAATACTTTAAAACTAAAATTGGGGGACACCCTTTCTCTCGATTTCCTGAATGAAGTGCTATTTGAGTACCAATTTCATCGGGTTGATTTTGTGACAGAACCAGGAGAATTCGCTGTACGGGGTGGTATTTTGGATGTTTTTTCTTTTTCGAACGACGAGCCCTATCGTATAGAATTTTTTGGGGATGAAGTAGATAGTATCCGAACCTTTGATGTGGAATCACAATTATCTACACAACAGGTCAAAAAAATCACCATTATCCCCAATGTTGAAAACAAATTCATGCAAGAAACACGGGAAAGTTTCTTAAAATATATCGCTCCCAACACGGTAGTATTTGTTAATGATATGGAGGTGCTACACGAGCGAATTACATCATTTTTCGGCAAAGCCAAGGAGGCCTTCGCAAACCTTTCTTCCGAATTAAAACATGCAAATCCTCAGGAATTATTTATTACTTCGGTCCTGTTAGAAAAGCAATTACAAGATTTTTGTTTGGTTACTTTACATAGCGCTGCCAACACAAAATCTGCTAATGAGATCGTGTTCAGGACCAAACCACAACCTTCTTTTAGCAAGAAATTTGATCTGTTGATCAACAACTTAAACGAGAACCAGGCAAACGGATATACCAACTATCTTTTTTGTTCTACTGAAGAACAGGCCAAAAGATTTCATGATATTTTCGATGAGGTAGACGAGCAGGTACATTACAAGACGATAGTGCTCTCTATCCACAATGGTTTCATTGATGATGAAACCAAAATAGCTTGCTACACAGATCATCAGATCTTTGAACGGTATCATAAGTTTCAACTAAAAAACGGATATGCCAAAAAGCAGGCGATATCCTTAAAAGAACTAAATAAATTATCGCTGGGAGATTATGTTACCCATATAGACCATGGTATTGGAAAATTTGGCGGACTACAAAAAATAGATGTTGAGGGCAAAAAGCAGGAGGCCATCAAACTGATGTATGGTGAACGAGACAT
>CBDUCK010000059.1:0-14034 GCA_965365635.1 uncultured Muriicola sp.
CAGAAAGCCGCTTTAAAAGGAGCTGACTATGTCTATGTGAAAAACTGGAGCAGCTATGGTAGCTACGGCTCCGTATTACATCAGGATGCAGATTGGATGATGACCAAAGAGAAATTAGGGGATGCAAAATTTATGCATTGCCTGCCTGTTAGACGGAATGTAGTAGTGGAAGATAGTGTATTAGACAGCGACCAGTCCTTGATCATAGAACAAGCCTATAACCGAACATTAGCTGCCCAGATAGTATTAAAAAAGTTACTAGAAGACCTATGAAATCGTCCTTATCAATCGTAAAAATAGGAGGAAATGTCATCGAAAACGAGGCAGAGCTTGCTCATTTTTTAGAGCTATTCGCTCGTCTTCCCGAGCCTAAAATGTTGGTACACGGAGGAGGTAAAAAGGCGACTGCATTTGGTGAACGATTGGGCATAGAATCATTATTAGTAAAAGGAAGAAGGATTACGGACCATCAAAGCTTGGAAGTGGCCATTATGGTTTACGCCGGGTTGCTAAACAAAAACATTGTTGCCACTTTACAGTCTTTTTCTTGCAATGCTATTGGATTAAGTGGTGCTGACGCGGATGCGATTCGTGCTCGCAAACGTCTGGTAAAAGATATAGATTTTGGTTTTGTCGGGGATATAGAACAGGTAAACCCTAAGGCAATCAAATCCCTTCTAGATGCCGGGCTAGTACCTGTTTTTTGTGCACTTACGCATAACGGTAAAGGCCAGCTCCTCAACACCAACGCCGATACCATCGCCTCGGAATTAGCAATTGCTTTAAGTGTATCATATGATACAATCTTGTATTACTGTTTTGAGAAAGAAGGAGTTCTAAGAGATATAAAAAAGGAAGATTCAGTAATTACACATATAGATGAAGCTATATATAAACAGTTATTAGAAGAAGAACTTATTGCAGAAGGGATGCTTCCTAAATTAGAGAATTGCTTTCATGCACTTCAGAATAACGTGCAAAAAGTTTGCATAGGAAGTACAAACATGCTGCGGGCAGATCGTCATTTATATACAACCATTACACTTTCATGAAAGATGCACATACGTTAACCCAAAATGCCATTTTACTCCTAAAGGAATTAATTGGTATTTCTTCCTTGTCGTGTGAGGAAGATCAAACGGCAACAGCCATTGAAAAATGGTTTGCCTCCTATCATATTCCATGTAAACGCGAAAAGAATAACATCTATGCCTTTAACAAACATTTTGATGACCGTAAGCCAACACTGCTACTAAACTCACATCACGATACTGTTAAACCCAATTCAGCCTACACAAAAGATCCGTTACTACCCCATGTAGAGGGTGGCAAACTTTATGGCCTGGGAAGTAATGATGCCGGAGGGGCATTGGTTTCTTTACTCACCACTTTTGCCTATTTCTATGACGAAAAAGCGCTTACTCATAATCTAATTATAGTAGCCTCCGCCGAAGAAGAAAATTCGGGACCCAATGGTCTAAATTCTATGTTGGAAATACTTCCAAAAATAGATGTAGCAATCGTAGGGGAACCTACTTTAATGAACCTTGCGATCGCAGAAAAGGGATTGGTGGTTTTTGATGCCACGGTTCATGGAACTCCCTCCCATGCCGCACATCCAAACGGAAATAACGCTATTTACAATACTATTGAAGTCCTCGAATGGTTTAAAAATTACCGGTTTAGTAAGGTGTCTGAAGTCCTCGGAGAAGTAAAGGCTACCGTAACCCAAATCAATGCTGGGAGTCAGCATAATGTTGTACCGGCTAAAGTGGATCTGGTCATAGATGTTAGGGTAAATGACTGCTATAATAATAGAGAGATTGTGAACATCCTTAAAGAAGAAGCTCCGTGTGATATTACCCCGCGTTCTTTACGGTTAAATTCATCAGCAATTCCAAAAGACCATAAGCTGGTGCAATCGGGTATTGCCTTAGGCAGATCAACCTATGGTTCACCTACATTATCAGATCAGGCAGCATTAAGTTGTCCTTCTTTAAAACTGGGCCCTGGAGATAGTACCCGTTCGCATAGTGCGGATGAGTATATTTATATTCGTGAAATAGAGGAAGGCATCGAAATATATAGAAAGCTATTAGAAGGCTTTCTGATGTCATAAATACAGTAAGTAAAATACATCAATATGAAGCTCTGGGAAAAAGGAAAAAAAACGAATGAAAAGATAGATCATTTTACCGTTGGCAACGACCGTGAATTAGATTTGATTTTGGTAAAATACGATGTCTTGGCCTCCAGGGCACATGCAAAGATGCTTGGTGAAATAGGATTGTTGAAAAAAGAAGAAACCATTGCGCTGGTGAAAGAATTAGACGCGATTTCCCAAACAATTGCGGAAGGTACTTTCACAATTGAGGATAGTTTTGAGGACATGCATTCCAAAATTGAGTTTCTGTTGATAAATAAACTTGGAGATATTGGAAAGAAGATACATACCGCACGTTCCCGAAACGACCAGGTTCTTGTTGCCATGCAATTGTATCTTAAAGATGAACTTGCAAGCATACAACAATTGGCACAGGAATTCTTTGAGCTACTGTTAGACCTGGCCGAAAAGAACAAAGACGTGTTACTTCCCGGATACACTCATTTACAAATAGCCATGCCCTCTTCTTTTGGGTTATGGTTCTCCGCGTATGCCGAGAGTCTAATAGATGATCTCTACTTTATTAAAGCAGCGTATAAAATTGCAGATCAAAATCCGTTAGGAAGTGCCGCTGGTTATGGAAGTTCGTTCCCTATAGACCGGGAGTTTACTACTAAAGAGCTTGGCTTCCAAACCATGAAATACAATGTAGTGGCAGCGCAAATGGGGAGGGGCAAGGTAGAGAAAGCAACCGCCATGGGAATGGCCAGTATAGCCGCCACCCTTTCCAAGATGGCGATGGATGTCTGTTTGTATATGAGTCAGAATTTTAATTTTATTTCCTTTCCGGAGGATCTAACTACCGGGAGTAGTATTATGCCACATAAAAAAAATCCGGATGTATTTGAACTGGTACGCGGTAAATGCAATACTATTCAGGCGTTACCAAATCAGTTATCGCTCTTATTAAGTAATCTTCCAAGTGGCTATCACAGAGATCTGCAACTAACAAAGAACAACCTGTTACCTGCTATTCAGGATCTTAAGGCTTGTCTGGAAATGATGGTGTTTAGCCTATCGAAAATTCAGGTACGAACAACTATTCTTGAAGATCCAAAGTACAATTACCTTTTTAGTGTAGATGCTTTAAATGATATGGTTCAAAATGGTGTCCCCTTTCGGGATGCGTACCAGCAAATTGCGGCTCAGATTGAAGCTGGTACTTTTTCTCCCAAGAAGGATGCCAACCATACCCATTCGGGGAGCATCGGCAACTTGTGTTTGCAGGAAATACGCAACAAGATGAAGAATATTTGATCTTGTTTTTAAGTTCTAACTCTATAAATCTTGTATCTTTAGAACACATCAACTAACCGAACCCTAGTACATTATGTTTAGTCTTGTCTATAAATCTATAGAAAAACCTGGCTTTGGAATAGGACAGATTGAAGAAATGCTGGAAAAAGCAAAAACTTTTAATCATAGCAATGGTATTACCGGGTGCCTGTTATATCATGAAGGCGAGTTTATCCAATATCTGGAAGGCAATCAAATACGTGTTCTTAAGTTGTTCGACAGGATTAAACTAGATCCTCGACATCACATGGTTGAATTGTTATCGCATGAGGAACGTGAACACAGGGAATTTGATCGATGGGATATGGCATTTGAGAATTTATATGGCGAAAATGAGCAACTAGCCCATATAAAACTAATAGTTAGTGAGTTCTCTGAAAATAAAAATACTCACATGGAAAAGCATCCTTCCAAGGCTGTTTTCTGGGAAACAGTACGGAATGCTTTAATGGAAAAATATGCCCACTAGCTAATCTAAATTATTGAATCATTCCCAAGTTAATTACTTCTTGAGACGTAAGTGGCCTCCAATGACCTCTGGGAAGATCTTTTTTGGTAAGACTGGCAAAAATTACACGATCTAATTTAACAATCTCATATCCCAGGTGTTCAAATATCCTGCGAACAATTCTATTTTTACCGCTGTGAATTTCTATGCCTACTTCTCTCTTTGGGGCATTATTAATATAACTCACCTCATCTACTTTCACTTCTCCGTCATCTAGTGTTAGTCCTTCCTGAATCTTGTGAAGATCATCTACTTTGAGGTTAGTGGTTAATTCTACATGATAGATCTTTCGGACACCATATCTTGGATGGGTCAATTTTTTTGCCAGATCCCCATCATTCGTAAATAGAAGGAGTCCGGTGGTATTTCTATCTAATCTGCCTACAGGTACCAACCTGGCTTTAGAAGCATTGGAAATTAGTTCCATTACCGTTCTTCTGCCCTTTTCATCCCGGGTGGTAGTGATAAAATTCTTTGGCTTGTTTAGAAGGATATACTCCTTTTTCTCGGGATTAAGTAGGCGACCATCAAATCTAACCTCATCCGTGCGCTTCACCTTAAACCCCATTTCAATAACCGGTTTCCCGTTAACGGTTACATTCCCTGCAGCAATATAGGTATCTGCGTCTCTGCGAGAGCAAACTCCTGCATTGGCTACATATTTATTTAATCTGATAAGATTTGGGTCCGACGGTAGTTTAGGCTGAGGTTTCTTTTTCATAGGAACATTATCTCTTACATAACTCTTCTTTCGAAAACCACCTTCGCCTTTACCTTTGCCCAAAGATTTACCGTCTCTCTTATTATCTGATTTACCCATCACTCAATTTTTTGCAAAGGTAAGAAAATGCAATGCCTCACTAACTACCTTCCCCATTAATAATTAATCCTCGAAGGAAACTGTAGACTGCCGCTGGCGATTTACGAGCAGTTGGGTGACATCTGGTCTGGAATAATGACCTACGGCATCAAAGTTTTGTCGTTCTTCAAAAACTCTATTAATAGCTAACGTTTCATACAGGAGTCCTTCTGTGTTCAATACCGGTTCTAATATCCATTCTCCGTCCGGGCCTGCAATACAACTTCCCCCATTCGCCAATTCTTCAGGAACTTCCTTTAAGATAGCGTCCAGGTGCGGTGTTGAAGAGGGGAAGTCTTCTTTCCGCATCAAAGAGGAAACAGAAAGTACATAACTTCTAGACTCGCGAGCTATAAATCGGGTAATGTCTTTCGTATTGTTTTCATTGCCCGGCCACACTGCTATATGCACATTTTCTCCTTGCCCATACAAAGCAGCCCTGGGAAGAGGCATCCAATTTTCCCAGCAATTAAGACCTCCCAGCCTAAATTCTTTTAAAGGATGCACCTTTAGGCCATGACCATCCCCAGGGGCCCAGGTTAATCGTTCATCATAGGTAGGCTGTAATTTTCTGTGTACAGAAGCTATAACTCCCAGTTGATTTATATATACCAGGGAACAATACAGGCTATGTCCTCCCCTATCTTCGGCCCGCTCTATAATCCCGAGATATATAGCTATGTTATTTTCTCTGGCCAACACACAAAGGGAATTGAGATCCCCTTCGCCTATTTGAATCGCGTTTTGGGCATAATGTGCATGTAGCTCTTTGTTAATAGTTAAGTCCCACTTAGCACCTTCTGTATAGGCCAGCCAAAAAGGATAACCAGGTAATAATGCCTCCCCAAAAACAATCAAATCAGACTTTTGGCTTGCTGCCTCTTTTATATAGTTCTTTACCTTTTTGAGCGTGGCATCTTTATCTAACCAAACCGGTGCAATTTGCGCCAAGGCGACTTTTAGGGTGGAGTTCATTATAGTATACGATTTAAAACAAGGTCTACATCAATCAATAAGATACTAAAAAGCCCTGCGATAATTATAAATTTTAAGATATTATGCAACCATACGTAGTGTTTCTTGGAGGAAGATTTCCATAACAAACCGAGAAAAAAAATCATTAATAAGATACTGGCATTGAAGTACAAATACATATAACCTACATCAAATTTATAGATCAGCAACAAAGCTGGTATTAAGGTAAGTCCTACTAAAATACTTATACACGATTTCGAAAAAGTGGTTCCGTAAAGGATAGGAATGGTTTTATAATTCTGAGCTATATCACCTGCCATAGTTTCCATATCCTTGATCATTTCTCTGGATAAGATGAGGAGAAAAAGAAACATGGCATGTACAAAAATGACAGTTTCAAAATTCTTATAATACACAAAAACGGCGAAAAATGGTGTAATAGCCAATACGGCAGATACTAAGTTTCCAAGAAAAGGTATTTTCTTTAATTTATGAGAATAGAGCCAGATTCCGAAAATATAGGCTGCAAAAAATAAGACCGCTCTAAAGGAGACATAACTAGCACAAAAAACAGCTAAAAAATTAAGTACAAAGTAGGCTGTTAACTTAGATCGCTGGCTTACCAACCTATCTAACATGGTTTTTCTAGGTTTATTGATCAGGTCTTTTTCTGAGTCATAAAAACTGTTGATAATATACCCCCCGGCAATCACCAGTGCCGATGCCAAAACCAAGACAAAAAGACTGCCATCTAACAGTACTCCTCTCAAGGGTAACTGTGGAGCCAGAATATAAATAGAGGCCAAATACTGGGCTATAACGATCATTAAAACGTTATAACCGCGTACAATGGAAAACAAACTCAAGAGCTTTAAAAGCAGGAGTTTATTTTTTCTACTAAGCATTTTTGTATTTTTAGAAGTTGTACACCACTTCTAATTTGTGTCCGTTAAGCGCTTTTCTGGCTTTATCTATATCCTGAGTGAACCCTAAAATATATCCTCCCCCACCAGAACCACATAATTTCAGATAGTAGTCATTCGACTCTATTCCCTGCTTCCAAAGCTGATGAAATTGCTGAGGAATCATAGGTTTAAAATGATCTAACACTACATGAGAGAGTTGCTTTAAATTCCCAAACAAAGATTTTACATTCCCTGTAATAAAGTCTTCCACACAGGCATCGGTATGTTTTATAAACTGATCTTTTAAAACACTCCGAAACCCTTCGTGTTTCATTTTTTCCATAAATATCTGAACCATGGGGGCAGTTTCCCCTATAATTCCGCTATCGAGTAGAAAAACAGCTCCTTTCCCTTCCAAATTCTGGGAAGGAATACTGGTAGATTCTATATTGTCTTGAGAATTGATAAGGATCGGTAAACTTAAGTAACTGTTAAGTGGATCTAATCCGGAAGACTTGCCGTGAAAAAACGACTCCATTTTTCCAAAGATCAATTTCAGCTTTAGTAATTTTTCCCGAGTAAGGTTTTCCAAAACGGTAATTTTATCCTGAGCATACTTATCGTAAATAGCCGCTACCAATGCCCCACTGCTTCCAATACCATATCCTTGTGGGATAGAGCTATCGAAATACATGCCATTGTCTAAATCCTGTTCTAAGGCATCCAAATCGAAAGACACTATGGGATGTTCCTGCTCTTGAAGATTAGCGAGATGTTTTGCAAAACTCCGTAAACTACGGTTAGATTTTTCGGCTGCCAAAGAAGGGTTTGCATCTGCCTTTAAAGCGCCTTTAAAAAAATTATATGGAATGGAAAGACCTTTAGAGTCTTTGATGATTCCGTATTCTCCAAATAATAGAATTTTGGAATAAAATAAGGGTCCTTTCATTATTTCTTAGCTTACTAGCAATATAAAACTACCATTTTAATACTAAAGATCACTGATCGATGCTATTTTTTTTGAGCCATTCCCAATCTGATCGCAAATATACTGTCCATTTTCACAATAGGCAACAAGCTCATTCTTAATAAATTGCAAAACTTTTTCACTGACTTCTCTCGGGTACAGCACATGCACATTGGCTCCTGCATCTAATGTAAAACAAACCGGGGTGTTTGTTGCAGCTCTAAAAGCCCATATTTTTTCTATAATCTCCAAGGTTTGGGGCTTCATTAAAATAAAATACGGTACGCTGGTCATCATCATCGCATGAAGCGTTAACGCTTCACTCTCAACCAATTCAATAAATTTAATCAGGTCTCCTTTCTTCAATATAGCCATCAATTGACTAATATTTTTATGGGCCTGCGAAAATCGTTCCTCCGCATACGGATGCGTATGCATTAAATTATGACCTGCAGTACTACTAACCTGTTTTTGTCCTTTATGCACCAACAGGATGGTATCCTGATAATTTTGAAACACAGGATGTACCTCGTTAGTATATGAAATACCGTACAAATTTGAACTCTCTTTAATTTCATTGTGTTTGCCCCATTGCACAATTTTCCCTGTAATACTTCTGCAGGCACTCCCCGATCCTAACCGGGCTAAAAAAGATGCCTTTTTATAAAAGTGATCCTCGGTAATCGAAAGATCCATAGCTTTTTCTATTTCCATAAGGCATAAAGCAAGAGCCGCCATACTACTTGCAGAAGAAGCAATTCCGCTACTATGCGGAAAGGAGTTGCTACTGTGTATCTCAAAATGATAGTCTTTGAGAAATGGTAAATAGGGAAGTATTCTATTAAAAAAAGTTTCAATTTTTGGCTTAAAATCAGGTTTCGGTTTCCCTTCAAAAAACAGGTCGAATGAAAAATCACCAGCAATAGCTGTGCGCAGTTCAAAATAAAGGGTGGTAGTGGTTATAGCAGTATTCAGCGTAAAGCTTACCGATGGATTTGCTGGTATTTGATTGGGTAACTTTCCCCAATACTTCACCAATGCAATATTGCTTGGGGATTCCCAGGTTACTTTTCCTTTACTAATTAGTTTATTGTAGGGTGTTGGAACAAAATTTTGTTCAGTCATGCATACTGAATTTAGAAGCAAAGATAGTTTTTAAGGACTTTTCCCCTAGCCACAATTAAAATAAATTCCTATTTTAGAGAACTTACACTAGCCAGTTTTGAAGAAAAAAATACTATATATCGCCATAGCAGTTACTGTATGCTTGCTCATCGGATTTTTATCCGGGTTCGCTACACAAAGTTCGGTAGGTACATGGTATGCCGGCTTAAACAAACCCGGATTTAACCCTCCCAATTGGCTATTTGCACCTGTATGGACAGTACTTTACATCTGTATGGGAATTGCCGCTGGCTTAGTGTGGGCCAAAGGATTTCATCATATATGGGTTAAAACTGCCCTGTATAATTTTGGTTTTCAGCTATTATTTAATGCCCTTTGGAGTATTGTGTTCTTTGGTTTTCAAAATCCGTTTTGGGCCTTGCTGGTAATCATAGTGCTTATGATTCTTATTGTTATAACCATAAAATGGTTTAAAATAGTAGATCGAATGGCCGCATACCTCATGATTCCTTACCTCTTGTGGGTCTGTTTTGCCGCTTTGCTCAATTATAGAATTTGGGAACTTAACTAGACTCGCTCACAAATTATCTAATATGTAAAATAAATTTTTACATTTAGAAAAGATCAATAGTACTATTGATGTATTAATTTAACTATTTATGAGAGAATACATTCTTGCGCTTGATCAGGGAACCACAAGTTGCAGAGCGTTGGTTTTTGATAAGAAAGGAACTATTATTTCTAGTGCTCAAAAAGAATTTTCACAGCATTTTCCAAATACAGGATGGGTAGAACACGATGCCTTGGAAATATGGATGACGCAATCAGAAATGATGAGAAAAGCAATGGCCGAGAAAAAAATAGAAAGCACTTCTATTGCCGGCATTGGGATTACCAACCAAAGAGAGACCGTGGTTGTATGGGATAAAAATACCGGACAACCCATTTATAATGCTATTGTATGGCAAGATAAACGTACTGCCGATTATTGCGATCTATTAAAAAAAGAAGGAAGGTCTGACTTAATCCGGAACAAAACCGGTCTGGTTATCGATGCCTATTTTTCTGGTACTAAAGTTAAATGGATATTAGACAACGTTGAAGGGGCCCGGGCCCGGGCAGAAAGCGGGGATCTTCTTATGGGAACCATAGACACCTGGCTCATATGGAATATGACCGGTGGAGCATTGCATATTACAGATGTTACCAATGCCTGTAGAACACTTTTTTTCGATATCAACACTTTGGCCTGGGACGACGAATTATTAGACCTATTTACCATCCCAAAAAGCATGCTTCCGGAAGTCAGACAATCGAGTGAGGTGTATGGCGAAACAACCCCCTCCTTATTAGGTACAAAAGTTCCTATCGCAGGGATAGCAGGTGATCAGCAAGCGGCCTTGTTTGGACAAATGTGCACAAAACCAGGCATGGTAAAGAACACCTATGGCACAGGGTGTTTTATGCTCATGAATATTGGAGAAAAACCCATTGTGAGCAAAAATAATTTACTTACCTCTGTCGCCTGGAAAATAAACGGAAAAACCCACTATGTATTAGAAGGCAGTATTTTTATAGCCGGTGCGGTTGTGCAATGGCTGCGAGATAGTCTAAAAATAATATCGACTTCATCGGAAATTGAGCAATTGGCATCTTCGGTAGAAAGCACGGATGGTGTATATTTCGTTCCTGCCTTTGCCGGCCTGGGAGCGCCCTATTGGAATCAGCACGCTAAAGGAACTCTCTTTGGTCTTACCAGAGGAACTACAGATGCTCATATCGCCAGGGCGGCTATCGAATCTATCGCCTATCAAACCATGGACGTTTTAAAAGCCATGGAAGCGGATGCAGGAATAACAATCAAAGAATTACGGGTAGACGGGGGTGCCACTATAAATAATATGCTAATGCAATTCCAATCGGACGTGCTTAATACTACAACTGTACGCCCAAAAGTTGTTGAAACTACCGTCATGGGGGCTGCCTTCCTGGCAGGGTTGGCTGTTGGTTATTGGGATAATCTGGAAGAAATACAATCTATATGGGAAAGTGATAAACATTTTACCCCCAATCAGGATAGGACTTCAATTGACATAGGCATAAAAGGATGGCATAGGGCCATCGATGCATTAGAATACTGGTCTAAAGAATCATGATAAATTAAATTAACTATGACGCCATTCATTGCAGAAATTATAGGAACCGCTCTTCTCATTACACTTGGATGTGGGGTTGTGGCCAACGTTATACTCAAAAACACCAAGGGTCAAGGGAGTGGGTGGATAGTAATAACAGCCGGGTGGGGATTTGCCGTTTATGTAGGTGTGGTGGTAGCTGCCCCTTATAGTGGCGCGCATATAAATCCTGCTGTAAGTATTGGTCTAGCCCTGGCAGGTAAGTTTTCATGGGCCTCGGTCCCCCTATACATTTTGGCTCAGTTGTTCGGCGCCATGATTGGTGCAGCGATCGTATGGATTGTTTATAAAGATCATTTCAATAAGACACCAGATAAGGGAACTAAATTGGGGGTGTTTTCGACCATCCCAGCGATAAGAAACTATTTTTCGAATTTGATAAGTGAAATCATTGGAACATTTGTACTCGTTTTTACGGTCTTATATTTTACAGATGCTTCTTTGATTGCTTCAGACCAAATTATTGGCCTGGGTTCCCTTGGGGCTTTGCCTGTGGCTATATTGGTTTGGGCTATTGGCTTATCGCTAGGGGGCACAACTGGGTATGCAATAAACCCGGCCAGAGATCTGGGACCTCGCCTTATGCATGCCTTATTACCCATTAAAGATAAAGGATCTAGTGATTGGACCTATTCCTGGGTACCCATAATAGGCCCTGTTCTTGGATGTGGTATGGCAGCCGGTCTTTTTCTGCTTCTCGCCTAATACCCAGGTGGTAGGTTATTGTTTTTGACTGATGGCTTGTGCAGCCATATAGGCTCCCGTCCAGGCATTTTGAAAATTGAACCCCCCAGTAATAGCATCAACATTTATAACCTCACCAGCCATATAGAGTCCGGGGTGTAACTTGCTTTCATAGGTTTTGAAGTTAATTTCTTTTAAGTCAACTCCTCCTGCTGTAACAAACTCTTCTTTAAAGGTGCTTTTGCCGTCCACAGAAAACTCGCTCCCCGTAAGTTCCCTGGCCAGTTTCTGTAACTGGTTTTTAGATACGTCGGCCCATTTCTGTTCCTGAACAATTCCTGAAGCCTTTACCAAATTAATCCAAAGTCTCCTGGGAATGTCAAAAGCATTGGTCCTGAAAACCGTTTTCTTAGCTTCTACATCTTTTACTTTCATCAATAAGGAAAATAATCCGTCCTGATGATACTCTGGCAGCCAGTTAACCCGTATTTGAAAACGATACTTATACTCACTTAAGATGCGTGCACCCCAAGCCGATAGTTTTAATATTGCCGGACCGCTCATTCCCCAGTGAGTAATTAAAAGTGGGCCTTCTGAAACTAGTAGATCCGATTTATTTGATGAACTTTTTAGGGCAAAGGTAATTTCTTTACCGTACGTATTTTTTGATAAAAGTTGTAGCCGTGCAGCAGTGCTAACACCTGGTATGCCCTCTATGCGAGGGTCTTTAATCTTAAAGGTGAAAAGGGAAGGAACGGGTGTAACAATAGTATGTCCCAATGAACTCAGCATATTCCACATCTTGGGACTACTACCCGTTGCAAGCAAAATATTTTTTGTTAGGAATGTTTTTGTTTTCGTTTGCACTTCCCACATTGTATCAGAGTTCTTGTCTTTACCAGGTTTAATGGCTGTAACTACCGTATTTTTCATAAGATGAATGCCTAATTCCTCCGTAGATTTCAAAAAACAATCGATAATGGTTTGAGATGAATTAGTGATTGGAAACATTCGACCATCCTCCTCCGTTTTGAGGGCAATGCCTCGTTCCTCAAAGAATTGTACAGTATGTGCCGTATTATAGGAAAAAAAAGGGCCCAACAATTCCTTCTCGCCTCTTGGATAGTGCTTTGCTAAAACTTTCGGATCAAATTCGGCATGGGTTACATTGCAACGTCCACCACCTGAAACCCTAACTTTCCCCAGTACTTGTTTACCCTGTTCCAGGATAGCTACTTTTAGATCATTATGGAACTCAGCAATATGGATGGCTCCATAGAAACCAGCGGCACCTCCTCCAATGACCAGAACATCATACATTAGTGTGCCCTTTCGGGAAAGTTGGTGAAAATGCCATTAACCCCGAGATTTTTCATATGGTCTATGTCCTCAGGTTTATTTACCGTCCAAGTATAGACTTTAAATCCATCATCCTGAAGGGCCTGTACATTTTCTTTGGTGAGCGTTCTATAATCAGGATTTATGGCAATAGCATTTAATGATTTAGCGGTTGGGATGGCTTCTAAAGGATCCTCTTCGGTCAACAGGGCAATAGCCACGTCTTTGTTAAGTTCCCGCATGCTCTTAAGTTCTTCCCAATTAAAACTGGAAATTAAAAAATCATCCAAGGTCCATCCTCTTTCCTTTATGTAGTAATTCATTATAAAGTTAACCCGGTCAGATGTATTGGCTCCTTTGAGTTCAATATTCAGAGGCACTTTATGATCTATTAACTTTAATACGTCCTGGAGCATAGGAATTTTATGATTTCCTTTCAGAATCAATTTTTTTAGATCATAAATGTTATATTCTTCAATAGCGCCCCCGCCGTTAGATAGGCGTTCTACTCGTTCATCATGAAAAACTACGATTTCTCCACTGCTGATTTTGAACACATCTATTTCTATCATATCCACTCCCAAATCGAGTGCCTTTTGTATAGAAGCCAATGTGTTTTCAGTTTCATGACCCATAGCCCCCCTGTGACCAATAACTAGAAGATCGTTACTCATTTTTCCACAACTTAAAAAAGTTAAAATAACTAAACCTGTGATTGTCCTTTTCATGTCTTAAATACGTTTTTCAATTCTCAAAAATACAACTTGAAAAGAAAAATCAAATCACTAAATATGATTGATATTGCATCTTCCTGTTTAATGTAATACATCTTACCAGATCCTTTTATAGTTTCAACTTTTTAACTACAGTTTAAAAATAAACGATTGAAGTGGTTCTATTTCAATGGTACAGATTCCAATCCCTCCTTTTATGTGAAGTGTTGTTTTTTGCATTCCGTATAAAGCATCTACCATATCATAAGAAGATCCTTCCTTTAAATCCCATTCCTTAATTATTG
>CBDUCK010000060.1:0-13859 GCA_965365635.1 uncultured Muriicola sp.
TGGTTTAGAAACGATTTGATTCTTTCATTATCTTCCTGATGGGATTCACTTGCCAACTTTGTTAGCTGAACATCTTCTTTCATATCCGCTACGATACTCTGAAGGATGTTCCTTAACTCCTGTTGGTCTTTTCGCACCTCATTCCAGTTATTCACCTGCAGGGCAAGCAAAATACCGATCATTACAAGCACAATCTCCCCTAGGGCATAACGGAAGTATTTTAGTGGTTTATTTTGATCGGCCAGTTGTTTGCGGATTTTACGGAAGAAGTTAATCATAGGACGAAGTTGGTTGGCAGTTACATGAACAAGGTACTGAATTATCTTTCATGCCTAGAAGCGGGATAAATATTGTAAGATTAAACAGACCCCCACATTATATCCCATAACTGATGTTCTAGTGGTGGTGTACTAGGAAAGATTAACTAAATGAACCACTCATAGCACCAATTCCCAGAACTACTATAGCAATTCCAATTAATGAAATAAAAGTTATAACCACAGTAATAAAAAAAATAGCTTTCCAGCATCCGCTATTCTGATTGTCTTTACTCCGTTTTATTCCTTTTCTATAACCAATTACCACCAAAGGTAATAGGATGATAAAAAACCAAACAAATAAATTAATAAGAATATCTAAAAAATCCATATTCTGTACTATTACTTCTCAAGTTAGTTCTTAAAAAACCCAAAATGAGCTTAGTTGCTAAATTAATCTAATAAACTATAAATCAGCTTAATAATATTTATATGGAACACCACCACATTAGATAGAGCCACAGAATTAGCATTACTTAGTAGTTGTTACCATCTAAGTTGGCCCATTCATATATATTACTTTATGGAATGGCTGGTCGGTACAAGACACTGGTTTTGGTACTCGCCCAAGCTGCGCAGCTTATAGCAAGTGCTTAAAATTCTTTTCCATATACCCTTTCACCCCTTCCGCTTCTTTTTTTAATCCTTCAGATAGTCTAATGTTGACAATTGCTGATAATGTTACAGCACTAACAAGTCTGGGAACGTCCAAGTTAGATAAAATGCATTTACGGAATCTTGGAGAAGAAGCTCCATAATAATCAATTCCCTTTTCAAATATAATTTGCACCCCTTCAGAATCATTGCAATACGCGGTAAGCATGCGCAGTTCTTCCCTTACTTTTTTCGGTAATTGATTAAATCTTTCAATCTGAGTGTCGTAACTGGCGTAAAAGCCATCGAGCAACCGCGTTAATGAATCTTTTATAATATAGGTTTCTACACTCTTAACTTTTAAATCGTCCCAGGTATTGTCCTCGCGCATCATGGGTATTATCTGTGTTAACTCCCAGCCCGTTTTATTAGTTATGTCTACAGAATCCATGGCTTTACTTTCCTTTTGTTCAAAAGCCGCGAGTACTTCTATACCGTATTTGTACTGCTTGGTTAGCATTGCACTACTGATATTTATTCTATTAAGGTCTTTTCGCAGGTCTTGATAAATAGATCGGATATATCCTTTTTCTTTGTTTACAGTTTTTCGATGCTCATTCCAATTATTGATCTGCAAGGCTATCAAAATACCAATGACCACCAATACAATCTCCCCTAGTGCATACCTCATGTATTTTAAAGGCTTTTTATCGTCAGCGAATTGTTTTCGGATTTTGCGGAAGAAGTTGATCATAGGACGCAGTTGGTTGGCAGTTACTGCAACAAGATACTGAATTATCCTTCATAGGTAAGATTGAGATACATATTGAAAGATAAACAGACGACCACATTAGAGAGAGCAACAGATGTAGTATTGGTTGGTCTTTTATAACATAGGATTGAGAAGAAGATTGATAGCAATTACTTATAGCTGTTGTTGTAGGCCATAATATTGTTGATAAGATCCATTAATTTTAAATCACTTTTCCTTTAATATCAGCTTTTCAATTATACCTGCTTCGAATAACACTAATTCCTTATCAGTTCCTGCTCCAAGTAGTGCACAAAATAAAAACGGGTGGTTGGGATGAATTAAAAATCAACCAAGTCATTCAGCTAATGAGGTGTGCATTTTCAATCTCGGATCTATCTGGAAGTCTTGCGACCTACCCTGATGTTCTATCCTGAAATTGATTATATACTCATATTCATCCTTAGTATTCCCAGCTTGTATATTATGCTTCACGATAGTCAATCCAGGAGTAGTTGGCTTTAAAACGATAGCATCAAAAAAGTTAATGGAATGGCGCCCATACCTGTAAACTATGCTATCGATGATAACTTTGTAATTTGAATCTGTTGATTTACCCTCCCAAACGATTTCACTAGTTGGACCTACGGCGGTTGTAAAATTCTTGACACGTTTGGCAGGAACAAAAAATAATAAGCAACCTGAACCTATTGCTTTACCATTGTTATTATCAGATAATTTACAAGCCTTAACTACACTATTTCTTGACGGGCGTCCTTTACTTAATGAGAGCTTGTTAATATCTACCTCTAAGGTAATTTTTATAGGCTGTGGCATCTGTAATAATTATTGGTTTTACTAAAAATAATTATTATAACTGTCTTTGGGTAGCTCCTATGGACGAAACGACCCTAAATTTGTCCGTACCCCCCGATATTTTTTCCGAAGGCCATTTTGTTGGTGATTTATCTTGCGAAATATCTTCTTACAAGCCATGGAAAATTTGTATATTGATGTGTTATACAAGCACTTATGAAGCGCTTATTATTCTTTTTTAAGGAGTTACAGCGCCGGCATGTAGTTAAAGCCGGTATCGCCTATACAATTGTCGCCTGGCTAATTGTTCAGGTACTTTCTATATTGGTGCCTGCCTTTGAGCTGGGGCAGGATTGGATGAGAACCACCATCATCATTTTAGTTGTAGGATTTCCAATATGGCTAATTGTTGCCTGGGTCTACGATTTTACTCCTGAGGGCTTTAAAAAGACCGAAGAAGTAATCTTTGACCCCGAAGTCTCAGCTAAAAAAAATGTGCAACTCAACAGGCTAATTATTGGAGGACTTTGTATTGCCCTAATTTTATTGATTGTTAATCAGGTACGGCTGAAAGAGACCCTGAAGAAACAACAAATGACTGCCTCTATACTCCCGGAATTTGCATCCTCTATTGCTGTTCTAGCCTTTGCCGACATGAGTCCTGAGCATAACAAAGAATATTTTGCAGATGGAATGAGTGAAGCAATCCTCAACAAACTGGCGAAGTACAAAGATCTTAAAGTTATAGGCAGGACCTCTTCTTTCTCCTACAAGAACAAGGAAGTAACCCTCGATGTAATTGGTGAAGAGCTAGATGTAGCATATCTCTTGGAAGGAAGTGTACGCCAGTCAGGTGATATATTTAGAATTACTGTGCAACTTATAGACGTTGCAACAGGGGCTCATAGCTGGTCAGATACGTTCGACCGTAAGGTGGAAGATGCGCTGATGGTGCAAGAGGAAATTGCGGAAATTGTGGCCGTTCGGATGGCGGTAACTCTTTTAAATGAAGATTTCCGGAAGCGAAAGTTAGATCCAAGGGCTTATGAGCTGTTTCTGCAAGCAAATAATTTAGTTAACACCTTACGGGAAGAAGCAACAATGCGGGCAGATACGCTTATTCGCAAATCTATTGAACTAGATGACACGTATGCACCATCCTGGAACATTCTGGCGCAGGTTATTTTTGCTAAAACTTATTATTATTTCCACAATGAAGCCAATGCTGGGTATGAATCCGGAATACTTGCGGCTAAAAAAGCAATTGAACTAGATTCGTTAAATGCCATGGGATATGTGTGGCAATCACTTTATTCTTGGCAAAACTATCAGGCAGATGTTTCTGAGTCTATGCTAAAAAAAGCATTACAAATTGCACCTAATGAACCAAGAATCCTGGCGCAGGCAGGGAATTTATCGATGCGCACCAATAGGATTAACGAAGCTCTAAATTACTATGATCAGGCCATTTTGCTCGATCCAAAAAATACCATGGCCCTTAAAAGAAAGGGATTTTTGGAATGGAAGCTAGGTAATATAGATAAAGCTGAATATTATATCGAAAGATCCTATCTATTGGGATTACCGGACTACCTGAGAATATACGAATTGGCTTTGTTGAATCGTGACAAAGGAAATTACGATAAGGCGATAGCATATATGGAACAGGAAACCAATCCCTATTTGAATAACCTTTTGGGCTGTAGTATTAATTACGCCATGGGGAATGAAGGTAAGGCGCTAAAATTGTTGGAATTAATTAAAGCATATCCCGAAGATGAGAATCGGGATGAGTATTTAGATACGGATGCTGAGCATTATTTCGAAGTGGCTTGTTTAAGTGCCTACATGGGAGACAAAGATGGGGCTTTTGCCAATCTGGACATGGCATTCCAACATGTTGTTATCTGGCCAGAATGGCTTTTTACAATGCCAGAATTTAATAACTTACATGATGATCCCCGATGGGAACAATATGTAGTTAGGCTTGGGGCAGCGTATAATTATAATTTTCTAGGCGTAGATTAGACAGTTCCATGCCTGGTTTGGGATTCATAATATCATTTAATTCAATGGATATCCATGATCCTTTGGCAACCCAATTTTATTTATAAATTCACCCCAGCGTGGATCGCTGTGCATGGGTTTAAATGATGGGTAGGTAAGGGCTTCAATTAAAACCGGGTCCTTGGCCTCAAGAGATTTGTTTAACCATTCAAAGGATTGGTCATAATCTCCTCTGAACGCATATAAATCAGCAACATTAGCCATATCCGTAGCACCGTATTTTTCCAGGAATTCTGCAAACAGGGTATCCGCCTCTGTACGGCGATCCATTGCGTACAGGATAAAATTACGGCCATACAAACTGAAAAATTCATGTTTTTCCTGTTCTATTTCCGCAAGGGCCTCATCATTTCTTCCTTGGGCCAATCGAATTTTAGCCATCATATAATGGTATATTTCCCAGTTTGGATAATATAATTCAAAAGTTTTAAAAGCCGCTTCTGCCTCCTCCAAACGATTCAGCCTATAATTGGTATGTCCCAAGTTAAAGTAATTGCTATAAACCAGGGGATCTATCTCTATGGCCTCATTGATCAAATCAATAGCCTTCTCCAGATCTCCAAATGTCATAAGAGCAGCAGTGCCTTTAATGATGCCATCATTGGGGATTAATGTAAGTGCTTTGTTCATGTTTTTCGCTGATTCCTCAAAATCCCAATTCAGTTCTTGTAAACTTGCCATGGTGGCATAGGAATACCCGGAATCAGGGTCCAATTCAATGGCTTTATGCGCCGCATTTAATCCCAAAGGAACGCCCTCTACAGGTTCGCGAATACTGAAATTATAGGTACCCGTATCGTATATCCCCGCCAATAATCGCCATGAAGAAGCATAGGTTGAATCGAGAGCAATGGATGCTTTCACTTTGGTTTCGGCCTCTATATAAGCATCTTTTGTATTTTGTTTAACCAAATGACTCGCCTGAAGATATAGATTATAGGCTTCTGGATCTATACTGATTGATTTCAATGGTTGGCCTATCAGCGAGAGTTTTAATTCTTTACCCACTTCTGCAGCTATTTCATCTTGAATCTTAAAAATACTATCTAATTCGCGGTCAAAGGTATGTGACCACACATGTGCCCCATCGCTGGTATTGATCAGTTGTGCAGTTACACGTATCATATTACCCGCTTTTCGAATACTACCCTCCAGAATATGAGAAACTTTCAGTTCTTTCCCTATCTCGGTTGCCTTTGAATCCTTCCCTTTATACGAAAAAGAAGAAGTGCGGCTTATTACCTTGAGTTCAGGAATTTTTGCTAAGAGATTCAACAATTCTTCACTAATGCCATCAGAAAAATATTCATGATCTTGTTTCGGGCTCATATCAGCAAAGGCCATGACCGCGATAGAACGATCACCAAAGTCAACGACCTGTGCAGAGTCTCTGGTAAATTTGTCAACCAGTAAAATAACTATTGCAAGGGTAAGTGTTGTAATGATCAGTTTATTGAGACGAGATCCTGTTTTTGATGAAATAGACTGGTCTGGTTTTATATCGATAGTTTTCTTAATACCTTCTGGTGTAAACTCATATACCCATGCAAAAATTAGCCATACCGGGAAGCCAAGCGCTAAAATCACCAAAGACCATTTCAGGAGATAGTTTGGTGCTCCAAATACTGGTAGTACGGTTGAAATTACTTGCGTAATGACCCATGCTATTACTAAATAGGCAATTGCAGACTTAATGACATTGCGTCGCTTCAGTTCATTAAAATAGTCATTGAATTTCATTTGTCTTCTGATAAGATCTAAAAATACAAAAAATAAGATGTTGCTAATCAGTATAAATCATTAGATAGGAAAGGCTTGCTGGTTACAGTGTCATTTATCAATTATGGAAAATTATTTTTTTTCTATCCACCAGGCCCATAATACGGTGAGCCAAAGTAAATTTGCAGACCAGGCAACTGCCATCACATTGGGTGGTGGTGGACCAACTAAATTCATTAAATGAACAGCAAAGAGGAAGGTAATTAAGGTCCAATAGGAAGTTTTTCGCTTCAGTTTCGCAGCGCGGAAATACAAATAAGCTCCCAATCCAAATAGTAGTATTTCAAAGGTAATTTCTATAACTGGAAAATTCCATAGCCCTAAACCTACTTTCAAACCAGTGAAAGGCGATAAAGGTAAATCGGGCCGATGCGTGATAAAATCTAACACCCAATGACTCAATACCAACCCCCCAAGCACCCATGAACCGCGTTTGTTTTTTGTGAACAAGAAATAACCTAATCCCAATAAAAATGCCCAACCAACGGCCATCAACAGGCTATGGGAATACGGGTAAAATTCAAAATTAAGATGGGTTAACCTGGTGTTACCCGGATCTATCGACATAGATTCGATTCCCAGCAAGACAAGGATTGGCCAGATTAAATCCAAAAACTGGACGGCAATAAACATCATTGCCAATGACGGAAGTTGTTGATTTTTTTTGGCGAGTAGTCCAACTGCGTAATGTCCTATAAACATAATCTTGTTGTATAATTATTTTAATAACTCCTCCATCAATTTTTGGGCTGTAATTTCTCCCTTCTTGCGAACAAATTCGCGAGGCGTGTTATCACCAACTTCATACGTAAACGACTCGGCACCAAACTCGAAAAAGAAAAAGGCCGTGGAATTAATTTTACTACCGGTTCCGGGGCTGGGCCTAATATTGGGTTTATAACCGGGAAATTCATCTTCTAAACCTGCAATTACATTGGGTACCAGCCCGGGCATATTTCCTTTTAGTTCAGGAGTAATGGTATAGAAGATATCCTCCCAGGTAGAATGAAAATCGACTCCAAAATAGAACTTACCATTTGTTTGGGTTACTTTTTGCTGCATAAAATCGCGGATAGCGCGGGTCTCTGGTTGATTAAAGTTTTCCCAGTCCCTATTCAGATCGATACCACCATAATTATGGCGCCAATGCCCATTATCGGCCCCATCAGGATTTACAAGCGGAACCACATAGGTATTGTAGGAAGCCCTAAAACGTCTTGCTAAGTCGGTGTCAGCACACAGGGTTTCTATAAAGGCTTGCATGGCCAGAAATCCGGTTACTTCCGGCGGATGCTGCCTTGAAATTGCCATAATCATTTTCTGATCGTCGCTTTCTCCTATTTTAATCAAATTAACGGGTCTCCCTTCGTTACTTTCCCCTATGATAGATTTGCTGACAAAAGAATTGGACAGCAATTCGTTCGTCCAGCGATCTACTACTGATGAAGTGATTAGTTCCTGGGCAGAGATCCAAAGTGTGTCTGGGTTTACAGCTAACTGCATGGTAATGCTTTCCGCTAATTCTCTTTCATTCCACATTTTCTTTACCGCCCTGTATTTCAGGGAATCCAGGGCTTTCCAGGTGGCACCATCTTTACTTAGTTTTGGAAAGTAACGATGAAAAGCATTCTCATTATAGGTGAGTTTAACATAGAGCTCTTTTTCTGTTTCTGACCAAATTTTAAATCCGTACCATGCACTCGGGTTGATCGGTGAATTCTCAGAAGTAATCAACACGGTAATTAATGTGTCATTGGTGCGAGCCACCCCATTCATCCTGGCACCACTATAATCATTGGTCATAAATACGCCATCACCAAGATCAAAAACTCCTTTGTACTGCCTTTGTATGGGAACTGTTAATGTACTTACCTTTTTTATTGGTTCTTGCCCCTTCCATTGGGTTTCTTTCTTGCAGGCCAGTAACGATGAGATGATTGCGAAAATGAATAATGGTGTCCTAATTTTAAAGAAATTCATAGTTGCTTTGTTTTATGCTGCCTTATGGTATTCTACCAGAATAAAGTTCGTTTTAAATGTACCAGAGATTATTTATAAGTAGTGTATAGTATTAATTTCCATGCTTCAGGCTAAAGGTAAAAACATCGGGTCTTGAATAATGGCCAACTGCATCAAACATGCGCTTAGTGGCCAGGATCTGCTTAAGATCTATATCAGCATATAAGATACCTTCTTCTGCTTCTAGTGGACCTGCCAAAATTTGCCCATTTGGAGCAATGATACAGCTGTTGCCAATGGTTATCCATTCTCTGTCCTCCGGATAAAGTTTTTTAAACTCATACGCTTCAGGAATATCGTTCTTCCTTAAGGCCATGCAAGCGCTAATTACAAACATCCCACCTTCTCTTGCAATATGTTGCATAGACTGGAGCCAGTTTTGGCTTTTGTCCCAGGTAGGGGCCGCTAAAATTTCAGTGCCACTTTCATAGATTGCATTTCTTGCCAAGGGCATATAGTTTTCCCAACAAATAAGTCCAGCTATTTTTCCTGCCGTGGTGTTATATGCGCGTAAGGTGCTACCATCACCTTGTGCCCATATGAGACGTTCACCCCCCGTTGGAATTAGTTTTCGATGTTTACCTAGAATTGAACCGGTATCATCTATAAAAAGCAAGCTATTAAATAAACTTGCGTTACTGGTTTCAGTATTGCGCTCATTCATACCCATTACCACATTAATACCTGCTGTTTTTGCCGCTTTGCATAGTTTAACCGTGGTATCGTCTGGGATAGAAACGGCATTTTCAACAAGTTTCAAATAAAGCTCATTTAAATCAGCACCTTTACTGTTTGGAATGAGCCATACCCAATCTGGGTAGCCCGATATAAAAGCCTCGGGAAAGACAATTAAATCAGCACCTTTTTTTCCGGCCTCTAGTATGGCTTTACAGGCTTTTTCAACTGTTTTTTCTTTGTTTAAGAAAACAGGTGAAAGTTGGGCCGCAGCTACTTTTAAAATTTTAGCCATTTATTTCATTTTTAATTACCTCCAACGATCCTCGCGATGATTTAGTTGAAATAGCGTATGCGAACTAGCGGGCGGGTTGATTGCTGCCATAGTTAGTTCGGGCCATAAATCTATTGAAGCCAAAAAATTGGTTTGTTTAAAAATAGGGATTTTTAAATTGTGTGGTAACATAGCGTTGTATTATAATCGAAGTTGGCGTCTTTTATTCTTCTGGCTTTTTTCTGTACAATTGAAAGTAATACCAAGCGGCAACAATACCTATGAAGGAAAATAGTGCCAACATCCAAAATACATGTTGATGCCCTTCAGCACCAGGTGAATAATCCAAAAGGAATCACATGGTTGGCCCTGCAAAGATATCAGGGGTATACCCAATGATAGATATAAGACCAACCGCAGTCCCGGTAAGTGCCAAGGGAATCTGTCCCCGCTCCATAACGGCAAAGTATAGCGAACGTGCAGCATACACTCCGGTTGCTACCACTAAGGTGGATATAAAAAATAACACGGTAGCAGAATCGGTTATAATCCCTGTAGCGAATAACAACGCCCCGAAGAACGTAACTATAAAACTTATTAGCAACCAGAAGGTGGTTTGCGAGCGGTCTGCCAATATCCCAATAACCACTCCAATCACCGGACGAATAAATAATAAAAAAGTCCCGACCTGAGCGGATTGCACCTGGTCGTACAACATAACGTCCTGGGCATAGAGTGAAAACACATCGGTGATTTTGTAGCCTACATAGGCACAAAGTATAATGATCATGAGTAACCATACAGATGGCAACCGTAACACCTCTTTAACTTCTGACAGGGTTATTTTATCGAGGATAATTTCTTTTTCTATTTCCTTGTCCATTTTCATAAAGAACCACACCAATATCCCTACAAGAACAACGATGCCCGAGGATACCAAAATCACATACCTAAAGGCTGCTCTACTTTCAGCAACTGTTGCATTTGATATTTCAGTGGTCAGAAATAACGAGAAGATAAGCACACCCATTGTTCCGAATAAAGCACCCACTAATCCACGTCCGCCGTCTAAAAAGCCAAATGCCTTCCCTTGGGAAGTAGTCCCACCCCAAACGCGGGCTGCCTTTATCATTGGAGCCCAGAATAAAAATATGGTCGTAAAGCCCCAATATCCGTAGAGTATTTTTAAGACAGTATAACTGGGAAACGTAGCATAGACCAAACCTCCTGCAGCAGTCATCCATAAGGCCACTGCAATTAATTTTCTTGGGGGGAATTTATCGGCCAGAGGCCCTCCAAAGAGATACGATAGCAAGGCTACCATACCATATACTGAGAAGCAAAGGCCTAATTGTACATTGTCTAAACCAAATGCATCAAGAACAGTAGGCCGAAAGACCCGCGCAAGAACAAATGGAATAATAAATACGGACTCCCCAGCCAAAATAAGTAGTAATAGGAAGTACCAGGGGGCTTTTTGCTGATTCATGGGGAATGTTTAATTAGGCTTTTAGACCTTTGAAAAAATTATCAGCTCTAAAAATAGGGCTTTGCAATGGTTTTCTGTTGTCGCAATTTTATTTCCGTACTTTTTGTGCTGCTATTCATGAATCTTGATCCAATCTATGGTCTCTTCGGCTGATAGTTTAATCACCAGTGTTTTCGAATGCAAGGTCCAGGATCCGAGGCGCCTCTGATCTATCAGGTAGTAGAGATGGCCTTCATTGATTCGGTCCGGGGCTCCCAGCAACGCTATAATTTCATCTTTAAGTAGAGTCCGTATGGTATCGTTGTAGACTATGTCATTAAGCATTTGCGCCCGGTAAGGATAGTCTCCTCCTTCTTTAATTAGCCATTTTTCTTTCTGGAATGTACTGTCTACTGCTGTCTGAAGAGCTGTATTGTCGGATTTTCCCTTTTTTTCAGAAGTACAGGCCCCAGCAAATAGAAAAAACACTAGCAGACAGGTTCTTATGCGCACAACAAGCATGTATTTTTCTTTCTGAAAGATACATAATTCTCGGAAAATTTTACATAGTGTTTATAGTAGTAAGTTATGTTTTCTGGGATTTAGCTCGTTTTTTGATCCATTTCATACTAACATAGACAATTGCGATTACGGCTATAAAAATACTGATGGCTAGTATTTCCCATTTACTTAAACTAGTAAGTAACCAGATTATCGACGCAATACCAATTGAAGGAATTATGAATCCCCCAGGTACTCTAAATATCTTTTCGGAGGTATCTTGTTTTTTTAATCTGAGGGCGACGGTTGCTAAAATAACGAACAGGTAAATGAGAAGTATAGCAGCACTTGCAAGTAAGGCCAATTGCTTAAACTCTGCAAAAACCGAAAAAAGAAAAATCAGTGCAGCAAAAATAATTATAGACCAATGAGGTGTCGCAAATTTTGGATGAACTTTACCAAGGAACTTTGGAAACAGACCATCATTGGCACCGGCAAATAATACACGGGGTGTATTGAGGACGTCGGTACTTACAGCGCCAAAACAAGAAATCGCAGCAGCAACTAATAGTATAGTACCTCCTAACGAACCTATAATTGTTTCTGCTACCGCCGCTAATGGAGCATCTTTAACCAATTCTATCTGTGTCCCAAATATACCCTGAGTTACTGTTTGTAGCAGTAAATATATAAGTAGTACCAAGCCTCCTCCAATCAGAATTCCCAAAGGGATAGTGCGTTTAGGATTTTTGATTTCACCACTCGCGCCAAGGGCGGTTTCAAAACCGGCAAATGCAAAAAATAATATCAGGGTAGCATTGCTAAACGTATTTATTGATGGCAAATGTTCCCAATGGAGGTTGTCTGGATTAACCATGCTGAAACCGAAGATAATAATACCAAATAATGGCAGTAATTTTATTATGGTGATCCACTTAATAAAAGCAACACCCTCTTTAGCCCCACGAATATTTGTTACTACCAAAAAGCCGAGGAGTATAAAATATAACAATCCACGCACCCATGGATTTGAGAAAATTGGAAAAATTACAGCCAGGGAATCGGCAATAATATTCATAAGTGCAGCACTCCCTAAAATACTCCAGCCAAAAACGGCCAGCCAGGTCATGGTATACCCGGCAAAATCACCAAATGCAGCTTCCACGTACGCGTAGCTTCCCCCCGTAGATGTAACACGGGTTCCTATTTCTGCATAACAAAGCATAATGGCGGCCATCATAACACCACAAAACAGATAGGCAAATACACTAAAAGCCCCCAGTTCTATTCCTACAATTGCTGGTAGTGCAAAAATACCTGCGCCAACGGTAATATTAATAATGTTAAGAGACAAACCGGTAATCCCTACTACACGTTTTAATCCTTCATCTTTGGTTGTATTGGTCATGCTGGTTTTTGGTTTAGTTGCTTAAAATAATAGATAAACATGGTAAAAATGAATAATTATAGCAAAGAAAGGGTTATAAGTCTATTATAAATGAACTTTTTTTTGAAGTTGTTGCTTTTGAATGTAGCCCAACGGTTTGTGTGGTACCTGTTAAATATGTGAATTTCGTAATCTCAAGGCATTCGCAATTACAGATACAGAACTAAAACTCATTGCCAGTGCTGCTATCATGGGCGATAGTAAAATTCCAAATGCCGGATATAGCAAACCAGCAGCAATAGGGACTCCAAGGGTATTGTATACCAGTGCGAAAAACAAATTTTGCTTTATATTCTTCATGACAGCAACTCCTAAATTCTTTGCTTTCACTATGCCATGTAAATCCCCTTTTACGAGGGTAATCATAGCACTTTCTATGGCAACATCGGTACCAGTGCCCATGGCGATACCTACATCGCTTTTTGCTAAAGCCGGTGCATCATTGATGCCATCTCCGGCCATAGCCACAATTCTACCAGTTTCTTGTAGTTTAGCTACTTCCCTGAGTTTATCCCCCGGGAGCATGCTTGCTTTAAAACCGGCAAGATTCAGTTCTTTCGCCACTGCTTTCGCCGTAAGGTAATTATCGCCTGTGAACATAATAACATCTATACCTTTGTTTTGTAGCTCTTTGATGGCTTTCGTACTTGTTTCTTTGATTTTATCACCGATTATAACATAACCACCAACCAACCCATCTATTGCTACAAAGGAGACGGTCTTTCCTTGTTTTTGATACAATTGTGCTTCCTGAGTCATTTCTGCCGATATTTCTGCATTGGCATATTTCATCATTTCAGGGTTTCCTAAACTCACTTTTTTACCGTTTACAGTTCCTTCTACACCTTTTCCTGTAACCGCATTAAAGCCGGTTGTTTTTAAAATTTCAACCTGCTGTTCTTTACCATAGTTTATCGTTGCTTCTGCCAGCGGATGTTCACTATTGCTGTTTAAAGAAACGATGTACTGGAGAATATCCAGATTACTGAATTGGGCTCCGGAAGAACCTACTTTTTCTACCGCAGGTTTCCCCTCCGTAATTGTTCCGGTTTTATCTACAATAAGCGTATCTACTTTGTCCATTTTTTCCAGTGCCTCTGCATTTTTTATCAATACCCCATTAAGTGCGCCTTTACCCACACCTACCATTA
>CBDUCK010000061.1:0-13712 GCA_965365635.1 uncultured Muriicola sp.
GACCAAGAAGAAGGACCATGGTAATTATATAGAAAACGCTCGAAAATCGTTCGTAAAAGTGCGCTTCTAACGCCAATAATATAAAAACGCTGACAAGACTTACCCCGATGAAAAATAATTGTTTACCGTACAGTTGACTGAAATCGAATATCGATGAATTTTCTTCAGAAAAAGTACTGGAGTAAATATTAAGCCACCCGATAGAAATTAGTAAAAGAAAAATAAGGATAGTAAACCAATCTATTCTTTTGAGGACATTTTTACCAGACATATTCGTTTATCTTGAATTCCTCTCCACTATATGGTTTAGCATATTCGGCCTCTAATGTCTTTTCTAACATACGTTTTTCCAGATCGGTACGTGAAATATCGCCCTTGAGGTATTTTTCAATCAGAAGAGAGGCAATGTGGCCGGCATAGCGAGAACCATAATATCCATGTTCTATATAAACAGCTATAGCTATTTTTGGATTTTCCACAGGGGCAAAAGCAACAAAGACCGAATGATCTGTTAACTGCATACGAACCCCATCTATTTTGGTGTAATTTTCAACCGTCCCAGTTTTACCTGCGATTGTAATACCCGGGATTTTAAGCCATTTAGCGGTCCCTTTTGTATATACATCGGCCATACCATCTATCACCGGTTGAAAATGCTTCCTATCTATGGTAGTATAATTTGGAGTGGTATATTTCTCGAGGCTGATTGGTTCGCCCGAGATACTTTTGATGATATGTGGGGTGTAAAATTTTCCTCTGTTAGCAATTGCGGCAGTCATATTGGCTAACTGAATTGGTGTGGCGGCAACTTCACCCTGTCCTATGGAATTAGAAATAATGAATGAGGAAGCCCATCTGTTGTCACCGTAGATTCCGTCATAATATTGTTTATTAGGGATTCTGCCTTTGCGACCTGTGGGCAAATCATAACCGAGAAAATCGCCTAAGCCAAAACTTTTCATATGCTTTTCCCAAACGTCCATACCTTCATCGGTAGTGGGGTACTTTTCATATATTTTTCTAAAAGTACCTGCAAAATAGGCATTGCACGATTCGTAGATACCACTATTCATATTTCGAAGACCTCCACCACAATGGCATCCTCTTTTCTTATTTCCTACATAAAAACCATTATAACACCGTATGGTTGTCTCTGGTGTAATTACCCCTTCCTGTAGTGCAATTAACGCATTGAGTGTTTTAAATGGAGACCCCGGAGAAGGTTGCGCCAGGAGTGCCCGGTCCCAGGTAGGCTTTGATATGGAGTCATAATGTAACTTACTATAGTTTTTTGAGCGCTCTCTACCTACTAAAAGAGCCGGATCATACGTTGGGCCAGAGATTAAAGCCAAAATCTCCCCGGAATTGGGTTCCAAGGCTACAATGCCTCCCCGTTTTCCGTTCATTAATTTTTCACCGTATTCTTGCAGTACCTTGTCTATGGTAACGTGTATTTCTTTTCCTTGTTCTGGCAAGGTATCGTTAATCCCATCTTTGTACGGACCTATAGCCCTGTTAAATCGATCTTTTTGAATATACTTTACACCTTTTATGCCGCGAAGTACTTCTTCGTATTGCTTTTCTATGCCCGTACGGCCGGTTAATTCCCCTTGTTTGTAATACGGGTTCTTGAGGATATCTGTTTCGTTGACCTCACTAATATAGCCCAGTACATTGGCACCGCTATTGGTAGCATAATAACGCAGTGACCTTTTTTGAATATAAAAGCCAGTGTATTTCCTCATTTTTTCCTGGAGACGGGCGTAGTCTTCTTTGGAAAGTTGAGGCACCAAAACAGAAGGAAGCCTTGGGGAGTATACCCTCGATTTCTTTAATTTTTCTATAAACTGATCTTTATCAATTCCTAGTAGTGAGCAGAATTCCAAGGTGTCTAAAGCCCTTACATCTCTTGGAATAACCATCACATCGTATGCGGGTTGATTTGCTACTAAGAGTTCGCCATTTCTATCGTAGATATAGCCTCTTTCAGGATAATCATAGATAGCTTTGATGGCTGTATCTTCTAAGAATTGATTGGGAGAACCGCTAAAAATTTGCAAATATGAAAGCCGTCCGATAAAGGTAATTCCGACGATAACAATAATTGAAGAAAGTAAGATTTTTTTCATTCTTTATCTACACTAAAAAGTGATGTAAACAATAAGCAAATTAAAATAGATCCTGTACTTGTAAACACAATTTTTTTCAAAAGTAATAGCAAATGATCCAAACTAAAAATTTCGAGCAAAAAGAAAATGGTGTGATGCCCTATAATAAGTAACGCTAAAAAGGTAATTTGTTGTGCCTTAGTGGTATTAGATAATTTAAAACTTTGGAATTCATAATTAACACCAAAAACAAAGCGCATTATGGTGGGTCTTAAATAGGCTAACGTAACGGTTGCCGCTGCATGAAAAGCAACAGTGTCCGAAAATATATCGATAGTAAGTCCCAATAAAAAACTTATAAGGATAAAAATGGCTCTTCGTTGCTTTATGGGATACCAATACAAAAAGAGCAAATAAACCATCGGATTAATAAAACCTAAAAAATTGAGCTTATTGAAAACCAAGACCTGCACCAAAACCAGGAGTATAAATCGCAACGATGTTAAAAAATATAAATTATTGGTCATTGGTTATTTTCTCTTCCAATTCTCGTATTTCGCTACCGAAAGTATTGTTAATTATGTAAATCTTATTAAGATTCGTCATGTCATTAAATAGCCCAACATCGATACTATAAAAACTTTCAGATGCATTTAAATTAAACTTCTTAATGGTGCCTATTGGTATATTTTCCGGGAAAATACTAGACATTGCCCCGGTAACAATAGTATCTCCAATTAATAAGGGAACCATTCTGGGGATATCTTCTAATTGCACCACATCATATCTATTGGCGTCCCATTTTAGCGAACCAAAATTATTGGTATTCTTAATTTTTGCGTTGATATTAGATTTTGTATTCAAAATACTCTGCACAGATGCAAATTTATTGGTAGTATGTTCCACAATTCCCAACACCCCCTTGGAGGTAATAACACCCATATCTTGTTGAATCCCCTCTGCCTTCCCTTTATTGATAGTAATATAGTTATTGCGCAGGGCGTAACTATTCTTTATGACCTGCCCGGGTATAACCCTGTATTGGAAGGTTGTATCAATTGCAGTATTAGTATCTGTTTCACTGCTGTTAAAGAGCAAAGTGCGCAGGCGGGTATTTTCCTGTAGAAGATTTTCATTAACTTCCTTCAATTTAAAATATGATGAAACTTTAGTTTGGGTATTATAGACATTACCAACCAGCCAATTAGAGGAATTAAAAAAACGTGATCTGTGATATGAATGAGATTGAATGCTAAGCGAGAGCGACACAGTCAATAAAAAAACAAAGAACAGCGTAGTTTTATTGCGTAGTATGAAGTTGATAATCTGCTGCATTCATTTTATCTATTGGATGCTCTTACCTTCTTCATTGAATTTGAGCAATTAATGGATTGAATTCATGGACTATTTAATAAGGATACTTTTGTAGCGCTCTAAATTTTTTAACGCAATACCCGTCCCCCTCACTACAGCTCTTAACGGATCTTCTGCAATATAAACGGGAAGGTCTGTTTTTTGGGATAAACGTCTATCTAGTCCTCGTAGCATAGAACCACCCCCTGCAAGATAGATACCTGTATTATAAATATCAGCCGCCAATTCTGGAGGAGTTTGGGATAAGGTCTCCATAACCGCATCTTCAACTCGCAAAATTGATTTATCGAGGGCTTTTGCAATTTCTCTATAGGATACGCCAACCTGTTTTGGTTTTCCGGTTAAGAGATCTCTACCCTGTACCGACATTTCATCTGGAGGGGATTGAAGATCTTCCGTGGCTGATCCTATTTTAATTTTGATATTCTCAGCGGTAGTTTCACCAACGTATAAATTGTGTTGGGTGCGCATGTAATAAATAATATCATTAGTAAATACGTCTCCCGCAATTTTAACCGATTTGTCACATACAATTCCACCAAGTGCAATTACAGCAATCTCCGTAGTACCTCCACCTATATCCACAATCATGTTTCCTTTCGGCTGCATAATGTCTAAGCCAATACCTATTGCCGCAGCCATAGGCTCATGAATCAAATACACTTCTTTTCCGTTTACGCGTTCCGCAGATTCCTTTACCGCTCGCATTTCTACCTCGGTAATTCCGGATGGAATACAAATCACCATACGCAGAGCAGGCGGAAACCATTTTTTCTTAAGTGCAGGAATGTTCTTAATGAACATATTGATCATTTTCTCAGAAGCATCAAAATCGGCAATTACACCATCTTTCAAAGGGCGTATCGTCTTAATGTTTTCATGGGTCTTTCCTTGCATCATGTTAGCCTCTTTGCCAACAGCAATGATCTTGCCTGTAATTCTATCTCTGGCAACAATGGAAGGACTATCCACAACAACCTTGTCTGCATGAATAATGAGGGTATTCGCCGTACCTAAGTCGATCGCAATTTCCTCCGTTAAGAAATCAAAAAATCCCATTGATTATTTGTTTTGGATTAAAGGGTGTAATTCATCGACAAAAGTAG
The DNA here is from genome assembly GCA_965365635.1 of uncultured Muriicola sp. Lineage (GTDB taxonomy): Bacteria > Bacteroidota > Bacteroidia > Flavobacteriales > Flavobacteriaceae > Muriicola. The sequence goes on from CBDUCK010000061.1 coordinate 4,589, forward strand.
TAAAATTAATGTTTAAAATGACGTGTGCCAGTCATTACCATGGCAATTTCATTTTTATCACAATAATCTATACTTAGTTGGTCCTTAATAGAACCTCCAGGCTGAATAACACTACTAATTCCACTGGTATGAGCAATCTCAACACAATCTGGGAATGGAAAGAATGCATCGCTCGCCATTACAGCCCCTTTTAAATCGAAATGGAACGATTTTGCCTTGTGAATTGCCTGGTTTAAAGCGTCTACCCGGGAAGTTTGCCCGGTACCACTGGCACATAATTGCCTGTTCTTAGCTAAAACAATTGTATTCGACTTGGTGTGTTTACAGAGTTTAGAGGCAAAAATTAAATCTTGCAATTCATCTTCAGTAGGTTTGCTATTAGTCACGTAAGATAATCCGTCTATGCTATCGGTAACATGGTCCTTTTCTTGTACCAACATACCATTCAGACAAGTCCTCACAATAGTTTCCGGCATAGCCACTTCTTTTAGCACCAGTAAAATTCGGTTCTTTTTCCCCTTTAAAATAGCAAGAGCTTCTTCTGAAAAACTGGGCGCAATGACTACTTCACAAAAAAGTTTATGAATCTCTTCCGAGGTTTTAGCATCTATTTCCACATTACTGATAAGTATGCCCCCAAAAGCAGAAACCGGGTCACCTGCCAGTGCGTCTACATAAGCCTGGTGAATCGTTGATCTTGTAGCCAAACCACATGCGTTGTTGTGCTTTAAGATAGCAAACGTAGGATCATCGTTCCTAAATTCGTTCATAAGATTTACGGCAGCATCTACGTCTAACAAATTATTATAGGACAATTCCTTACCGTGCAGTTTTGTAAATATGGCATCAAAATCACCATAGAAAAATCCTTTTTGATGTGGATTCTCACCGTAGCGCAATACTTTTCCATTGATCTCACTTATTTTCAACGCAGCCTGCTCATTGTTTTGATTGAAATAATTAAAAATTGCCGTATCGTAATGAGATGATATGTTAAATGACCTCGCGGCAAACTGTTTGCGCTGTTCTATGGTGGTGCTGCCAGCTCCTTCTGAAATGATCTGCAACAATTCTGAATAATCTTGCATAGAAGAAACACATAGAACATCTTTATAATTCTTGGCCGCAGCACGAATTAGGGAGATGCCACCAATATCTATTTTTTCAATGATTTCTTGTTCTGAAGCTCCGGAGGCCACCGTTTTTTCGAAAGGATACAGATCCACAATTACAATATCTAACTGCGGAATTTCAAATTCTTCTAGCTGTGCCACATCGCCTTCGTTGTCCTGGCGGTTTAAAATTCCTCCAAATACTTTGGGATGCAATGTTTTTACCCTGCCCCCTAAAATAGAAGGGTAGCTGGTTACTTCTTCCACAGGAATTACTTCTACACCTAAGGAGCGTATGAATTTTTCGGTTCCCCCGGTAGAATAGATAGTAATACCGAGTTCCTTAAATTTATGTATAATAGGTTCAAGACCGTCCTTGTGGAATACAGAAATTAATGCTGAGGTTGCTTTTTTTGAATTGCCCATTTGAGATACGCTTTACGAATAAATAAGGAATCAAAGGTAATTTTTTAGAAGGTAAGAATGCAGAAGTCTTATTAACAAATAGACCAAGTTTTAAAGAATTTTTGCTACTTCGGCGGTTACAAATTCGAGAAACCGCTCATCGGCTGCTGTAAAAGGATCTGGGGTATTAGAATCTATATCGATCTGGCCAATATTTTCCCCATTTACAAACAAGGGAACTACTATTTCAGCTTTCACCGTTATACTGCAGGCAATATAGTTGTTTTGTGCGGTCACATCCGGAACCACAAAGTTGGCATTGCTTACCGCCACTTGTCCGCAAATTCCTTTTCCAAATGGAATGATGGTATGGTCTGTAGGTGCCCCCGCATACGGACCCAATAATAGCTCTTCTTTTGATCCATTACGAAAATAAAAACCTACCCAATCGTAATACGGTATATGCGTTTTCAGGAGTTCGCATAATTCTTGTAATCTGTCATTTACATGGCCTCCTTTGGAATGAAGGATTTCACGTATGGTAGGTTTTAGTGCAGTAAGCATAATTTTTATTTGTAAAAAGAGATTTGCTATTTTAAGTTTAAACTCTGAGGCCAATCAGGGGGTCAAATTAACAAATACAAATTAATTTCCACCACATATTTAATGTAATTTTGCCTACTAAATTAGTACCTCGTGTGAGTTTGCTAAAAACCCATATTGATGCCAGAATATATTTTTGACACCAAATCCCCACTACGTAAATTATATAGCCTACTACAATTGTTACTATTGGTTTTACTTCCATTGGTGTTTTATGCACAGGACACAGTAACAGGAAAAGTGATGGAAGCCAATAAGGCGACCAATTCAGCCGGACTTCAAGGCGCCAATGTATACTGGATGAATTCCCAGATAGGGACCATAACCGAGGAAGATGGGGCATTTCGTATTCCCTATGACAAAGCCTATTCCAAATTAATTATCAGTTATGTGGGATTTCAATCGGATACCCTAACCATAAATGGCCCGGGGGTCATTAATCCGGTACTTCAGCCTTCAAATGCATTAGATGAAGTAGAGGTCGTAAAAAAAAGGGATGCTGTCCAAAAAACTTTTCTTAGTACACAAAATGTGGTGAATATCAATAGTGCCGAACTTTTAAAAGCTGCTTGTTGTAATTTATCCGAAAGCTTCGAAACTAACCCGGCCATCGATGTGAATTTTTCAGATGCGCTAACGGGAACAAAGCAGATCAGAATGTTAGGATTAACCAGTCCGTACCTTTTAATTACGCAGGAAAACATTCCTATGGTGCGGGGAGCTTCACAAACCTATGGCCTTACATTTACACCGGGAACGTGGGTAGAGAGTATTCAGATTACCAAAGGAGCAGGGAGTGTTATAAATGGGTATGAAAGTATATCGGGGCAGATCAACACCGAGATAGTGAAACCATTGTCAGATGCTCCTTTTTTTGTAAATGGCTATGCCAACAGAAACGGACGGTACGAAATGAATGCTCATGCGAATCGGAAACTTAATGAAAAATGGAGCACAGGGCTGTATATTCATGGTAACAAGAGAGACCGTAAAGTAGATGAGAATGATGATGGCTTTCTGGATGTGCCCTTGGCCAATCAGATTAATATCCTTAACCGATGGCAATATCAAAATGCCGCGAAAGGGTGGGTAAGTTTTTTTAATGTGCGGTTTTTAAATGATGAAAAACAGGTAGGGCAAGCTAATTATAATCCTGTAACAGATAAATTTACAAACAACTCCTGGGGGAGTGAAATAGACACCAGGCGTTTTGATACTTCTTTGAAACTGGGGTATGTTTTTCCGCAACTACCTTTTCAAAGTATAGGGTTTCAGGCTTCCTACAGCAAACATAAACAAGAGTCGTATTACGGTTTTAACAGTTACAACATAGACCACCAGAGTATTTATTCCAATCTAATTTTTAACTCGATTATCGGGAATACACAAACCAAATTTAAAACCGGATTTAATTTTGCCTATGACGGATATGACGAATTGGTGAACACCCAGATTTATGAAAGAACAGACCAATCGTTAGGAGCCTTTTTTGAATTTAGCTATGATGATCTTGAAAAATTGAGCCTCACGGCGGGCCTCCGTGTAGATACCCATAATAGATTGGGGAATTTTGTTACTCCGCGGTTGCACTTGCGTTATGCTCCATGGGGAAGGTCGAGTTTTAGAGCATCATTTGGGAGGGGAAGAAGAGCTGCTAACATCTTTGCAGAGAATCAGCAATTTTTTGCCTCTTCACGTCAATTGCGAATTTTAGACACAGGCGGAAGTATTTACGGATTAGATCCCGAAGATGCCTGGAATTTTGGTTTTAGTATTCTTCAAGGATTTAGCATTGGGGAGCGCACAGGGAACATTACTATAGATTTCTACCGAACCTCATTTGTGAATCAGGTGGTGGTAGATTGGGAGAATCCTACAGAAATTACTTTCTCAAACCTAGATGGGAAAAGCTTTGCCAATAGCTTTCAGTTAGAGGTAAATTACGAGTTGTTGAAAAATTTGGATTTGCGAACCGCGTATAAATATTATGATGTAGCAACCGACTATCAAACAGGATTGCTTCAAAAACCCTTGCAGGCGAAGCATCGGTTTTTTGCGAATCTCGGATATAAAACTAATCTGAATGCGCGGGGAGCGCAATGGAAATTTGATTACACGTTACATACTTTAGGAGAACAACGATTGCCAAATACCTCATCTAGTCCGGATGAATATCGTCTGGAGGAATTCTCAAAACCGTACAGTTTAATGAATGCCCAGATCACCCGTGTATTTTCAACAAAGCTAGAATTATATGCAGGTGTTGAGAATTTAACTAATTTTACGCAGAGCAATCCAATAATAAGCGCTAATGACCCTTTTGGTTCATATTTTGATACGAGTATAGTGTTCGCCCCGGTTATTGGTAGTATGTATTATGCCGGATTTAGATTCAGGATGAATTAGCAATGTATGTTAATATAAAATAGGGTAGTATGAAAAAGTATTTTCTAGGAATACTGTTAGTAGGAATATGTGCTCTGGGGAATGCCCAGGAGAAGAATAAAAAAGTCACTTTTGAGGTAGATGGTATCTGTGAGATGTGTAAAGTGCGTATTGAAAAGGCTGCATTGGGCGTTCCTGGTGTTAAATATGCCTTATGGGATATCCCTTCACATCAGTTGTCTATGATAATAGATGAGAGGAAGACCAATACGATGGAAATAAAGACCGCTCTTGTTGCTGTGGGTCATGATACTAAAGAGTTAAAAGCATCAGAGGAAGCCTACAACAAAGTAAATCCTTGTTGTAAGTATAGAGATGCTGCGGTTGTTGAGAAACATCATTAAGAATTTCGCCAAGAAGTAGTAATTCAGAATTTCAACATGGAATATAAAAAAACCGCCTGGTAACAGGCGGTTTTTGTTTGTTGTTATAAAAGAACTTTTTCTTACATCATTCCGGGCATACCTCCGCCACCCATTGGTGGGCCCGCTGGGGTATCTTCCTTAATGTCTGTTAGAGCACATTCTGTAGTTAAGATCATTCCGGCAACAGAGGCTGCATTTTCCAATGCAATTCTGGTTACTTTCTTAGGATCTATAATTCCTGCCTTCATCATGTCTACGTATGTTTCAGATTTGGCATCGAATCCAAAGTCACCTTTGCCTTCATATACCTTTGCAACTACGACAGAGCCTTCTCCACCGGCATTTTCTACAATCGTACGCAATGGAGCTTCAATAGCTCTTGCAACGATCTGTAATCCAGTCTCTTCATCTGCATTCTCCACTTTTACCTTAGATAAAACAGATTTGGATCTGATAAAGGCTACACCTCCACCAGCAACAATACCTTCTTCTACTGCCGCACGGGTAGCATGCAGGGCATCATCCACACGATCTTTTTTCTCTTTCATTTCAACCTCGGAAGCGGCACCTACATATAATACGGCAACACCACCAGCTAATTTAGCCAAACGCTCCTGTAATTTTTCCTTATCGTAGTCAGATGTTGTGGTCTCTATTTGAGACTTAATTTGATTAACACGTGTTTTGATATTTTTTGCTACACCGGCACCATTTACGATGGTAGTGTTGTCTTTGTCAATAGCTACTTTCTCACAGCTTCCCAACATATCAATAGTTGTGTTTTCTAAGGAGAATCCTCTTTCTTCAGAGATCACAGTACCATTTGTTAAGATCGCAATATCTTCTAGCATTGCTTTTCTTCTGTCTCCAAAACCAGGAGCTTTCACTGCTGCAATTTTCAATGAACCACGTAACTTATTAACCACAAGGGTGGCCAAAGCTTCTCCGTCAACATCTTCTGCAATGATCAGTAATGGCTTACCAGATTGTGCCACTGGTTCTAGCACTGGCAGCAGATCTTTCATGGTAGAAATCTTCTTATCGAATAATAAAATATACGGATTGTCCAGATCAGCGATCATTTTTTCCGAATCTGTCACAAAATATGGAGAAAGATAACCACGATCGAACTGCATTCCTTCTACTACATCTACATACGTATCTGTACCCTTAGCTTCCTCAACAGTTATAACCCCTTCTTTACCTACTTTTCCAAAAGCCTGTGCAATTAGGTCACCAATAGTCTCGTCGTTATTTGCCGAGATAGCAGCTACTTGCTTAATCTTTTCAGAAGAATCTCCTACTTTCTTAGCCTGCTTGGTTAAATTCTCAACGATAGCTTCTACAGCTTTGTCGATCCCTCTTTTTAGGTCCATTGGATTGGCACCGGCAGCAACGTTTTTCAAACCTTCTTTCACGATAGACTGAGCAAGAACAGTGGCAGTCGTTGTTCCGTCACCGGCCAGGTCATTGGTTTTGGAAGCAACTTCTTTTACCATTTGAGCCCCCATGTTCTCCAAAGCATCTTCTAATTCTATTTCTTTAGCAACAGTAACCCCATCTTTAGTTACTATAGGAGCACCGAAAGACTTGCTAATGATAACATTTCGTCCTTTAGGTCCAAGAGTTACTTTAACGGCATTTGCCAAGGCATCTACTCCTCTTTTTAAACCATCTCTTGCTTCAATATCAAATTTTATATCTTTTGCCATTATCTAGTATGTTTTATATGATTGCTAATATGTCACTTTCGCGCATCATTAGATAGTCAGATCCATCTAATTTCAATTCTGTACCGGCGTATTTACCATAAAGAACTGTGTCGCCAACTTTTACTGTGATTGTTTCGTCTTTTGTTCCAGGACCTACCGCAACTACTTTTCCTTTTTGCGGTTTTTCTTTTGCCGTATCAGGGATGTAAAGTCCGGAGGCAGTTTTAGTTTCAGCTGCCATTGGCTCAATTAGAACCCTATCTGCTAATGGTTTAATGTTAAGTTTAGCCATATTATATATTGTTTTGGTTTTATAAAATTCCGAACTATAAAGGCAGAAATTATGCCATTACTTAAAAACTGACATATTGTAAAAATAAAAATGCCAGCTTGTCATCTTGGCTGGCATTTCTGGGATATATACTTTCAGTCTTCTACTGTATGGTATCTAACGGAGTGCTGGTATCGTCTGTTGGCACTACTTCTTCCGGAACAGATTCTGGAACCGTAGTTTCTATATCATCTCCTTGTAACAATTTTGAATCGGATTCGCCAAAATTACCTTTTAGAGCAACATTGGATAATAATATTAGGACGATTAATATGGTTGCGAGTGTCCAAGTACTTTTATCAAGAAAATCTCCTGTTTTTTTAACACCACCCACAACTTGGTTTCCACCGCCACCAAATGAAGAAGATAATCCGCCACCTTTTGGATTTTGTACCATTATTACTAATACCAGTAGAAAAGATACTACGATTATTAGTATCAAGAATATTGTAAATGTGCTCATTTTATTAGGAGTTTTCCTTTTGTAATTCCTTTACTGCTTTAATTCGGGTTGCAAAGAAACTACTTTTTTCCGGATATTTCAAACTTAAAATAGTATATGCCTGAATGGCTTTTTTATATTTCTTCTGTTCCAAATAGACCTTTGCCAAGGTTTCGGTCATAAGCTCATCCTGGTCTATTTTTCCAGTTGTTTTTACGGCCTCTTTTGAAGGCTCATAATCTTGCGGTATAATTTTGGGATTGTCCTCTATAAATCGATCGATGAGGTCGAACTTTTTTTTCTTTTCGGAATCTGCTTCTGCCGCAAAATCTATGGACACAGTTTCATCTTTCACTTCCTTGCCTGGTTGTTTTTTCCTTTTTATGGAGGTAACAGAGGTTAATTGCAACCATTCAGCGAAGGAGTGTTTTTCAGATTTGGTAAATGGCAATGGCTGCCCTAGATCTAGTGCTTCCTTTGCACGCTTCTTATCCTCAGCAATTTTTTTATCTATAGCAGGATCTTTGGAATGGAATAGCGCAGGGTCTAGGATATCCTCTGCATCTTTTGCCGTTCTGGGTAAAGGTTCGTCTGCTGAATTTGAAATTAAAGTAGTATTTGTTTCCGGGTTGGGGAGGACTTCTTCACTCTCAATTTCCTGCTCTTCAATTGGTTTTATTTTGCCGAGAATAGTATCTGCTATGGTGTTTTGAAGGAACTCTTCAGAGGTAATAAAATCGAATAAAACATCCCTATCAGTTGTATAGGCAGCGGTAACCTTCAGTGCATTGTTGTATTTGAAACTATTCAGATTTTTTAATCCTTTTAGATGTAATGCCCGGGCTGCCTGAAAATAGGGATATTCTGCTAACACCTCTTCCAACTGTTTTGTTTGAATAGGTTGCACTACCTTTTGCGGATGCTGTAAGAGATATGTAAAATCGGCTACATTCATTTATTACCAATCTGCGAGCGATTCATTAAATATGTCCTGATTTATTCTTTCGAATATCACTTGATGGGCCTCATCTCGTACGGTTGCTAACTGAGATGACGCCGGATAATCATAAAAGAAGGAAAAGCGTTTTTCAAATTCTGCATCTTCCTTTGTCTTATTAAAAAAGCGAACATTAATCCCAATAGTAAGTCGGTTTTGTGCTGCGCGTTGTTCTGCCGTTGCACTCATTGGCGAGACACGGTATTCTACTATTTCTCCTTCATACAACAGATCTCCATTGGAAGAAACCAGGTCCAGACTCGTTTGGTTTAAGATCAGGTCTTGCAAGGACAAGGTGTATTCTCTGTCTAGTCCCGGATCAAAAGTAGATCCCGGACTTTGGGAGGCGTAGTTTTGAAAATAACTAACTGTAAACGTTTTGGCTGTACCAACATCACCTCCTGTGAAATTATACACTCCACAGCTCCATAATAGGGTTGCAACTAGCAGGAAACTAATTGGTTTATGCAATATTCTTCTCACTATAAATCGTATTGTTTAATTTTTCTATAGAGTGTGCGTTCTGAAATGCCTAATTCTGCAGCTGCTGCCTTTCGCTTGCCTCTATTGCGTTCGAGCGACTTTTTTATGAGTTCTATCTCCTTTTGTTGTAAAGATAAGGTTTCTTCTTCTTCTATTTCTTCGGCAAAATGGTACTTGTCTTCCGTTTGGAATTCAGGAACTTTATCGGCACTTGTTTCATGGGGTGGAA
>CBDUCK010000062.1:0-13406 GCA_965365635.1 uncultured Muriicola sp.
AATAAGCTATGGTGAGAAAAATAATGTCGGCAATAATAACTCCCGCATCAAATACGAGACCTGCTCTAAAACCTTTTGTGGCGCTCGTTTCTAATAAGACAAAGAAAACCGGGCCAATCATAAAACTCAAGAAAAATCCAAGCGGAATTGCGGCTTGTATATCTTCAATCATTGCGGATTATTATTTTACATTCTCTCGATCTTGCCTCCAAAGACAGTTTTTTCTTCCATTTTGGCCGGGTCGCCATAGACATACACCGTACCCCCTGCTTTCACTGTAACTTTTACATACGAAGTTGCAAATATTTCAGCACGAGATCCGGCATTTACATTTACAGTAGTAAATTTGGTTTTAAGATCCTTGCCAATATACATGCCGCCGGTATTTATAAGTACATCCTGATTTTCAGAGGTACCTACTGCGCTAATTACCCCTCCTGTTACAGATTTTATAAGCATCTGTTCAACTTCCGCCTGTACGCTTATTTCGCCTCCTTCTTGGGCTTTTAATTCCAAGACGCCTTGCTTAATGGTTTCTTTGGTGATAATACGTGCATCTTCGTTTACATCAATAACCACAAGGTCTTCAGAGTAATAAAGATCTATAAACGTTCTATAGCCGCTAAAAAGCTTATCAATCTCCATACGTATTTTTAACACCCCGTCGTTATTTACAATAGCAACTTTTGACGTGTTTGCACCTGTAATTACGGCACTATTCTCATTAGAGCGTATAAGGTTCACAGAGATCCCGTCGAAAGCTTTAACCTCCGTAAACTTGGAAAGATTTGTAGTAATCTTTTCCTCTTGGGGTGTCATTACAAGTATCCCGCCAAAAATACATAGCAGTAAATATAACGGTCTCATATTTTTGTATTTATTACTTAACTAAACGAATAATTGCTAAATATATTCCCTATTAATTTGCCTTCCCAAGAAGACTAAAATCCAGGTGTCTTTTTACCAGGTCTGTATTCTTTACCATCACCCTAACCTCTTCTCCTAGTTGGTAAATTTTCTTAGTTCGCTCACCAACTAAAGCATATTGTCTTTCATCAAAGGTATAATAATCATCTTTTATATCGCGTATTCTAATCATACCCTCACACTTATTCTCTATTATTTCTACATAAATTCCCCATTCGGTTACCCCAGAAATTACCCCAATAAATTCTCTGTCCTGGTGATCTTGCATAAACTTTATCTGCATGTATTTTATTGAATCTCTCTCTGCGCTAGAGGCCAAATATTCCATGTCTGAAGAGTGCTTACATTTCTCTTCAAATTCCTCTGAACTTGGAGATTTACCTTTGTCTAAATAATGCTGAAGTAACCTATGTACCATTACATCTGGGTAGCGTCGTATGGGTGATGTAAAATGCGTATAATAATCAAAAGCTAAACCATAATGACCAATATTATCTGTTGTATAAATAGCCTTACTCATACTTCGAATAGCTAATGTATCTACTAAGTTTTGTTCTTTTTTACCTTTTACATCTTCTAGTAATTGATTTAAGGAAGCGCTAATTGTTTTTTTGTTATTAAAGTTTAGTTTATGTCCAAACTTTGAAATAATTCCATTTAAAGCCAGTAATTTTTCCTCTTTAGGTTCATCGTGTACCCTGTATATAAAGGTTTTTTTGGGGTGTTGTTTTCCAATAAATGCTGCCACTCTTTTATTGGCGAGTAGCATAAATTCTTCAATAAGTTTATTGGCGTCTTTAGCTTCTTTAAAATAAACACTTACAGGTTCATTTTCTTTGTTTAAATTAAATTTCACTTCTACTTTATCGAAGGAAATAGCCCCAACTTCCATGCGCCGGGTACGCATAATTTTTGCTAATGTATCGAGTGTTGTAATAGCCTGTACTACATCATTTGAAACTTCATAAGCTTCACCCCGGATAGAAATATCTAGTGGTATTTTATTAGATTTTGTTTCTATAATTGATTGAGCTTCTTCATACGCGAATCGTTCATTTGAATTAATTACGGTACGCCCATACCATTCATTAACTACTTCTGCTTTTTTATTAATTTCAAATACAGCGGAAAATGTGTACTTATCTTCATTAGGTCTCAGAGAACACGCATTATTGGATAAAATTTCAGGTAACATAGGAACCACCCGATCTACCAGGTAGACGGAAGTAGCTCTTTCGTATGCTTCATCATCTAAAACTGTATTGGTTTGAAGGTAATGTGACACATCTGCGATATGGATCCCTATTTCATAATTACCATTTGGTACTACCTTAAAGGATAACGCATCATCAAAATCTTTAGCGTCTTTCGGATCTATGGTAGTGGTTAACACCCCCCTCATATCCCTTCTTTTTACTATCTCCTCTTCCTTAATTGTTGTATCTAAAGAGTTGGCATATAACTCTACCTCTTTCGGAAAATTATTTGGTAGTCCGTATTCTGCAAGAATTGCATGAATCTCAGTATCGTGTTCTCCAGGAAAACCTAAAACGTCTACTACTTTACCGTTTGGAGAATCGGCTTTCTCTTCCCATTTCGTTATTTCAACAATTACTTTTTCTCCATTCTTACCCTTACCCACATCTTCCATAGGAATAAAGATATCTGTATACATCCTATGATCTGTGGGTCGTACAAAAGCAAACGTTTTATGTAGGTCGAGAATACCAACAAAAGAATTCTTATGACGTTCTATAACACGTACAACTTCACCTTCTAACTTACTGGATTTGTGTTTAGGATTAATAAACACCTCAACCTGGTCGCCGTGGAAAGCTCTGTTTACTTTATTATAAGGAACAAATACATCTTCCTCCAATCCATCTACCACAACATAGGCATTTCCTCGGCCGGTTATTTCTATCCTACCGGTATGCAACGTCCTATTATTAAGAGATTTATACTTACCCCTTTCCTCTTCAATTATGCGTTCTTTTTGCTTTAATTCCCCTAATTTTTTTATAAGTAAATTTCTACCTTCAGTATCTGTAATATCTAATTTAGATGCAATTTGTTTATAATTAAACGACTTTGTTGGTTCCTTTTCTAATATTTCAAAAATACCTCTGGTAATTTCATTTTTACGATGACTATTGGATCGTTTTTTCTTCTTCGACATTAATTTTTATTTTGAATGGAAAATTACGAATTTATATTCACTGAAATTTATATAAAACTCATATTAAAAAAGGAGTATTCTTTTATTAACAATTATATCATGTTGTATTTATTTTTTTAATTTAAATTAATAGAAATGATGATAATGATAGGATGTTAACTACAGGTATAAAAAAAAGAAATAATTAAAGGAACTAACAAAATAAACAGTTTATGAAGATAATATCATTTATAATAAACATTAAGTTACAGCATGTTAGGTATTTTATTAACTGCTTTTAATAACCGCTATGAACAACTTTTATTAATAAAATTTTATTTTTTTATTGTTTACTAGTGGCAAAATAAGGTCTATATCTTTTTATTATTTTTTAAAACATTCTCTTTCATTTTAACAAAACAATTTCTAATAAGACAGATAACGTTCATATAAAATTTTTATAGTAAGTAGTTATCCAACCGCTCTTAACAATTTACCTTATTAGTAATATTCTAACTATCAATCTATTAGAAATATGCTGTACGAAGCAATGTTAATAAGTTGAAATAGAATAATTTATCAAAGGATTTGTAACTTCGTAATAGAGCTAAATATAAAAAAAATGAAAATTTCAATAGGTAATGATCATGCTGGTACCGAATACAAACTTGCCATTATTGGTCTTCTTAAGTCTTTAAACAATGAAGTAATAAACCACGGAACAGATGATACCGATAGTGTTGATTACCCTGACTTTATTCACCCGGTTGCTTATGATGTTGAAGAAAATAAGGCAGACCTGGGAATTATTATATGTGGAAGTGGTAATGGGGCCTCTATGACAGCAAATAAACATCAAAAAATTAGAGCAGCACTCTGTTGGAACAAAGAAATCACAGCGTTAGCCAGAGAACACAACGACGCGAATATACTTAGCTTGCCCGCTCGTTTTATTTCGTTACCACAAGCGTTAGAAATGGTAAAAACATTTTTAGAAACCCCATTTCAAGGAGGTAGGCACGAAAGACGTGTAGAAAAAATAGCGTGTTCCTAAATTTTCCTTTTTAATTAATTTATAAAAGCAAGAAGCTTTCATATGGGTCATAATCACGCGCACCATCACCACCCAGACACCAAAGGAAAGAACCTCCTTATTTCTATTTTACTTAATATACTTATTACTGTTAGCCAGGTAATAGGAGGAATTATTTCAGGGAGTCTTGCGTTGCTTTCTGATGCCTTACATAATTTTAGCGATGTACTTTCCTTAGTTGTTAGTTATGTTGCAACAAAAATTGCTAAAAGAGAAGCGTCAAAAACTAGAACTTTTGGATACAAAAGAGCTGAAATAATTGCTGCCTTTGTTAATTCAGCAACTCTTATAATTGTGGCATTAATTTTAATAAAAGAGGCTATAGAAAGGTTTTATAACCCGCAAACCATAGATTCTACTATTGTAATATGGCTCTCGTTCTTTGGTATACTAGCCAATGGGTTTAGTGTGTTACTACTTAAAAGAGAAGCTAATCACAACATGAACATGAGATCTGCCTACCTGCATCTTTTAACAGACATGCTGGCTTCTGTTGCAGTGTTAGCGGGTGGTGTACTAATGAAATTTTATGAGATCTATTGGGTAGACCCCCTATTAACCATCATTATAGGACTATACCTTATATACATGGGATATGATCTTCTCAAATCCTCTACAAAGGTTTTAATGTTATTTACCCCGGACACGATAGAAGTTGAGGAAATTGTACAGGCCATAAGTAAAATAGATCCTATTAAAAATGTACATCATGTACATATATGGCAACTTAATGAGCAAGAAGTACATCTGGAAGCCCATGTTGATTTTAACAAAAACATTACCCTTACAGAATTCGATAAAGTTTTAGACCTAATAGAAGAAGAGGTTTATCATAATTTTGGAATAAACCATATCAACATACAGCCGGAATACGGAAAATGTGATTCAAAAAAAGTGATTGTTCAAGATTAGCCCTATGACTATTAGCATAAAAACGTTTGAAGCCCTTACCAAAAGAGAATTGTATAGCCTCCTTCAGCTGCGATCGGAAATCTTTGTAGTGGAACAAGACTGTGTTTATCAGGACATAGACGGATTAGATGAAATAGCCATTCACGTTATGGGGTTTAAGCAAGATGAACTGGTGGCTTACACAAGAATTTTTAGACCAGGAGATTATTTTGAAGAAGCCTGCATAGGCAGGGTTGTAGTTAAAAAAGAAGAACGAAAGTTTGGATACGGAAAGGATATCATGCAGGCCTCTATTAACTTTATTAAAGACACCTTAAATCATAGAATAATTGAAATATCTGCCCAGCTATACCTCAAGAAGTTTTATAATGAATTGGGTTTTATTGAGAAAGGAGAAACCTACTTAGAGGACGGGATAGCCCATATAAAAATGGTGCAAGAAATATAACCACCAACCCCCCTAAAACCTTCAAACACCTATATTTTAATAGGTTCTTTACTGCTCAGGTTAATATCATGCAACATGTTCTCTGTAAATTTATAATGCCCTTTAGTGGTAATTATTCTAAAGTTGTTAGAGCGCATTCTGCTTAATGTATCAAGAAAAAGCCATTTTGATTTTAATAATTTAGGGTTTTCCGTTTTAAGACTTATCTCAAAAAAGAATTTAGACCCTCCTTTATTGGCAACAATATCTGGAGTAATAGATGCACCCCCATTTTTTCTCAGGAAGGATTTAGGAGTCTCATAGCCATCAATAGCCGCCCTAATTTCAGTAAAGCCCCGGGCCTCAAGATGATGTATAGATTTTTCTAAGAATTTAGTATGCTCAACGTTATCGGTTTTTACCATACCTCTAAGATAAGAAAAAATTGACAAACCGAAATTTAAAAATTTGATTAGCAGTGTGTTAGTGTCAAAAAAGGTCTAACCACCTACTTATGTAACAATCAGTCCCTTATATGGGGTCAGCCTATAGAAACGGTAACACCTTTTCTATAGGAGGCATCGGCCGCCAGTACCACTTTTAGACTATTTACAGCATCGGCCATGTGGTTTGTGAGATCTTTATCACCTAAAATGGCCTCTAAAAAGAACTGTTGCTCTAATAAACACAACCCATCATGATCTGGTTCATCCTCGGTAGAAACAAACTCATCTTGGGAAGCAAAATTACCGTTAGAGTCTAGTTTACTTGAATGAATTTTTAACCCTCCGGTCTTTGTATGCCCCTCAACATCATCAGAAGCGCCTTTGTTTTCTTCGGTGATAGAAACACATCCGGCTGGGCCAATCACATCTTTGATAAAAAAGGAAGTTTCGCTCATCATTGGACCCCAACCCGCTTCATACCAACCCACAGAGCCATCGGAAAAACGCACCTGCAATTGGCCATAATTATACATTTGAGGCGCTATTTCATCTGTTAATCGGGCGCCTATAGCAGATACGCTTACGGGTTTGGATTGGGTCATTAGACACATAATATCTATGTAATGGACCCCACAGTCCACTATAGGTGACATAGACCGCATTAGCTGTTTGTGGGTATACCACTGATCTCCGGAGCTTTGCTGGTTTAAATTCATCCTCATCACCAAAGGTTTTCCAAGGGTTTGTGCCACCTCCACAAACTTTGTCCAGGCCGGGTGAACCCTAAGAATATAGCCAATAACCAACTTTTTGTTTTTTTCCTTCGCCAGTGAAACCAATTCTTCAGCCTCTTCAACAGTAAGGGCAAGTGGTTTTTCCACAAAAACATGAGCCCCCATTTCCAGGCCGGCTTTTACATAAGTTGCATGTGTGTCTGGGTACGTGTTTATGGAAATGGCGTCGGGTTGGGTATCCTTAAATGCCTCATAAAAATCTCCGAATGTAGGAACACCCCCTAGTTTTTCAGAAAGAGCCTCTCTGCTTTTAGGTGTTCTGCTTACAAGCCCGGCTATCTTGAAGCCTTTTAATTGCTTATATGCTTTTGCGTGGCTTGCCCCCATATTACCGCAGCCCACAACCAATACCTTTATTTCTTTCATGTACCAATGATTTAGCAACCACATAAAGAAATTAAAAACACCAATTCAACCGTTCGTTGGTTGGAAAGTGGAATCGTTCACTATTCACGGTAACTACAATTCAATTCTTTGATGAAATTCCGCTATATGATAACCCCTGGAAAGCACTTCTTTATATTGGGGACTCTCTTTGTTTAATAAGGGGTTCGTGTGGTTTAAATGAATGAAATGAATCTTTTTTCTTTCATCTGCAGATAGCCCATCAAACAACGACATACTTTCTATTACAAACGGATGGGGTATTTCTGAAATATCGCGATGGTTTATTTCTTCATTATCAAAGAATGTAGCATCTACAAAGGCGTAATCTACCTGAGACAAAACTTCCACAATATCTTTTTCCCATCGCTCCCATTTATCAATGTCGGGAATAAACAAAGCGCTTTTTGAGACGCCCTCAACAATATAACCAACGGTTTCGGAATATTCATCTCTATGAGGAACTCTAACGGGAGTAATGGCCAATGACGGGGATAATACCTCCTTTTTGTTGTCCTCCAAATTCTTGAAAATGATATTTTGTTTGCTTATTAATTGATCCCATGGGCCGTTTTTTGACAAGAAAGCCCTCATTTTAGGCATTGCATATACCGCCAACTTATCTGCATTGAGCGCTTCGTATCCAATATACATTAGGCCGGTATAATGTCCCATGTGGGCATGGGTAAGAAAAATTCCATCGGGAACTGGTTTTGAAAAAGACGGACTAAAACTATCCAACGCCTTGAGTTGTTCTCCTATATCGGGAGTGGCTTCCAACAGGTAGCTTTTTTTATACTTGTGATCTACAATTCCCAGGGCAACCACCTTCCGTGCAGGATCTGGATTGCTGAACAGGTCCCTGCAACACATTTTATTACAAGCAATTTGCGGGGAACCCGCGTCTTGAACAGTTCCTAAAACAACCAGGCTCACAGATTGCTCCAAAGAGGTGGTTTCCTGTGTTTTGGACAACTCTGGCTCTTTATTGGGCACTTCCTTACACGAGAACAGAAGAAAAGCCAGAAGAACACAATGTGAAATTAGTTTTAAAGGTGCACCAACATTCATTTGAATAAAATTTCAATCGCATTAAAGTTAACCATAAACAGCACTTCCTCGCGATTCAACGCAAAGTTCTTTATACCGCGTCATTATGAATACAATGTATCATAGTATTCTTTGGTCATTCTCTGACTAGTAAAATCTGGTATTACGCCATCGATTCCGTTAAAAACAATTTCTTGCCACAGCTTGGGGTTGTCGTAATAAATAGGCAACACCTTATTTTCTAGTATGTCATAGAGATTATTACTATCAAAAGCATCTTGTTCCCATGCGGGGGATCTGAAATCGGCCTCGGGCAACACAAAACAATTCTCGTCATTTTTTGCAAACTCGGGAATCCACCCATCATTTATAGAAAGGTTCACGGAACCGTTCATGGCGGCGGTCATTCCACTTGTACCAGAGGCCTCCCGTGTAATTCTTGGGGTATTTAACCACACATCAGAGCCTGTTTTAAGTCTTTTTGAAAGCGCCATTTCATAACCTGTTAATACCGCCAGATTATGACGAAATTTGGTAAAATGAACCAGTTTATTAAACACATCTATTCCCTGGGCATCCAGGGGATACGGTTTCCCGGCCCATATGATCTGGACCGGATACCTGGTGTTTTCTAATAGTCTTTCGAACCGCTCGAGGTCATGTAATAAAAGGTCGGCCCTTTTATACCCTGCAAATCTACGTGCCCACACAATAGTAAGGATGTTTGGATCGAACAATTTACCGTTCTGGTTCAGAACCTCCTCGAAGAGGTTATTTTTAAGAACTGTTTTCCTCTTTTTGTACCCAGTACTATTTTTCGTCAACCAGGATTTTTTAATACCTGCATCTTGCCAGAAATTTTGATTTTGAGCATTGGTAATTGGAATAATTGAGGCGCCCCCCTGCTGGTCTTTCCACATGTCGCGTGCCACCTTAGCATGCAGTTTAGATACCGCATTTGTTTTATGGGCCATTCTAAGGGCGGAAACAGTATAACTTAATCTATCGCTATTTCCAGTCTCTTTTTGCAGCTCTTCTGCAGATAAAGACCGCCCAAAAAAACCACTTTGATTCAATACCTGGGCATCGCGCTCTACATTCCCAGCTTTTTCAGGAGTATGTGTTGTAAAAACCATCTTCTCTTTTCCAACTCCTTGGTTTTGCAGGTAATAGAAAGCAGGAAGCGCATGTCCTTCATTCAGGTGATATAGATCAGCACCTCCAAGGGCCTCAACCAGTTTGGCGCCTCCAATACCCAAGACAATACTTTGGCATATACGAGTTAGTTCGTTGCCGTCATATAAGTTATTTGTAATAGATCTAGACAAATCATCGTTGCCGTCCACATCGGTGGTTAGTAAATAAACAGGCACAGTTCCAAAGATTTCTGGTTTAAGCACCATAGCCCGAACCTTTACGGAGGCATTATCAAATAGTTGCACCTCTATTTCATGACCAGAATCTTCGAGAAAACTATATTGTTTTTCAATATATTGGGGTAGTAAGGTTTGATCTTTGTTTCTTCCCTGATCATAATACCCGTATTTCCATAACATCCCAACGCCAATCATATTTTGTTTTAACTCAAAAGCAGAGCGCATGTGAGACCCGGCAAGAAACCCCAATCCTCCGGAGTATATTTTAAGGGCCTGGTGTATACCAAATTCCATGCTGAAATAGGCGACTCTTTTAGAATATTCTTTTGTTGGGCGGTACGGATGATACCAACGAGCGTATTTGTTTAACATAATCAATGGTTAGTAGAATAAAAAAGCAAATATATATATGTAATGTAAAGTTGCAGGATAGAATCCTGGAGAAAATATCCTAAATTATCACCAAGGCTATTGTAAAATAGCGCTGTATTTGGAGCTATCCTTAAGAAGTGCCGTACCGGTTAAAATCGAAGCATCGTTTTTTAAATAATAGTCATAAAGCCCTTCTCTGTAAAAGTATCTTTTAACAAGCTCGTCCTCTAACTGTTTTTTAATCTCATTACTATAGGCATCAAGGGCATTATTTTTACTTTTTTGAATGGTGCTTAACAAAGATCTGGACTCCTGGATGACTTCTGCAGTAAACAACTCTTTGTCTTGCCCGGACAGAGCCTCTTTAATAGCTTTTTCCGTTTTTGTTTCAAAATTAAAGGTGCTTTCAGAAACGAAATGCTTGAAAGCTTCATAGTTAATGCTGGCAGCTGAAAATTCTTCTATACTGCTTATTGGATTTGAATAGTAGTGTGTGGTGGCGTAATCAAAAATAACGCTATTAGCCACTAAGGCAGAAATAAGATCATTGCTTCTGAGCGATTCAATGCCTATATCGGGCATTACGCCTCCTCCATCTTGTACTTTTCGCCCATTTTTTGTAGTAAAATCATTAAAAGTAGCAGTTCGCACGGCGTTGCCAGATTCGTCCCGGTTCCAATAATCTAACGATTGAATACATCTTCCTGAAGGGGTATAATATCTAGAGATAGTTACTTTTAATTGGGTTCCATACGTAAGTTTTAAAGGGCGCTGCACCAGTCCTTTGCCAAAACTTCTGGCCCCAATAACTACCGCCCGGTCCAGATCTTGCAACCCTCCGGAAACTATTTCACTTGCCGAGGCACTCTTCCCATCTACCAGAACAACCAATGGAATAGTTAGGTCTACGGGTTGGTTTCGGGTCTTATATTCCTGATTAAACTTTTTAACCTTCGACTTGGTAGTGACCACCAACGTACCTTTTGGAATAAATAAATTTGTCACATTTATAGCTTCAGAAAGCAGTCCGCCCGGATTTCCCCTTAAGTCTAGAATTAAGCTTTTGGCGCCTCTTGCCTTGAGTGCAATCATAGCCGATTTGGTCTGAGAGGAGGCTTTTTTATTAAATCGGGATAAAACAATATACCCCGTATGTTCATCTACCATATTATAATAAGGAACAGCATCTACTTCAATAGCCTCTCTTTCAATTTTTGCAGTTTTGGTCTGGCCCTGCCGTTGGAAAGTAACCTCAACACTTGTGTTGTTGGCGCCCTTTAACAGCTCGCTCGCATTATCTTTAAAATCTTTGATAGCAATATCTCCTATTTTTACTATTTCATCACCAGCCTTAAGACCGGCTTTATCTGCCGGATACCCCTTATAGGGCTCTATGATCACTAACTTATCCTCATAGGATCGTACCAGCGAACCTATTCCGGAATACTCCCCTGTATTATTAATTTTATAGGACTCCACATCTTGCTCATTTAAAAAACGAGTATACGGATCCAGGTCATCTAACATGTTTTTAATGGCCGTATCCATAAGCTCTGCCGGATTCGTCTCATCCACATAATTCATATTCAATTCCTTAAATAAGGTGGTGAAGATTTCGATCTGTTTTGCTATTTCAAAAAAATCGGTCTTAAAACTACTGGCAGTAATCAAAAAAACAAGGGCCAGGACAGGAATTATAAATCGTTTATTCAGTATTTTCTTCATTATTCAATCTTTTTAAAAGGCGTTCGAGTAGTGCAATCATATGCTCTTCAATAACCTTATAGTCTGGTATTTCTTTACCAAGATATAAAAACAACAAAGCATAGGATCCCTCAGTTTTGTTAAATATTTTATCTTTATTAAGACGGTAACATTCCCGGAGCAAGCGCTTTATCCTGTTTCTATGAACAGCACTTTTAAAGTTCTTTTTAGGAACAGTGACCCCCACTTTTAATTTTACCCCATTTTCGAAATCATTCCGGATGTAAAGTGCTTTAATTGGAAAATTCGATATAGCAGAACCCTCTTCAAAAATCTTCTGAATGAGTTTTTTACTTTTTAACTTTTCTTCTTTGGGAAATTTAAAAGACATAAGACTATAAAAGTATATATAAATAGCATGCCATGGGATAATGATATTTACCATATATTGAAGCAAATTAAGATTTTATCTTGTATAGTTTTATAATTTAAAAACACAACAACAACCTTTGCAATGGGAGAACACCAAGTAAATAAGATTACAGACCCTAAACAGAAAATGATCTATATAGATCAACTATTAAAAGACATAGAAGCTTTGGATTATATGCTAGAGCAAGGCATGTTCGAAAAACAGCCTATTCACATAGGCGCCGAACAAGAATTTTGTTTAGTGAACGATCTATGGGAACCTTCAGATCTGGGAGTGGAGATATTAGCCGAAATTGGAGACAAACATTTTACATCAGAGCTCAATCGCTATAATTTAGAACTCAACCTGGACCCCTTAAAGTTGGGGGGCACTAGTTTTTCCGACTTGCACCACAAACTGAATGAGTTACTCACAAAAGCGAAGGAAGCGGCCGAGAAATACAACGCCAAGATTATTCTAACAGGCATTTTACCCACGGTAAGCGAAAAGCATTTGGATTATGAATACATGACCCCGGTTCAACGCTACGCCGTTCTTAATGATGCGATAAAATCTATCAGGAAAGATGATATAGAATTGCATATTAAAGGGGTAGACGAGGTTAATTTGCATCACGATACTATCCTTTATGAAGGGTGTAACACAAGTTTTCAGTCGCACTTGCAAATAGACCCATCAGATTTTATGGACACTTACAATTGGGCCCAGGCCATTGCAGGTCCGGTGCTCTCTATATGCACAAACTCTCCTCTTTTAATGGGAAAGGAATTGTGGGAAGAAACCCGGATCGCATTATTTACACAAAGTGTAGATACGAGGGCCAGTACCTTTATTCTGAACGAAAAAGAATCGCGTGTTGGCTTTGGTAACAATTGGGTGACAGGATCTATCACAGACTTTTACAAAGAAGCCATTGTTAATTTCCGTAGTCTTATAACTACTACCTTCGAAACAGATAGTATGGCGCAACTCAAAAAAGGAGAAGTCCCCAAGCTCACCGCATTATCGCTACATAATGGAACCACATATAGGTGGAATCGTTTATGTTATGGGATTACAGACGGCGCACCCCATGTTCGAATTGAAAACAGGTATATTCCTTCGGGGCCAACTACAAAAGATGAGATTGCAAATATGATGTTTTGGGTGGGGCTGATGCATGGCAGACCCAAAGAATTTAATGACATTCATGAAAAAATGGACTTTAAAGACATTAAAAGTAATTTCTTTAATGCAGCCCGCTATGGTATGGCTGCACAGTTCTATTGGGACGGAAAGTTGATTAGCAGTCAACAATTACTTTTAGATAAGTTTTTACCGATGGCTTACA
>CBDUCK010000063.1:0-13193 GCA_965365635.1 uncultured Muriicola sp.
ACTTGGACGATTCAAGCGAATCATAGCCATTAATGCCCCTGGCATGTTCTTATCGCATCCCACCACAGTAACAAGCGCGTCATAATTCATGGCCTGTACCACGGTTTCCATTGAATCGGCGATAATATCCCTCGAAGGAAGAGAATAACGCATCCCATAAGTACCCATCGAAATACCATCACTTACTCCGATAGTATTAAATACCAGGCCTATCAATCCACCTTTGGCCGTGCCTTCCTTTACGTTTTGAGCCAAATCATTCAGGTGCATATTGCAGGGATTGCCTTCATAACCTGTACTCGCAATCCCAACCAATGGTTTTTCCAAATCATTTTCGGTAAGTCCTATTGCATACAACATGGCCTGGGCGGCCGGTTGTGTAGGGTCCTGGGTAACATTTTTACTGTACTTATTTAGCTTCATAAACGAGAATCACAAATTTTAGTGCATCTAACGAAATCACTGCATGTTTCAAAGATACTTGTTTCAAAACCCTGCATTTTAACACAATCTTTATTGGTATAAATTCAATTTTCTAATTATATAGCTATCTATTTGATTTTAAATGAGATACCATCTATTGTTCTATCATATTCAATACTTAATTTTTATAAAAAAAAGGAGCTTTTTAAGCGCCAATATTGGTCATTATTTTTTAATTATTTTTGAGGATATTAATTACCATGCTTTGAGTTTTAGGAAAATAACAAAACTTCCTCAAAAACTTGAAACTTATCTCATTAACCAACGAAGCCAGATTAGTAATAAAAACTTCTTATAATTATTATATGGAAAAAACCGTCTCTGAAGCAATTCAATATAGAAGATCAGTGCGCGTATTTAAAGATGATAGGGAATTAGACAGTACCAAAGTTCGTCTATGTATAGAAAATGCC
Source organism: uncultured Muriicola sp. (assembly GCA_965365635.1). Lineage (GTDB taxonomy): Bacteria > Bacteroidota > Bacteroidia > Flavobacteriales > Flavobacteriaceae > Muriicola. The sequence goes on from CBDUCK010000063.1 coordinate 897, forward strand.
ACCCTGGCACCGACCAGCAGTAACTTGCAACTATGGCAATTTTATCATATTGAAGATAAAGACATACTTCGTAAAATGACGACCGCTTGTCTCGGACAAAATGCTGCCAAGACTGCCAAACAACTTGTTGTGGTTTTAGCACGCAGAGATCTTTGGCGCAAAAGGGCAGCTGCCAATACAGCGTTTCTTATGAAAGCAATTGGCGATAAGCCGAAGTCTGAGTATACAAAACGAGAAAAATTCGCCTTAGGGTACTATACAAAAGTAATTCCATCTATTTACCTGGAGTTTTTTGGTATTTTAGGATGGTTACGGTATATCGTCTTTGCAATAGCAGGGCTCTTTAGACCTGTTTACAGGCAGGTTAGAAAATCGGATTTAAGGATTGTTGCACATAAGAGTGCCGGACTCGCTGCCCAAAACTTCATGATCTCCATGGCGGCAATTGGATATGATACCTGTCCTATGGAAGGGAGCGACACAAGGAGAATTAAGAAAATTTTAAATCTGCCCCGGGGCTCCGAAATTACAATGGTGATTGGATGCGGCATTAGAGACCCTAAAGGTGTTTATGGCGACCGCTTTAGAATTCCATTTGAAGAAGTGTATAAAAAAGTGTAGTCTTAATCTATTTGAAAAGAAATAGTATCTCCAAATGTTTTTTGTGCCAATACGTTGATCGCATCATCCGAGAGTTGGAGAATTCTTGGATACCCTCCGGTTGTTTGTCCGTCGCGCATAAGAATAATTATCTTTCCTGCAGGGGTAATTTGAACGGTGCCAGGTAAAGTGGCCGACGTAAGCATAGAATGTGTATGCGTATCTAATGTCTGCTCTAACTGATAGGCCATTCGGTTATTTTCCTTGGAAATGGTAAATGGTTTTCCAAATAAATCTGTTAGCTCTTTTTTTGAAAGAATACCATATTCAGGACCTTGCGATACTTTTAACAGATTAACCTTATCTATGCTTTCGGTAATGATATGACTTATTTTTGGTTCAAAAGAGGTAACCTCCTTATAGGATATTTCAACCCCATCATTTAATCGTGCTGAAGTAGTAACCGGTTTATAAAAAGACCGGCTATTTAAAACTGTTTCTGTTAACAAACCACCCTTTACCCCCAGGTATCCTCTAAGGCCTTCTATATGTCCTCCAAAGGTTAACACATCACCTTCCAATACTTTATGAACACTTTGCATCTCTAGTTCTTCTCCGTTGAGACTTGGAGATAAATTAGCTCCTGTAATTGCGATATAGGTTGGACTCAAAAATTCTAGTGTGGGCCCGGACATTGTAATTTCCATTACGGCATCGGTTTCCGAATTCTCTAATAAGGCATTTGCCAAAGAAGCCGCATGTTGATCCATAGCACCCGATACCGGAACCCCCATATGTCTATATCCAAACCTTCCCTTATCTTGGATAGTAGTAAAAAATCCACTTTTAGCAACTCTAAGCATTAATCGCAATTTTTTTTATTAGATCGAGCCCCACTTCCGCCTGTATTGTATGTAAATCGTACTGGGCTTTGGTAATGGAGTAAAATTGTATTGAATCGCCTACATTAACAAAGCAGGGGTTTTCTTTGGATGCATCGAAGATCGGTACAGGACAATTGCCTATAATGTTCCATCCTCCAGGCGAAACTTGTGGGTAGATCCCCGTTTGTTTCCCTGCCAACCCAACGGCTCCTTTTTCAACATGGAGTCTGGGAATAGCTTTTCTGGGAGTTTCCAATTCCTTGGGCAAGCCTCCCAAGTACATAAAACCCGGTAGAAACCCAATCCCAAAAACCGTATAACTGCACGACGTATGTAAGGTAATTATCTGGTCTATACTCATTCCTTTGGTCTTAGCCACTTCTTCGAGGTCTATACCAAAATCAAGATCATAGCATACAGGTAATTTCCAGAGGTAAGAGGGCTTTTTTTTAACCTCACTTCTTTGATTGTACCAATCAACAAGATCTTTTGATAAGGAGGCATGATTTATTTGTTGATCCCTATTAATGAGGGTTAACGAATTATACGCCGGAACCATTTCCCATGTACTCTCTTGTAAACGAGTAGTTTTAAGATGTTCAATAAAAATTAGTATGTCGTCTAAAATGGCTCTTTCAATTTCATTGGGCCATTCTATAAGAATGGCATGTTCGCCAAAAGGTCTACTTTGTATAGGATATGAATTCATTTTTTTAAATGAATATGGTGTTTAGGTAATTCGTGTGAAAGATACATTAATATTTGCAACGCACTAGGAGTATCTCCATGAATACAAATGGTGAAAGCACAAATAGGAACAACGTTGCCATTTATGGCAGTTACATTACCATTTTTGATCATAGCGATTACATGATCTAAGACCAGGTCTGGTTCTAAAATAAGTGCTTTAGGGTCTTTGCGAGACACCAAAGAAAGGTCCGGGTTATAATTGCGATCCCCGAAAGCTTCATACTCAATTCTAAATCCTAATTTATATGCTTCATTGGCCACTACGGATCCATAGGGAACGTATAACTTGCAGGAATCTTTATACGGGGCAATACAGTTCAAAAAAGCCTTTGCAAGTTGTCTGTCCTTACTTAAATCATTGTATAAAGCTCCATGGGCTTTTATATGATGTAGTGCTAATCCTTCGGTTGTTACGAACTTTTCTAATTGGTGAATTTGACTAAAAAGGCTTTTTTTTAACTCCTCAATAGCAATGGGCATGGAGACTCTTCCAAAATTCTCGCGATCCGGATAAGAAGGATGCGCTCCAATCTTTATGCCATGTACTTTGGCTAATGCAATTACCTTTTTTATTGTTTCTGCATCGCCTGCGTGGGCACCACAAGAAAGGTTGCAGGAAGATATATAAGGAAACAGGTCTTTTTCGTTTCCTACGCCTTCTCCCACATCACAATTAATATCAATCTCCCATCTTTTCATTAAAAAGATTCTAAGGCGTTAAAAATACTTTTTCCTCCTAACAAGATAATAAAAGCCAGTAATAAAAACCCAAGTATATTATGCCAAATTGTATTCTTATACGTACCCATAATTGAACTTTTATTGATGATCCATAATAAGAAAACACCAACAATAGGCAGCAAAAGACCATTTGCAACCTGCGCAAACTTTATAATTTCGATTGGTTTAAACTGAAAAGTCTGTGAAATAACTCCTATGAAAAGAATGAACATCCATACAAATCGAAATTTACGCGATTTTAGACCTTTCTCCCATCCAAAGCAACTACTAGCAACATACGCTGCGGCCAAAGGTGCCGTAATCGCCGAGGTTATTCCTGCAGCAATAAGACCCAAGCCCATAAAATATTTGGCTGCCTGGCCATATAAAGGTTCTAACCCTCTGGCCAAATCTAAGGCATTTGTAACGTCCATTCCCTGATAGGAACCGGCTGTTATAATAATTGCCATTGAAATAACGCCGCCTAGCGATAAAGAAAGAACTGTATCTAATCTAACTGCTTTTAGATCTTTTGCAGATTTCCATTTCTCGCTCACCAGTGATGCGTGCAAAAATAAATTATAGGGTACCACAGTAGTACCTACCAGAGCTATGATAGTAAATACACTTTTCTTTGGTACTGTTGGTGAAAAAAGTCCTGTAACTATCTGGCCTAAATCGGGTTGGGTGATAATAGCTGCCAGCACAAACGAAACACTCATTAGCATCACCAGGGATATAAAGATCTTCTCTAATGCCTTGTAAGACCCAACATATAGCAAACCAAAAGCACAGATACCAACAACCCAGGAAAAAAGAACGGTATGCTCACTTCCTGTAATTGCTTCTAATCCTAAAATTGCCCCTCCAATATTCCCTGCCTCATATGCCGCATTACCAATAACAATGGCCGCCAACATTATAAATATCAAAAAATTTCTGAGCCATGGGGTGTGTAATTCTTTCCTGATAATCCCTGCCAAACCCTGCCGGGTAATGATGCCAACTCGGGCTGCCATTTCCTGAAATACTATTGTAGTAATGAGCGAAAGTAGCATGGCCCACAGCAGGGCATACCCAAAATCTACTCCTGCGAGTGTACATGTTGTAATGGTGCCCGGACCTATAAAAGCTGCCGCCACGAGAACTCCAGGACCTATTTTCTTAAACACAAGCAGATAACTTAATTATTTAAAGGAAATGTACGTTAAATTTAGTTCTTACTATAAATTTTGGGCTAAAGGGAAAGCATCTTTTTTAGAACCAAATGTTAAATAATGTGCAGTTCGTCTAAAATATTGCAGTTCATCTAAAATATGGGGTCCGTTCATCGATGATTTAAAATAAACCAATTTTCTACTAGTTATAATATTCCCAAATCGAAATTTACCTACTAAGAATGACGTGTAAAGAATGTAAAATTGAGCTTGGATATTTAGATCACAAAACAGCTATGGAGGCCTATGGTGTAGAACTCTGTTCAAAGCATAAAAAAAGGATCGATAAGCTCATTCGGTCAAATAATACTCCCCTTGAAGCTATTCAGCTGTATTATGGTCTTAAAGAAATTGGAGTCTATACCATGCTCGAATGGTGGGATGGAAAAAAATCAGTCGATATTGCAATTTCTCGGGTAAAATTAAATATAGAAATAGACACAGAATATCAGATGCTTACCCATGACCAGGCAATGAATAATTTAGAAGAAACGATGCATTCCTTTAAGGACGGATTTACAACCGTACGCATTCCTCATGTTGTTATTAAACACTTCTTAGGTGAAGTTGTTCAAAGTGTCTTAGGAATTATTGAAGGTTTAAAAGTGAACGTAAAGGTTATCTAAAACCCAAAACAAACTTAAAAACTTGCATATGGCTACAGAAAGCAAATACACAACGCAATCCTATAATCTCAGTAAACTAATATTGTGTTTACTGACCTTGGCCGCTTTGGCTGTAATCATAAATACGAACCCTATCATTTCCAGATATCTTTTTGGTTTACCTGTTGTAATATCGGGGTTATTAGGGATCGTTGGTACCGTTATCTTATACAAAGGTAGAAATGAGCCTAATGATGAGAAAAAAGTTATTGCCTTTATTGTGAATTTAGCCATGGTAATGCTCATTATTGCCATTTTTATTTCAAATACCTTATACTAAGCATCCAACTTGGATGTATCCCAACTATTACCTGCCCTAAGCTCAACCCTTGCCTTCTATTCATACCAAGGTCATCTGCCATACCACTTATTTCAGCTGATTTAAAAAACACCTGTTTTTCTCCTTACTATGTTGTCTTCAAAGAATATTCGTATCTTTTTGACTCAAAATAGACATTATGAAAACCGTAGACCGAAGACAATGGTTAAAAACCTTGGGATTAACCAGTGGATTCACTTTAATGGGTGGGTTCAATGGGATGGCTTTAGATTATATGGAGCGCCCCCTATTAATTGATGGGCCTGTTAAATTAAGTTCTAATGAGAATCCTTATGGTCCGTCTAAACGCGTGCGAAATGTAATTACTAATACCTTCGATGAGGCCTGTCGCTATCCCTTTGCTAATCTCAGAGAGCTGGTATTAGCTATTGCTGAGAAGGAAGGTGTTCATAAAGATTGTGTGGTTGTTACCGGGGGATCTACAGAAGGACTAAAAGCAACCGGACTTGTATTTGGACAGGGAGGTGGTGAAGTTATTGCTGCTAACCCAACCTTTCAGGCTATGTTGAGTTATGCAGAGACTTTTGGATCTCATGTACACCGCGTTCCATTAAATGATAAAATGGAACACGATCTGGAAGCCATGAGCAAAAGGGTTACAAGCAAAACCCGACTCATATTTGTATGCAACCCAAACAACCCAACGGGGACTATTTTGGATAAGAATGTGCTAAAAGATTTTTGTACTACTCATGACCAACAGGCTGTGATTTTTAGCGACGAAGCGTACTATGATTTTATTACAGAACCAGATTATCCTTCCATGGTGGAGCTGGTAAAACAAGATAGAAATGTTATCGTTTCCAAAACCTTTTCCAAGGTATTTGGTTTGGCTGGTCTCCGAATAGGGTACCTAATTGCCAGACCCGATATAGCCTACAGACTTAAAGCTGCGGTCATGGCCAATACAAATATTCTGGCTATTGAGGCCGCCAAAGAAGCTTTGAAAGATGATGATTTCTATAAATTCAGTTTACTCAAAAACACAGAAGCCAAACAACATATTTACAACACACTAGACTCGTTAGGTCTACCTTATATACCATCACATACCAATTTCGTATTCTTTAAAACGGGGAAACCTATTAGAGAAGTAATTACTCAAATGCAAGCTGAGAATGTTCTCATTGGAAGGCCTTTCCCCCCCATGAATACCTGGGCACGCATAAGTACAGGTACCATGCCGGAAATGGAATTGTTTAGTAAGGGGTTAAAAAAGGTAATGGGCTAAATTCTAATCAGGACTAGTTCTTTATATCCAATAATTTTTTCCCCTCTTGGTTGTACCTTTGGGCTATTTAAGGGATTACATCCCTACCTACCCTCCTTTCGCAGTACTTCCAAAGGTGGCGTATTTAAAACCGTTCGGCTATTGAACATTCCTATCAAAATAACAAGAATTGTAACCCCTGGTAGCAAAAATATAAACGGCTCGGAAGAAGGAACAAAAGCATCTTCAAAAACAAAAGTGGCCAGTAAAAGGCTACTTATCAGAGACAAAAGTATCCCAGTGAGACTTCCCAAAAACCCTAAAAACGCGTATTCCAAAAATGATATTTTTAATAGCTGTCTGCCTGTAGCGCCAATGGTCCGCAACAAAACGCTTTCCTTTATACGTTGATATTTACTGGTGCTCACGGCACCTATCAAAACCACAATACCAGTAAGGATACTTAAAAAGGCCATAAAATTAATCACCAACCCAATTTTATCTAATATTCCTTCCAGCAAGGCAAGGACCTGACGTAGATCTATAATTGAGATATTCGGAAACTGCACCACGAGATCTCGCTGTAGTTTAGCCGACGTTGCATCGTCTGGTGTGTTGGTGGTTAATACATGAAATTTGGGAGCTTCATCTAAAACTCCATTTGGAAACAGTACGGAGAAATTTAATTGTAATCGCCCCCAGTCTACTGCACGGATACTACCAATAATGGTTTCCATAAGAACACCTTGCACATTAAATGTTACCTGGTCTCCTACTTCAACTTTAGCATCAAAAGCAAAGTTTTCTGCAACAGAAACAGGCACCAGATTTCCCTGATCATAGTTCCCTGTCCAGGTCCCCTCTTTTATGGTTTCTGATGCAATCAAGGAATCGCGATAGGTAACCCTAAATTCGTGATTTAACACCCACCTACCTACGTTAGATGTAGTATCATTTCTTATGGTATTTACAGAGGTACCTTTAATACTGTGAACGCGCATCGTAATGATCGGAATATTGTCGATAAGAGGCACCCCGTTAGGAAGAATTGTTTTTGTAACCGCATCAACCTGTTCTGATTGAACATCAAGTAAAATGATATTCGGACTTGTCTCATTTCCCTCCAGAGATACCTTATTCAACAAAATATCTTTCGTAAAATAGAGTGTGCTAATAAGAAAAGTCCCTACCCCAATTGCCAATAAGAGCGTTGTAGTTTGATTTTGTGGCCGAAACAGATTCAATAAGCTTTGACGCGAGCAAAACCCCCAGGAGGTAGGAAAAAAGCGCTTAATGGCCTTCATAAGAAGTGCGGCTACACCAGCGAGCAATGAAAACGTAACCAATAGGGCTCCCACAAAGGACAATGCATATTTCCAGTTGTCTAATAACCTTAGTGCAAATAGAAAAATAAAAAGAAAAATAATCCCCAAAACAATTGCACGCGCAACCCCCGAATTGGATTCATCTGTATCCTGAACCCTTAGCACTTGTAAGGGAGATACATACCAGGTTCTGAGCAAAGGAAGTAAGGCAAAAGTTACCGACATCAGCATTCCTAGAGATACTCCTAATAGAATAGAAGGTATAGATAAGGAAACAACTACATCTAGCGGTAAATAATCTTGCAACAAATATGGTGCCGACTGCTGCAAGGCAACCCCAATTAATGTGCCTATGACACCACCAATAAAACCCACTACGGCTATTTGGAAAAGATAAATTAAAAAAGTTTGTTTCCGGGTGGCCCCCATGCATTTTAAAACTGCAATAGCCTTTAATTTACCTTTAACGTATACATGAACGGCGCTAGCAATGCCAATACAACCCAAGAGCAGCGCAATAAAAGCGACCATATTTAAAAACTTACCGAAATTTTCATACCTGCGTCCAAGTCTTCTACTGGTATCTGTATGCGTATCTAAATCTGCACCTTCCGCATCTAGGGTAGGGTCTATCTTCGAATTAAGTTCCTCCAGATCCAGATCGGGTTCTGCCACAAAATAATACTTGTAAGTAACTCTACTTCCTTTTTGTAATAGCCCCGTATCCTCCAGATACCGATGAGGAATATATACCGCCGGGGCAACACTGCTCGTAAGTGCAGACCTGCCAGGAGCCGATTTTAGTACTCCCGAGATTGGGAAGGTTAGGAAGCCTACTTTTATGCTATCTCCTGGCACCAGATTGTATTGAAGCATAACCGTAGCGTCTACTAAAGCGGTTCCGTTTGCCTGGTACTCGGAAGCAGCATTTGAAGGTTCTGTTATCAATTCGCCATAAAAAGGAAACCCGCCTTCAATGCCCACCACCTGTACTAATTTCGTGGCATCTTTCTTGGGAAATGTTACCATGGAGGCAAAACTAATTTCCTTCCCATTGGCACCTCCTAGGGAATCTATGATAGATTGTACTTTTTCGTTAGGAGGCTGTCCGCTATCTATTAAAAAATCGGCGCCCATAAGGGCTTTCGATTGCAGGGCTATGGAGTCTGTAAGATTAGTTCCGAAAGATTGGATAGCCACAACCGCGGCAATACCAATGATAATAGAAGCCATAAAAAGAGCTAGCTTACGAACATTGGCTTTTAGATCTCTCCTTGCCATCGTAAATAACCATGTTCTCCCTGTCTTTGAAACTAATTTATTTTGTTTACTCACAATGTTTTCATCTTTTCATCCGAAATGATCTTCCCTCCTTTTAACCTCAATATTCGCTGTGTTTTTTCTGCCAGCTCCATGTCATGAGTAATGATCACCAATGTAGTGCCAGCTGCTTTGTTTAGATCGAACAGTAATTGAATGATCTTTTGTCCGGTTGCTTCATCTAGTTCCCCGGTAGGCTCATCTGCAAAAAGAATAGAAGGTCTGTTCGAAAAAGCCCTGGCCAATGCCACCCGTTGTTGTTCACCCCCCGAAAGTTGAGAAGGATAATGATGAAGGCGTTCCGAAAGTCCAACTTTCCTCAATAATTCTTTAGCAATGGACGCTGCGTCTTTTGCGCCTTGTAGTTCTAATGGTACGGCCACATTTTCCTGAGCAGTAAGTGTTGGTAATAATTGGAAATCCTGAAATATAAATCCTACCTCCTTATTTCGTAAAAGTGCCCTTTCATCCTCATTTAATGAATGTAAGTCGGTTCCGCATAATTCTATTTTTCCTGTATCGGCCCTGTCTAATCCTGCACAAAGCCCTAGCAATGTTGTCTTGCCGCTCCCGCTGGGACCAACAATAGCGAATGTTTCACCGGCTTCTATTTCAAAAGATATGTCATCTAAAACAACTAAATCTTTTTGCCCATTTTGATATGATTTCTTGAGATTGGCTACGTTTAATATCTTTGGCATATGCGTACTTTTAGGATCAATTCCAACGAAGGCGGAAAATATAAAAATGATTTTGAATTTAGTGTATTGGGCTATGAGAAACCTGTTAAAGTTTTGTTATCTATTGTTGGTGCTGTTATTTGTGGCTTGTGGTGGAGGCACAAAAGAGAAAAAACCGGAAGGTGAAGCCATTAATAGTGAGGTAACTAGCGCCACCGATTCAACTACAAAGACCCAAAAAATTCTTTTTTTCGGAAATAGCCTTACGGCTGGTATGGGGCTCGAACCAGAAATGGCTTTTCCCGGTGTTATTCAGGGGTTCCTGGACTCATTGCAGCTAAATTATACAGTGATTAATGCCGGATTAAGCGGTGAAACAACTGCCAGTGGCGAAAACAGGGTATCGTGGTTGCTAAATCAAAAAATCGACATTTTTGTTCTCGAACTTGGTGCCAACGATGGATTACGTGGAATACCATTAGAAGAAACTCGTGAAAATCTTCAGGCCATTATTGATGCTGTTATAGCAACCAATCCTGACACACGTATTGTTTTAGCAGGGATGCAAATACCACCTAATATGGGCCCTGCCTACACCACTGATTTTAAACGTATTTTTCCGGAATTGGCTAAAAAAAACAATACCGCCTTAATCCCTTTTTTGCTTGAAAATGTGGCTGGCAATCCCGATTTAAACCAGGAGGACGGGATTCATCCTACGGAAGAAGGACAAAAAATTGTAGCTAACAATGTCTGGAAAATTCTAGAGCCTTTGGTTAGGTAAAATACTTTTTTAATGAAATATAATATTCATATTATCAATACTTTATATATTCTTACATAAACTGATACATGATTATTATTTTGTCCGGGCTTTTTTGATTATTTCATTAGCAAACTTCGTGTCGTTTTTCATCACCTTAAAAAAGTCCTCTATAAAATTTCTGGCAATGTCATATTCTTTGGAATTATCAAAATTATCTTTAAGATCTTCCATAACCGCATACAGCTTTTGCTCATTGTCCAGGAATTGCTTTCGAACTTTTTGGTACACCTCTTCGTCTCTTTTAAAACCCCTGAAAAGTCTATCCGTTACTTCTTCTATGGTTAGCGTCTCGTTCTGTACTTGCGACACCACAGCATAACTTGCGTCCACCAGGCCAGACATGTCAAAATCATAGGGCACTGGCATGGTTTTATTGTCTGAGGTAAAGATTAGTTTTTCATTATGCTGGTAGGCTACTGAAAAATCTGTGTTCCCAATCATATACTGGAAAAAATCGTTTTGTACAGAACAGAGGTCATCTTGTTGCAATGGATGCACCGATCGTTTCATTTTTTTAGCATCATGACGATCGGCTACCTTATCCAGGTCCTCAATTAAAAAAGCTTTCAGCTGATGTGTTTTGCTTTTATTCCCCCTTAATTCTGTGAGTTCTATATTCGCCATTCTTGTTTTGTAGTGATACGGAGAGATCAATTCATACATTTTATACGCCATATATTCCTTTACAATATTGTCGTAAGTGTTTTCGGCAGAATAACAGGGCAATACAACCTTTAATTCCTTATTCCCTTTAAAAAGCGTTTCTTTAGCTACAGCTTTCTTTATTTTTACTTTTAAGGGAGGGAAATAACAATGCTCCCTGCGAAAATTTCCACGTGCTCGTATTTTCACTTCAATAGAATCCCAAGCCCCTTCATCCATGTAATAAATGCGAGACAGTAAATAGGTACTGTCATTGGTATTACACTACAATTCCTTGTTAAAAAAACTCATTCGTAATGGCAAAATCGTTTGATCTTTAAAAAGAGCGGTTATTTTTTCAGTTTTTGCTGTCTCCTGTGCTTCCTGTGCGATTAAAGAATTTGATACTACGGACAGGAACAAAACGAATAGGGATAATGTTTGTTTATTCACGATATTGTGGTTAGATTTACTTTTATAAGGTAATACATTTCTGATTATTAAACTATACCTATCCATAATAAATATTAGAACATTCGTTGTTTTAGGGATTTCTATCCTCACAACATTCGTGTGTTTTTATTTCAACATAACGTATTATGTTGATTTGACACTTCTTAGTATTGCCATTGTTTTTCCATTAGTTTTTACGATACGTGGGTCTTTTAGAAGAAGGGAAAAGGCGCTGGAGCATTTAAGTAAATTTAGAAGTGCTTTAAAAACAGTTCATTATTTTATAAATAGCACCAATCAATTGCCCGAAGAGCGAAAAAAGGAAATGTCCGCTATCCTGGTGGAAATCAGCGAAAAGACAATGGAGCATTTAAAAAGTAATAGCGAAATCACTGCAGATCTCGATTATATAATTAACCAGGTGCATACCTTTGTTCAAACCAATGATGCCAATATATCCACCAAGTTACGAGACCGTATTTTTCGCTTTATGAAAGACTTACACGAATCGCTCGAGAATTTGCATGCTATAAATACCCATCGCACACCTATAAGCCTGAAAGCGTATTGTAAATTATTTATCTATATTTTTCCATTTGTTTATGCCCCCACGATTATAAGTAATGTTACGCTGGAAAGTCCACACATTATCACCTATTTTGTGG